>CABRGB010000005.1 GCA_902470345.1 uncultured Collinsella sp.
AGCTTGTTGATCTCCAGGTTACGGCGTAGATCGCGCACGGCCGGGCCATAGGCTTCGACGGCGGCGACAAAATCGCAGCGGCGGGCGAGCGGCAGGGTAAAGGTGCCGGCACCGCAGTACAGGTCCACGGCCAGCTCGTCTTCCTGCGGGTCGAGGGCGTCCATAACGAGCTCGATTAAAATCTCGGCACCCTTGGTATTGACCTGGAAAAACGACGGGGCAGATAAGCGCATCTGGCCTTCGGCGATATTCTCGGTCCACGAGCCCTCGCCGGCGAGCATCTCGACTTTGGAGACACGGCGGGCTTTCTTTTCGCCCTTGCTCATCACACGAACGATGCTCGTGGGATGAGCGGCGTCCGCCAGCACGCGGGAGACCTGCGAGCGCGGAAAAGAGCCTGTGGGCGTCCAGAGTGCGACCTCGAGTGCCTTGGTGCGGCGCGATGCGCGAATGCCCACGCGTTCGAGCCCCAAGTCATGGCTGCCGCTTAGATAGTTGAGTGCGCCGACGACCGATTTGAGCGCCTTGGGAAAACGCTTATCGAACAGCGGGCACGCATCGACGGTCACGATTTTGCTGGGGTCGACACCGTGCATGCCAAGGCGCACGCGACCGTTGACGACGGTGGGCTCCAGCTCGATCTTGTTGCGGTAGCCCCAGTCGTCCTTGGTGTGGCGGATGGGCTGTACCAGCTCATCGACCTGCTCAGGAGCGAACTTGCCGATGCGCTCGAGCGTGGAGCGCAGGTTTTGCTCCTTGGCGGCGAGCTGTGCCGTGCGTAAGAGATTGCCCCACGAGCAGCCGCCGCAGATGCCCACGAAGGGGCAGGGGGGCTGAATGCGATCGGGGCTTGGCTCCAGAATCTCGGTGGTGCGGGCGCGCATGAACGACTTGCCGTCCTGTACGACCTCGGCCTCGACGGTGTCGCCTGCCACGGCGCCCTGCACAAAGACGGCCTTGCCGTTGTCGGCGTGCGCCAGACCGTCGGCGCCGTAGGTCATCGATTCTATAGTGAGCTTCATATCCCTGCCTGTCATTCGCGTTGTTGTTCGCACCATGGTAGCAGGGAAAAGCGCCCCGCATCCGAGGCTTTCCTCAAATGCGGGGCGCTTCTACAAACTGCTTCTACAAACGACTATTTCGTCTTGCCGGTAATGAGCGTCTTAAGACCCAGGCCGATCAGGCCCAGGCCCATGCGCACGCGGCCGGGGCGATGGCGCTCGATGGCCTTGGTCTTACCGGCGGGCTTATCGCGACGGGCGCTTGTCTCGGGTGCGGGCTTGGTGACCTGCGGCTCGGGCTGAGGTGCAGGTGCAGGCTCGGGCTCAATGACGGTCGCCTGGACCTTCTGAACCTTGGGCGCTTTCTCCACGGCGGGCTCTGCGGCAGCCTCGGGCTCATTCACCGGGGGAGCGGCAATCGCTTCCGGTTTGGCAACTGCCCCATGTTCAACCTCGGCCTGAATAGCTTCTTCGGCCACACGTTCCTTCTCCTGTGCGCGCTGCTGCGCGGCGGCCTCGGCGTTGCGATAGGCACGCTCCAGTAGGGCTTCCTGCGAGTTGAAGGGTTTCTCACCCTCTGCGCGCTCCACGGGGACCCAGGTGCCGTCGCTCGTGAGGCTGCGGGCCTTCACGTTGTCGCGCAGCTGCATGCCCATGTACTCGTGCACCAGTGCGCGGCAGGTGGGGTCGAGCACGGGGAAGGCGATCTCCACGCGGTGCTCGGTGTTGCGCGTCATCATGTCGGCCGAGCTCAGATAGATCATGTCCGAGTCCACGCCAAAGGCGTAAACGCGCGCATGCTCCAAAAAGCGTCCGACGATAGAACGGACATGCACGTTCTCGGTCTTGCCCGGAACGCCCGGCTTGAGGCACGAGATGCCGCGGATGATCATGTCCACGCGTACTCCTGCGCACGACGCCTCGGCGATCTTGTCGATGACTTCGCGGTCGGTGAGCGAGTTGAGCTTAAAGAACACGCGGGCGGGCTCGCCAGCGAGGGCGCGCTGGATCTCGCGATCCAGGCCGCGCATGATGAGCGGCTTCAGGCCGACCGGCGCCACGCCCAGGAAGCGGTAATCGCCGCGCAGGTTGCCCAGCGACAGGTTGCGGAAGAACAAGTTGGCGTCCTCGCCGATGCCGGGATGGGCGGTCATGAGCATAAAGTCGCTGTAGAGCTTGGCCGTCTTCTCGTTAAAGTTGCCGGTGCCCAACAACGTCAGGCGTGTAAGCGCCATGCCCTCGCGATAAGTGAGCTGGCAGATCTTGGAGTGGCACTTAAAGCCCTCGGAGCCGTAGATGACGGTGCAGCCTGCCTCTTCCAGACGCTCGGCCCACTCGATGTTGTTCTGCTCGTCGAAGCGGGCGCGGAGCTCCATGAGCACCGTGACCTCTTTGCCGTTTTCGGCGGCATCGATGAGCGACTCGCACAGACGGCTCTGCTTAGCCACGCGGTAGAGCGTGATGCGCAGTGAGATGCACTCGGGGTCGTAGGCGGCCTCGTGCACCAGATCCAGGAAGGGGTTCATGGCCTCATAGGGATAAAAGAGCAGCTTGTCGTGCTGAAGTACCTGCTCGCGGATGGAGCGGGTCATATCGATGGTGGGGTTGGGCTGCGGCTTAAACGGCGTAAAGAGCAGCTCGTTGCGCAGATGCTCGGGAATCTTGCCCTCGATGCTAAAGACATAGCCCAGGTTGAGCGGGATGTCGCAGGTAAAGACCGAGCGATGCGAGAGCTCGAGCGCCTTGCGGATAGTCTTGAGCGTTGGCTTTTCGAGCGAGCCCGAGACGGCGAGCACTACCGGCTGCAGGCGCAGGCGCTTCTTGAGGATGCGCTTCATGTGCTGGCGGTAATCCTCTTCCTCCTCGACGCCCTCGCCGTCCGGATCGATGTCGGCGTTGCGGGTGACGCGGATGAGCGCGCGGTCGAGCGGCTTATAGGAGCCAAAGCAGCTATCCAGGCAGGCGAGGATAACATCCTCGAGCAAGATGTAGGAGTAGGTGCCGGTGGGCGAGGGGATCTCGACCACGCGGTTCATCGAGGCGGGAATCTCGATCAGGCCCAGCAGACTTTCCTCGTCGGTGACGCCGTCCAGGCCGCAGGCCAGGTAGAGTGCGCCGTTGCGCAGGTTGGGGAAGGGGTGGCGCGGGTCGATCACCAGCGGTGAGATGACCGGCGACACGTAGGCCTGGAAGTAGCGGGTTACAAAGGTGCGCTCCTCGGGCGTAAGCGAATCGACACGCGCGCGGTGAACGCCCAAGGTGTCGAGCTTGCCCTCGATGTTCTTAAAGATGGACTCCCAACGGGTAAGGAGCTCGGGCATTTCGGCCATGACAGCATCGACCTGTTCGGAGGCGGTCATATTGCTCTTGTTGTCGACAGGCTGCTTTTTGAGCTCGGCAAGGTCGGACAGGCCACCCACGCGCACCATAAGGAACTCATCGAGGTTGGACTCGAAGATCGAGACGAACTTAAGGCGCTCGAACAGCGGCACGGACTCATCAAAAGCCTCGTCGAGCACGCGGTTGTCAAAGCGCAGCCAGCTGAGCTCTCGATTTTGCGTGTACGAGAAGTCGCGCGGCGGCTTGCGCAGCTTAGCGGCCTTTTGCTTCTTTTCGATTTTGCTCGGCATATGCATCTGTCCGTTCAGTCCCCGCAGGGGACGGTAGCCTAACACTATTCACTATTGTCTCAATTTAGTCGACTTGCGGCACGGACGTATTGTGCGAACGGTATCTTTACCTACTTCTTACGCTGTCAAGCATGCAACTAACTGCCTGACTCGTTTTGAAAACAATCTATATCCATACTCAACTGGTGAGAATGTATGAATAAGAATGATTGCAAGCTGAATATAATCGAATCCAAATCGAATCGTGGACAAACGACATATATATGCAGAAAACCGTTTTAGCTATGCAATTCTTAAACATGAAAATATTTGTGCAATCTGGATTAATTCCTTAGAAAAAAGAACGTTTACCTTTGAAAACCTGCTTTAGAAAACTGAAGTGCATCATGGGGGAATCATATGCGATATACCGTTCATCGCACTTTGCTGACCGTTCGGGGGCGAGGTGGAAGTATGGACTGATTTTGGATATAAATATGTCGTCAGCAATAACGCCTCACACGGAGGGGCGCTAACGAATCGGCCCTGACAGGGGCCCGAAAGAAAGGTAGGAGGCCATGACGAAAGGTCTGCACGTGCCTTCCGAGATCGGCAAGCTCAGGAAGGTCTGCCTGCACCGTCCCGGCGACGAGCTCCTCAACCTGCCGCCCGACGAGCTCGAGCGACTCCTGTTCGACGACGTCCCGTTCCTGGAGGTCGCACAGCAGGAGCACGACACCTTCGCCCAGATCCTGAGGGACCAGGGCGTGGAGGTCCTCTACCTCGAGAACCTCGTCGCCGAGGTGTTCGACCAGGTCCCCGGCGCCCGCGCCGAGTTCACCGACCAGTACATCGCCGAGGCCGGCATCCGCGGCCAGCACATGCCGCAGATCGTCCGCGAGAAGCTGGACTCCATCGAGGACAACCTCGAGTTCGTCAAGAAGACCATGGCCGGCATGACCAAGGCCGAGATCGACATGCCCCTCACGGCGTCCACGACCCTCGACTCCCTGGTCAACTCCGAGTCCGAGTCCGACCTGATCATCGACCCGATGCCCAACCTCTACTTCACCCGCGACCCGTTCGCGGTCGTCGGCGAGGGCGTCAACCTCAACCGCATGTACTCGGTCACCCGCAACCGCGAGACCCTGTACGGCAAGTACGTCTTCAAGTACCACCCCGACTACAAGGACGTCTCCCTGTACTTCCGCCGCGACTGCCAGTTCCACACCGAGGGCGGCGACGTGCTGAACATCAACGAGAAGACCCTCGCCGTCGGCATCTCCCAGCGCACCCAGGCCGCCGCTATCGACGTCATGGCCCAGAACATCTTCTGGAACTCCGACTCCAAGGTCGAGCGCATCCTGGCCTTCGACATCCCGGTCTCGCGCGCCTTCATGCACCTCGACACGGTCTTCACCCAGATCGACGTCGATAAGTTCACGATCCACCCCGCCATCATGGGCACCCTGCGCGTCTACGAGCTGACCGCCGGCAAGAACCCGGGCGACGTGAACATCCGCCTGATCGAGGACACCCTCGAGCACGTCCTGGAGGACGCCACCGGCGTCGACCAGGTCAAGCTGATCCCCTGCGGCGGCGGCGACCCGATCGCGGCCTCCCGCGAGCAGTGGAACGACGGCTCCAACACCCTGTGCGTCGAGCCCGGCAAGATCTGCGTCTACGCCCGCAACACCGTCACCAACGACGTGCTGTACAAGGAGGGCCTGGACCTTCTCGTCGTGCCCTCCGCCGAGCTCTCCCGCGGCCGCGGCGGCCCGCGCTGCATGAGCATGCCCTTCTGGCGCGAGGACCTCTAAGGTTTTCAAAGACCCGTATAGGTCTTAAAACAAACGTCTAACTGCCATTAGATGTCTCCCATTGGGGCGGTGCGAATCTTTCGCACCGCCCCATTCTTGTATGAGGAACGTCAACACGATTGGATGACTGCTTTTGTAAGGAGCTTGGCCATGGATATCAAGACAATCGGCGTTGAGGAATGGCTTAACGTTTGGGAGAAGAGCGCTACGTGGGATATCGCCCAGTCGACAATCTCCTCGCTTACCATGGGCGAGCTGCGCGCGCTCGACGACCAAGATGGTGCCACGTTCTACGAGCGCCTGGACCGCGAGAAAATGAACTACGGCTGGATTGAGGGTTCGCCGGAGTTTAAGGCCGAGGTTGCCAAGCTGTATCGTCGCGAGGTCAATCCCGATCATATTCTGCAGACCAATGGCTGCACGGGTGCCAACCTCAACGCCATCATGGCCGTGGTCGAGCCCGGCGACCATGTGATTGCCGAGTGGCCCACCTATGCGCCGCTCTATGAGATCCCGCGTACACTCGGCGCCGAGGTTGAGTATTGGGAGCTTTGCGAGGAGCTCGGATGGAAACCCGATATCGAACAGCTCAAGCGCCTCGTTCGCCCCAACACCAAGCTCATTTGCATCAATAACGCATCGAACCCTATCGGTACGGTGCTCGATGCCGATACGCTCGGCCAGATCGCCGAGATTGCCCGCTCGGTTGGCGCCTATGTGCTGTGCGACGAGGTGTACCTGCCGCTTGAGAACACCGAGGACTTTTTGTCGATGGCCGATGTGTACGAGAAGGCCATCGTCACCAACTCGGTGTCCAAGACCTATTCGACGCCTGCGGCCCGCGTGGGCTGGGTTGTGGCAGACGAAGAGGTATCTAACCGCATTCGCACTTACCGCGACTACACCATGATTTGCGGCGGCGTGTTCAACGACGCCCTGGCGACCTATGTGCTCGAGCACAAGGACAAGATCCTCGAGCGCAACCGCAAGATCGTGTTTGGAAACCGCGATATCGCGCAGGCTTGGATCGACACGCAGCATCGTGTCTCCTGGACGGCCCCGCAGGGTGTGTCCACCTCGTTTATCCAGCTGGACATTCCCGAGGATGACGAGGAGTTCTGCAAGCGCCTGCTGTCCGAGAGGGGAGTGCTGCTGGTACCTGGCAGCCGCTTTGAGCTTCCCTGTGGCGCACGCCTGGGCTACTGCGCGAGCGAGGACGTTCTGCGCGAGGGCCTGAGGCTTTTGGGCGAGGCGCTGGCGGAGTTCGATCGCTAGGATCACGATTCCCTTCGAAGGCCGTATTCAAATTGGCCGGCAATAATCGAAAACGGACCTGTTTCCCTAGGGGATCGGGTCCGTTTTTCTATACCGAGAAGTCAAGTTGTTACAAATGGAGACGCAAGATCGATCAGGTATTCGACCAGCCTTATACTGAGCTTCCGGTGAACGGTATCCAACTTCTGGTAAACGGTAATCTGTTTGCCAAAAATGAATAGGACGAACTTCTTTCTGAATAAAAATCAAAATGGTTGAGATACAGCGAGAATTGCGAATTCTATTCATATCATTGCGCGAAATATGCAATTTGAGGGTGGTTTAACAAAGATTAGTTTCAATTGATTTATCGGTTAAAAAGGCGTTTAAGCACGTAAATACACTTTATTAAATCAAAGTGTGCCATGCGTGAAGTATATGTGTATGCCGTTCACCCCCCCATATAAAACCGTTCGGGGGCGAGGTGGAAGTATGGACTGATTTTGGATATAAATATGTCGTCAGCAATAACGCCTCACACGGAGGGGCGCTAACGAATCGGCCCTGACAGGGGCCCGAAAGAAAGGTAGGAGGCCATGACGAAAGGTCTGCACGTGCCTTCCGAGATCGGCAAGCTCAGGAAGGTCTGCCTGCACCGTCCCGGCGACGAGCTCCTCAACCTGCCGCCCGACGAGCTCGAGCGACTCCTGTTCGACGACGTCCCGTTCCTGGAGGTCGCACAGCAGGAGCACGACACCTTCGCCCAGATCCTGAGGGACCAGGGCGTGGAGGTCCTCTACCTCGAGAACCTCGTCGCCGAGGTGTTCGACCAGGTCCCCGGCGCCCGCGCCGAGTTCACCGACCAGTACATCGCCGAGGCCGGCATCCGCGGCCAGCACATGCCGCAGATCGTCCGCGAGAAGCTGGACTCCATCGAGGACAACCTCGAGTTCGTCAAGAAGACCATGGCCGGCATGACCAAGGCCGAGATCGACATGCCCCTCACGGCGTCCACGACCCTCGACTCCCTGGTCAACTCCGAGTCCGAGTCCGACCTGATCATCGACCCGATGCCCAACCTCTACTTCACCCGCGACCCGTTCGCGGTCGTCGGCGAGGGCGTCAACCTCAACCGCATGTACTCGGTCACCCGCAACCGCGAGACCCTGTACGGCAAGTACGTCTTCAAGTACCACCCCGACTACAAGGACGTCTCCCTGTACTTCCGCCGCGACTGCCAGTTCCACACCGAGGGCGGCGACGTGCTGAACATCAACGAGAAGACCCTCGCCGTCGGCATCTCCCAGCGCACCCAGGCCGCCGCTATCGACGTCATGGCCCAGAACATCTTCTGGAACTCCGACTCCAAGGTCGAGCGCATCCTGGCCTTCGACATCCCGGTCTCGCGCGCCTTCATGCACCTCGACACGGTCTTCACCCAGATCGACGTCGATAAGTTCACGATCCACCCCGCCATCATGGGCACCCTGCGCGTCTACGAGCTGACCGCCGGCAAGAACCCGGGCGACGTGAACATCCGCCTGATCGAGGACACCCTCGAGCACGTCCTGGAGGACGCCACCGGCGTCGACCAGGTCAAGCTGATCCCCTGCGGCGGCGGCGACCCGATCGCGGCCTCCCGCGAGCAGTGGAACGACGGCTCCAACACCCTGTGCGTCGAGCCCGGCAAGATCTGCGTCTACGCCCGCAACACCGTCACCAACGACGTGCTGTACAAGGAGGGCCTGGACCTTCTCGTCGTGCCCTCCGCCGAGCTCTCCCGCGGCCGCGGCGGCCCGCGCTGCATGAGCATGCCCTTCTGGCGCGAGGACCTCTAAGGTTTTCCGTTTCCGGTGCGGTCCCCCTACAACCGCACCGGTTTCGCCTGTCAAACGGGCTACACTAATTACTTATGTAATTCATTTCTTCGAAAGGAAACAAACCATGGGTGTTAACCTCTCCGGCCGTAGCTTCCTCAAGCTCCTCGACCTCACCACCGAGGAGATCGAGTACCTGCTCAAGCTCTCCAAGAACTTCAAGGACATGAAGCGCGCTGGCGTTCCGCACCGCTATCTCGAGGGCAAGAACATCGTTCTGCTCTTCCAGAAGACCTCCACTCGTACCCGCTGCGCCTTCGAGGTCGGCGGCATGGATCTGGGTATGGGCGTCACCTACCTCGATCCCGGTTCGTCGCAGATGGGCAAGAAGGAGTCCATCGAGGACACCGCCCGCGTTCTCGGCCGCATGTATGACGGCATCGAATTCCGTGGCTTTGCCCAGGACGACGTCGAGGAGCTCGCTGCCAAGTCCGGCGTGCCCGTGTGGAACGGCCTGACCACCGAGTGGCACCCCACCCAGATGCTCGCCGACATCCTGACCGTCCAGGAGAACTTCAACTACGACATCAAGGGCAAGACCCTCGTCTTCATGGGCGACTGCAAGAACAACGTTGCTCGCTCCCTCATGGTCGTCTGCTCCAAGCTCGGCATGAACTTCGTGGCCTGCGGCCCCGAGGAGTGCATGCCCGCTGACGACGTCATCGAGGCCTGTAAGCCCATCGCCGAGGCTAACGGCTGCACCATCAAGCTGACCACTGACGTCAAGGACGGCGTCACCGGTGCCGACGTTATCTACACCGATGTGTGGGTCTCCATGGGCGAGCCCGACGAGGTCTGGGCCGAGCGCATCGCTCAGCTCACCCCGTATCGCGTTACCTCCGAGGTCATGGCTATGGCCAACCCGGGTGCCATCTTCCTGCACTGCCTGCCCAGCTTCCACGACACCAACACCACGATTGGCGCCGAGAAGTGCGAGCAGTTCGGCATCACCGAGCAGGAGGTCACCGACGAGGTCTTCGAGAGCCCCGCTTCCAAGGTCTTCGACGAGGCCGAGAACCGCATGCACACCATCAAGGCTGTCATGTACGCCACGCTCAAGTAAGAGCATCTAGCATCTCGCTCGGGGTGTCTTGCTGCACACCCCGAGCGGCTTTGTCTGGTAAATATCTCGCGTCGGGCGGTGGGCACGGCACGGAAGATCCGCTTCGCGCGAGAAAGTTAAATGATTTATGAAGGGGGGATGAGAACCATGACTGAGACCGCTAAGAAAAAGCGCGGTATGCCTTCATCGTTCACCATTCTTCTAGCTCTGCTGGCAATTGTTGCAGTGATTACCGTTATCGTCTCCGGCACGTCCGGCGGCGCGGTTACCGCAGCCCGCCTGAGCGATTTCTGCACCGCCCCGATCCTGGGCTTCGCTGACGCTCTGCCCGTCTGTCTCTTCGTTATGATCCTGGGCGGCTTCCTCGGCATGATGACCGAGACCGGCGCCCTGGACAACGGCATCGCCGTTCTGGTGCAGAAGCTTAAGGGCAACGAGATTATGCTCATTCCCGTGCTGATGCTCATCTTCTCCCTCGGTGGTACCACCTATGGTATGTGCGAGGAGACCGTTCCCTTCTACGCCCTGCTCGCCGCTACCATGATGGCCGCTGGCTTCGACCCCATGGTCGGTGCCGCTACCGTCCTGCTCGGCGCTGGCTGCGGCTGCCTGGGCTCCACGGTTAACCCGTTCGCCGTCGGCGCTGCCGTCGACGCTCTGACCGGCGTTGGCATTGAGGTCAACCAGTCCATCATCATCGGCCTCGGTGCCGTCCTGTGGATTGTCACTACCGCTATGTCCATCTTCTTCGTGATGAACTATGCCAAGAAGGTCAAGGCTGACAAGGGTTCCACCATCCTGTCGATGCAGGAGCTCAAGGACGCCGAAGAGGCTCACGGCAAGGCTGCTTCCGAGGTCCACAAGGAGGTCAAGCTCACCGGTCGTCAGAAGGGTGTTCTGATCGCCTTCGCCTTCACCTTCGTCGTCATGATCGTCGGCTTCATCCCGCTGGCCGACCTCAACGAGGGCGTCGCCAACTTCTTCGACGCTGGCGCTGTCTACGACGCCGACGGTAACGCCGTCGTCCAGGGCTGGTCTGCCCTGATCACCGGCCTGCCCATTGGTCAGTGGTACTTCGACGAGGCTTCCACCTGGTTCTTCCTCATGGCCGTCCTGATCGGTATCATCGGTGGCCTGTCCGAGAAGCAGATCGTCAACACCTTCATCACCGGCGCTGCCGACATGATGTCCGTTGTTCTCGTCATCGCCCTCGCCCGTGGTATCTCCGTCCTCATGGCTAACACCGGCCTCGACGTCTACGTCCTCGACGCTGCCGCCAATGCTCTGGCTGGCCTGTCCGGCGTGATCTTCGCTCCCATGAGCTTCCTGGTCTACTTCGGCCTGTCCTTCCTGATCCCCTCGACCTCTGGTATGGCTACCGTCTCCATGCCCATCATGGGACCGCTGGCTGTTAAGCTCGGCTTCTCGCCCGAGGTCATGGTCATGATCTTCTCCGCTGCTATCGGTGTCGTGAACCTGTTCACCCCGACCTCCGGTGCCATCATGGGCGGTCTCGCCCTGGCCAAGATCGAGTGGACGACCTGGCTCAAGTTTGCCCTTAAGCTCATCGTCGCGCTCTCCGTCGTCTGCGCCGTCATCCTGACCGTCGCCTGCGTGCTGCTCTAAGTACCCAACGGGTACCCCACGGAAACCTTGACGATCCTGTAAAGGATCACCTGGTCATCGTCTGTCCGGTGGGGTCAACCCACCGGTAGACTCCTACCTTTAGCCCCCTCCCGTTCCGTGCGCGGGAGGGGGCGCTCTCATGTTGCGCGGTTCTACGAACCGCGCAACCAGTCGACGCTGCGCGCCGCCCAGAACGACAATTTGTCATTCAAAAGGCAAGGCATGACCAGAAGGTCTATGCCTTGCCTTTTTCATGCCAACTTGTACTTCCTGGACGGCGCTCGCTGACTTATGCTCAACCTGCGGCGCTGCCATTGTTGCAGGCAGGAGGCAGCTTGCTCGCTCCGGTGCACGTTTGCTGGCTTTGGCTCTGCCTGTGACGTTTCCATTGTTGGTACGGAGTGACTTGTTCCCTGCTCCAAATTAGCTACCCCGGGTCCCCGGTGGTTGCGGTGGGCGTGTTTGGTTGGTGCCTGTTGATGGCCTGGGCTTCGGGGAGGGCCTGCTCCGTTATAATCGCCTAGAACATTAAATGGAAACGGGACGGGAGCCATACATGCGCCAGGGTTTCGACAACGCGAAATATATCGAGCTGCAGGCCGCTCATATTAAGGAGCGCATCTCGCAGTTTGGCGGCAAGCTGTATTTGGAGTTTGGCGGCAAGCTGTTTGACGACTATCACGCGAGTCGCGTGCTGCCGGGTTTTGAACCGGACAGCAAGTTCCGCATGCTCAAGAGCATTGCCGATGACGTTGAGGTCATCATCGCGATCAACGCGAACCACATCGAGAAGAATAAGGCCCGTGGCGACCTGGGCATTACCTATGACGAGGACGTCTTGCGCCTGGTCGACCTGTTCCGCGGCAACGGTTTTGCTGTCGCTGCCGTGGTTATCACCCAGTACGCCGGCCAGCCCGCCGCCGATGTGTTCCGCAATCGCCTGAACGCGCTCGGCATTCCTGCCAAGTTGCACTATCCCATCGAGGGCTATCCGCACGACGTCGACCTGATCGTGTCCGACGACGGCTATGGCAAGAACGAGTTTGTCGAGACCACTCGTCCGCTCGTCGTGGTCACCGCGCCGGGTCCTGGTTCAGGTAAGCTCGCCACCTGCCTGTCTCAGCTCTATCACGAGCACAAGCACGGCACCGCCGCCGGCTACGCCAAGTTCGAGACTTTCCCGGTCTGGAACCTTCCCCTCACGCATCCGGTCAACATCGCCTACGAGGCGGCCACGGCCGACCTCGACGATGCGAATATCATCGACTCCTTCCACTTGGAGGCCTATAACAAGACTACGGTCAACTACAACCGCGACGTCGAGGCCTTCCCGGTGGTCCGTGCTCTGATGGAAAAGATCCTGGGCAAGAGCCCCTACCAGAGCCCCACCGACATGGGTGTAAATATGGTCGGCTTTGCCATCACCGATGACGATGCCTGCCGCGACGCTTCCAAGATGGAGATTGTCCGCCGCTACTTTACCGCGGTCGAAAATGTGCGCCGTACCGGCGTGGGCGATGAACAGGTTGATCGTCTCAAGATCATTATGAAGAAGGCCGGTATCGACAAGAATTACTCGCCGGCACGCTCGGCCGCCCTTACCAGGGAGCAGCTGACGGGTGGCCCCGTAGGCGCCATGGTCATGCCCGACGGCTCCGTGGTGACCGGCAAGACTTCCACGCGCCTGGGCGCCGCGAGCTCGCTCATCATGAATGCACTTAAGCATGTCTCGGGCGTTGACCTTGAGCTCGAGGTCATTAGCGATGAGGCGATCGAGCCTATCAGCAAGCTCAAGACGCATTTCCTGGGTAGCAAGAACCCGCGCCTGCACACCGACGAGACGCTTATGGCGCTCTCGATCACCTCGGCAACGAGCGAGACGGCGGCCCGCGTCCTTTCGGGCCTGGAGCAGCTGCGTGGCTGTGATGCCTTCTTTAGCGTGATCATCTCGCCGACGGACGAGACGGTGTTGCGCAAGCTGGGCATCAACGTGTGCTGCGAGCCCAAGTTCGAGCGCCGTGGTTTCTTCCACCGCTAAGCCTGGATAAATTGGTCAAAAAGGGGCGCATCGGATATACATTCGGTGTGCCCCTTTTATCAACAAAGCTACCGTTTAACCTAAAAGTAGCCCGTTTACCTGCCTATAAGCGATTTGGGCGGTATACAATAACCCTAATTGTTTCATCCTTTTGCGGGGATGCCGCATGATGGATGTTGCCGGCCATCATGGGGTGTGCCGGTCGCGCACGGTGCATGTGATGCCCGTGCTCGGTTTGAGGAGGCTGCCATGGCTGGCAAGGGTCGTGCGAGTGTCAACGATATGAAGCGTGTCGAGGTGCAGGTGCTGATGGAGATCGCACAGCAGTCCGAAGACAACGGCGGATTTTATGGCTTTTCGCGCAAGACGCTTGCCGAGCGTGTGGGGGTGTCTCCGTATCGTGCCCGCGCGGCAATTGAACGCTTGGAATCCGAAGACATCATTGAGGTCGTCTCGCGTTGCAGCGACGACGGCGGCCAGCTCGCAAATGGCATTTGTCTCACGGAGCGTGGCGAATGGTATCTGGAGGGCATCCGTGCCGGTATGCTCGTGCAGGACTTGATCAAGGACGAAGTCGCCGATCGATAACTGCACACATTCATAGTGGAAACGACGCCGCCTGGGCAACCGGACGGCGTTTTGTTTCGAGATGGAGAAATGCGATTGCGCGTAAGAAAAATTGCGTGCGGCGCGCGTCACGAGTATTACAATGAAGACCCGTAAGATGTGTATGGACAACTTCTACGGGAAGCGCAGGTAACTCAATATGACCAAGCATGTGTTCGTGACCGGCGGCGTGGTTTCGTCTCTGGGCAAGGGTATTACCGCGGCCTCGCTGGGCCGTCTGCTCAAGTCGCGCGGGTACAAGGTAACGATGCAAAAGGCCGACCCGTATCTGAACGTCGACCCCGGTACCATGAGCCCGTTCCAGCATGGCGAGGTCTTTGTGACCGAGGACGGCTACGAGTCCGATCTGGACCTGGGCCACTACGAGCGCTTTATTGACGAGAACCTGACCCGCGATTCCAACTTTACGACTGGTGCCATCTATAAGAGCCTGATCGCCCGTGAACGTCGCGGTGACTTTTTGGGCGGCACCGTGCAGGTGATCCCGCACGTCACGAACGCCATTAAGGATAAGTTCCGTCGTATTGAGGAGCAGACCGGCTCCGACGTGGTCATCACTGAGTTGGGCGGCACCATCGGCGACATCGAGTCGCAGCCGTTTGTCGAGGCCATTCGCCAGTATCGCAAGGAGGTCGGCCCCGAGAACGTCTGCTACATCCACGTGTCGCTCGTTCCCTATATCGCCGCCGCCCACGAGGTCAAGACCAAGCCGACGCAGCACTCCGTTAAGGAGCTCCGCAGCTTTGGTATCCAGCCCGATATTATCGTCCTGCGCTCCGACCACCATATCGACGATGCCATCCGCGGCAAGATCGCAAGCTTCTGCGACGTCGACACCGACTGCGTCTTTACCAACGAGGACTGCGCGAGCATCTACGATGTTCCGCAGCTGCTCGCCGAGCAGGACTTTGACCTGCGCATTTGCGAGCGTCTGGGTCTTGACCCGCGTGAGCGCGACATGAGTCAGTGGAACGAGTTCCTGCGCAAGCAGAACCATGCCAACCAGCACGCCGACAAGGTGAAGATCGCCGTCGTGGGCAAGTATACGCAGCTGCCCGATGCCTACCTGTCGGTTATCGAGGCCCTGCACCACGCGGGTGTGTTCTACGATCGCCATGTGGACGTCCAACTGGTCGATGGCGAGAGCCTCGACGAGCAGAACGTCTCCGAGGTCCTGGGTGACGCCTCGGGCATCCTGGTCCCCGGCGGCTTTGGCAAGCGCGCCCTGGAGGGCAAGATCCTCGCGGCCGAGTTTGCCCGTGAGCACAAGATTCCGTATCTGGGCATTTGCCTGGGTATGCAGGTGGCCGTGTGCGAGTTCGCCCGCAACGTCGTCGGCCTTGCCGGCGCCAGCTCTTCCGAGTTCGATCCGGATGGCCCGTATAGTGTCATCGACCTGATGAGCTCGCAGGAGGACGTGACCGAGAAGGGCGGCACCATGCGCCTGGGCGCCTATCCGTGCAAGCTTGCCGCCGATACCCTCGCGCGCGAGGCATATGGCGAGGAGCTCGTCTACGAGCGTCACCGTCACCGCTTTGAGTTCAACAACGCCTTCCGTGACCAGCTCGAGGGCGCTGGTCTGGTTATCTCGGGTCTTTCGCCCGACGAGCGCCTGGTCGAGATGGTCGAGCTGCCGCGCGACGTGCATCCGTGGTATGTGGCAACCCAGGCTCATCCCGAGTTCAAGAGTCGCCCGACCAACCCGCAGCCGCTGTTCCGCGAGTTCGTGCGCGCCTCGATCGGCCAGCATGAGGGCGTCGATCGCTTGCAGGTGACGCCCAAGAACCTCGCTACGGACTAAGGGTGCCGGCGAATAAGGAACATACCGAAGCTACTCCCTCGTCGCTCGCCGTGGCGGCGGGGGAGTATCTCGATTACCTTGCGGTCGAGCGGGGTTTGGCGCGCAATACGATTGCGGCCTACCGTCGTGACCTGACGACGTACTGCGCCTATCTGGAGCGGGCTGACATTGCGTCTTTTGAAGATGTGACCCGTCAGGTCGTGGAGGACTTTGTTGCCGATCGCCGCGACGGAGGCTATTCCGACGCCTCGGTGGAGCGCGCGCTTGCTGCCGTGAAGGGCCTGCATGCCTTTTTGGTGCGCGATGGGGCCGTGGCCCAAAACCCGACGGCGGCGTTGCGCCTGCCCAAAAAGGCAGATCGCCTGCCGGAATACCTTTCGGTGGAGGATGTCTCGGCACTGCTCGATCAAGACTTTCCCGAGGGCGAGATGGGGCTGCGCGATCATGCCATCTTGGAAGTGCTCTACGGATGCGGTTTGCGTGTGAGTGAGCTGGTTGGGCTCGATGTGGGCGATATCCATATTGATGACGGGTTTGTCCTGGTGCGCGGTAAGGGCTCCAAGGAGCGTCTGGCCCCGTTGGTGGGAAGCGCGGCTCGCGCCCTGACACACTATATAGGTGATGGGCGCACACTCCTGGCCGCCCATGCTCACGGGACGGAGACCTCGGCGGTCTTTTTAAATAAGAACGGACGTCGCCTGTCGCGCCAGGCCGTGCATGCGATATGCGAGCGGTATGGGCGCCAAGTGGGGCTGGTGGGGCTCCATCCCCACACCTTGCGCCACTCCTTTGCCACCCACATGCTCGCGGGCGGTGCCGACTTGCGTGTGCTGCAGGAGATTTTGGGCCATGCCGATATTTCGACCACGCAGGTCTACACGCATGTCGACCGCACGCAACTGACCGAGGTCTATCTGGCGGCGCATCCGCTGGCACATCGCTAGCACCTCGCTGACCTGCATATTTATAAATATTAAAGGAGGCGGGCCCCAGATTGCCGAGACGCACTTTTGCGCGCATGGCCAATCTGGGGCCCGTCCCATTTTTCGCTAGACACCGACGCGGCGGTGGGCCGTGTGTGTCGTGGGTGGGGGAGTTTGGGGGCGATGTGAACGGCGTGTAAGGGGACGTAAAAATCGCCTCAAGGTCAACTTGAAGGTTGAGGTTCGCGGGCGTGGTTCTACAGGTGGCACCCTGTCTTTGCTGCAAACACAACATATTGTGTTTTCGAACATATGCTCGGGGGTGTTTTACAACATATTGAGGGTGGAGTGGTGGGGTGGAGTGGGGGAAGGGGTGGGGAAAGGTGTTGAAAAATGGGGCGGTTCCCCATATTATTGATGACGTCGACAGGCGGGGTGGTTCCCCGCGTACGTGCCATCTGAGTAACCGAGGGGAGGGCGCACATGGGAATGACGGGTGCATACGAGCGCAATCTCGATGCAAAAGGTCGTCTATCCCTGCCTGCACCCCTTCGCGAGGAGCTTGGAGAGCACGTTCGCGTGTTCAAAGCCCTGGATGTCGATGCTCTGTACGTGTTCTCTGCCGAGGCCTTCGATAAGTGGGTCGAAGGACTCTTCGCGGGTCGTGAGGGCCACGAGGGTTTTAACCCGCGTGACATCAACGACCAGAAGCTCATGAGGGCGATCAACAAGCGCACCACGTCGATGGATGTGGACAGCGCGGGTCGTATCGGTCTTTCTGAGTCTCTCCGCAAGCAGGCGAACCTTGACCGCGAGGTCACGGTTGTGGGCAACTACGACCACCTTGAGGTTTGGGACCGCGCTACGGCCGATGAGGACGATGACGACGAGGCCCTGCTGGACCTCTTCTTCTCGTAAGGGCAAGGCACGAGTAACGGATGGAGCGTGGGATCTTGACACAAGAATATCGGCATGAACCTGTCATGCTCGGCGAAGTGCTTGAGTCGCTGCAGCTAAAGAGCGGTTCCGTCGTCTGCGACTGCACCCTTGGCGGTGCCGGCCATTCGGTAAAGATGGCCGCGCAGGTGGGGGAGACCGGCCTTTTACTCGGCGTCGATCAGGACGACATGGCCCTCGAGGCCGCTGGCGCCCGTCTGGACCGCGAGGTTCCCGGCGTACCGCACCAGCTGCTGAAGGGCAACTTCGGCGACTTGGACGAGCTGCTTTGCTCGGCCGAGGTGCCTGGGGTCGATGGCTTCCTGTTCGACTTGGGCGTTTCGTCGCCGCAACTCGATATCCCTGGCAGGGGCTTTTCGTACAACGAGGACGCCCCATTGGACATGCGGATGGATCCGGGTAACAACACCTTAAACGCAGCTGAGGTCATCAACACCTATAACGAACACGACCTCGCCCGGATTCTACGCGTCTACGGCGAAGAGAAGTTCGCCTCGCAGATCGCGCGCGAGATCGTGCGCCGCCGCGAGCATGAGCCGATCGAAACCACCGGTCAGTTTGTCGAGATCATCAAGGCTGGCATCCCCGCTGCCGCTCGTCGGCATGGCGGACACCCAGCCAAGAAAAGTTTCCAGGCCATTCGCATCGAGGTCAATCACGAACTCGATGTGCTCGAGCGAGGGCTTGACGCCGCCACAAGGTGGCTCAACCCGGGCGGACGCATCTGCGTCATCTCGTATCACTCGCTCGAGGACCGTATCGTAAAGAACCACTTTAAGGAGATGAGCCAGGGGTGCACGTGTCCGCCGGAGATTCCGGTGTGCGTGTGCGGCAACGTGCCGATACTCAAGGTCATCACCCGCAAACCCCTGGTTGCCCAACCCGATGAGGTTGCGCGCAACCCTCGGGCGAGATCAGCCAAGATCCGCGTGGCGCAGCGTCTGTAGACGCGACTGCGCGATATTGGACCTCCCGCTCGTACCACAAACGAAGCTTAAACACACTACCAACGTACTCGGGATGGGAGGCGGCATATCATGGGCTACAACACTTCAAACGCAGCACTCGCCTATGATATGAACGCCATGCCCGCCTATCGTGAGGCACCGCAGGCCCCCGTTGCTCCCCGCGAGCAGCGCACGCCGCGCTTTGATGTCTACACGGGCGCGGGCCGTCAGGCAAACCAGGCGGTAAGCCCGGTTTTCATGAGCGTTCTTAAAACGTTTTGCATCATTGCGGCCATCTTCATGACGATCGGTGTCGCCCGTGTGGCGCTCGCCGGCATTACGGCCCAGGTGCTCAACAGCAACGCCGCGCTTACCAACACGCTCGAGAAGGCGACCGACGAGAGCTCCGACCTGGAGGTCATGCATTCGGTCTATGGTGCCGACACTCGCATTCGCGACCTTGCGGGCGCTTATGGCATGGTGGAGCCCAGCGAGAGCGTTACACTTGACTTTTCGCAGGATGCAGCCGCGGGCGCTAGCTCGACCGCGACCGCTCAGTAACAAGACGGTAGCTGAGTATGACAAATGACTATCGCCGCGGCTCCGACGGGGGTCGCGGTTCTGGACGTCCCTCATCGCGGGGACGTTCTGGTTATCAAGGAACGGGTCGGCCATCTTACAACGCGAGGCCGTCCTATGGCAACGACCCCGCGTCGCGTCTCCGTGGCTCGAATGGTCCTCAAATGCATAACACCAGACCGCGCAAGAGCTCGTCGACCGAATGGCTCACGGGCACGCCGCTGCCCCGTCGCAAAGCCGTCATGGGCTTCATCGGGTTTGGCTTGGGTTTGGGCGTCCTTCGCCTTGCCGACTATCAAATCGTGGAAGCCGATAAGCTACGCGACCGTGCCGATGCACGTCGCTTGCTTGCGCAGACGCTGTATGCCAAGCGCGGTACCATCTACGACCGTAACGGCAACGTGCTGACGTCGTCGGTCGAATGCCGCAACATCGCCGTGAATCCTCAGCTTATCGAGGACGTTGACAAGACGGTATCGGCGCTGGTCAAAGCTACGGGAATCGATAAAGAGACCTGTCGCGAGCTCGTTGAGTCGGATGGCACCTGGGTGTATATCAAACGTCAGGTGGACGAGGACGATGCCACGGCGCTGGAGAAAAAGAATCTGCCAGGCGTGCTCTTTGAGCAGGCCATGAAGCGCGTGTACCCCTACGGCAACCTGGCATCGCAGGTGCTTGGCGTGGTAAACGTGGACAACGACGGTCTGACGGGCCTCGAAAAACAGTACAACAAGCTTTTGACCGGAACGAACGGTTCGCTGGTGCGCGAGCGGGCGAGGGACGGTAGCTATATCGCGGGCGGCGCCTATAAGAAGGTTGCCGCGGTGGACGGCGTGGACATCGTGACGACGCTCGATGTCAATATCCAGCGTGCCGCCGAGGACGCCCTGGCCGAGGCGGTCGAAAAGACCAAGGCCAAGAATGGCTCGGCCCTGGTCACCGATCCCACGACGGGCGAGATTCTGGCGGCATGCTCGTATCCGACATATGACCAGACCGATCTGGAAAACGCCAAGACCGAGGACATGAACTTGCGCCTGGTTACCGATGCCTACGAGCCCGGCTCGGTCTTTAAGACGCTCGTGGCCGGTGCCGGCTTCGACTTGGGCGCCGTGCGTTCGAGCACGTCGTTTGAGGTGCCGGCGAGCATTAAGGTTGGCGACGACACCGTTACCGACGCCGACAAGCGCGACTACACCATGACCATGGACGTGCGCGAGATGATGCGCCGTTCGTCCAATGTGGGCTTTGTCCTGGTGGGACGCAAGATCGGTGCCGATGATTTTGCCACCTATGTGGACAAGTGGGGTATCGGCCATAGCTCCGGTGTCGATTTTCCGGGTGAGAGTCTGGGCATCGTCAAGGAGCGCGACCAGTACGACGGCGCCACGCTGGGCTCGATGAGCTTTGGCCAGGCGCTGTCCGTCTCGCCGATTGAGGTCGCACGTGCCGTGGGCGGCATCGCGAACGACGGCGTGATGATGACGCCGCACTTCTATAAGTCCAGCAAGGGCGATGAGAAGGACTGGGGCGAAGGCGAGCGTGCGATTTCGGAGGACGCTGCCGCCCAGGTGACATCGTGCATGCAGACGGTCGTGTCCGAAGGCACGGGCGTTGGCGGTGCGGTCGATGGCTATGACGTGGCGGGCAAGACCGGTACGGCCGAGCGTGCTGACGAGAACGGCGGTTACCTCAAGGAGAACTACATGTCGTCCTTTATGGGCTTTGCGCCGGCACAATCGCCCAAGGTGCTGTGCTATATCACACTCGATGGAACGCCGAGCGGCTCGGATGCCGCCGCGGTGCCATTCCAGTCCATTATGGCCAACGCGCTCGACGTGCTGGGTATCCCGCGCACGAAGTAGGGGGTTACAATCTTGAGCGTGGTCTGCCGTTTGATCTGAAGGGTGTTCACATGCCCTGCACCACGCGCGCATGGCACTGGGATACAATACGCCGATAGCAATATTAGGTTTACAGGGGAGCTGCAATGATAGAGATCGCCGTCAACAACCTCGCGGCCTCAACGGGGGCCCGAACCGTGACGGAAGAAGTCGATCGGGTATGCCGCGGGTGCGTTATCGACTCGCGTCAGGTCGAGGAAGGGACGATCTTTGTCGCCTTCCCCGGCGAAAAGGTCGACGGCAATGATTTTGCCTCCCGTGCCATCGAGTCGGGTGCCGGTGCCGTCGTGATGACGCGCGAGCCCGATGCCGAGCTGGTTTCGTTGGCGCAGGACAAGGGATGCGCCATCTTGCTGACTGACGACCCCGTGGAGTTCTTGCTGCGCTTGGCGCACGTATATCGCTTGGAGCTTGGCTGCCTGGTCGTCGGCATTACCGGTTCGATTGGCAAGACGACGACCAAGGACGTGCTCGCCGCCGTGCTCGCCAAGCGTTATCGCGTCTGGGCCACGAAGGGCAATTTCAACAACTTGATCGGCATGCCGCTCACGGTGCTTTCCGCTCCGGCCGATACCGAGGTCCTGGTGCTCGAGATGGGCATGAACCATTTTCATGAGATTGAGCGCCTGTCCCAGTCTGCCAACCCCAATCTTGCCATCGTGAGCAAGATCGGAACCTCCCACATCGGCATCCTGGGCAGCCGCGAGAACATCGCTCGCGCCAAGTCCGAGATTGTCCAGGGCATGTGCGCCGCCGGCGACTTCTCGCCGTTGCTGGTTTTGGGCGGCGAGGACGACTTTACGCCGTTCATTCGCGATACGTTCGCCCAGCCTGCGGGTATTGACGTGATGCTGGCCGGTGTCTCGGACGACGACGAGGTCCGCGCGCGCGACATTCGCGTCGACGACGAGGGGCATCCGGTCTTTACGCTCGACTTTGGTCAGGGCGACACGGTCGATACCATGCTGGCCATTCCCGGCGTGCAGTCCGTGCCCAATGCCGTCAAGGCCGCCGCGGTCGCCTATCGTCTGGGCGTGACGCCCGAGCAGATCGATGCTGCCTTTAGGGGCCTTACGATCACCGGTCACCGTCAGGAGATCAAGCGCGCCAAGAGCGGAGCACGCATCATCGACGACTCCTATAACGCCAGTGCCGAGTCTATGGCTGCCGGCCTCGATTTGCTGTGCTCGCTCATCTGCGACGGTTCGCGCATGGCGATCCTGGGGGAGATGGGCGAGATGGGCGACGAGGCTCCCCGCATGCATGAGCTCGTGGGCGCCTATGCCGCCGCCAAGAAGCTCGACATGCTCGCGTGCGTTGGCGGCGAGCTGGCTCAGCTCATGGCCGATGCCGCACGTATGATGGGTATGGATGAGGACCGCATCCAGGTGTTCTCCGATTATCAGCAGGTGCTCGACCGCATGGGCGGCGCGCTTGAAAATCATGATGTTGTACTGGTTAAGGGTTCCCGTTTTGTTGAGCTCGACCGCTTTGTGGAAGGTGTGTGCTAGCCCATGTTCGGCAATCCCTCGTATCCTACGTATCAGGCCTTTTTGGGACTTGGCATCGCTGCCGCCTTTGCGTTGCTGCTTATGCCGTGGTGGATCAAGCTGCTGAAGGTCGAGGGTATCGGCCAACAGGTCCGAGCCGACGGCCCCAAGCGTCATTTGATTAAACAGGGTACGCCGACCATGGGCGGCGTCATCATCCTTGTCGCGATCTCGCTGACCTGCCTGCTGATGGGCAAGCTCACCACCGAGCTCGTGCTCGTGCTGCTTGCCACGCTGGCCACCGGCGTTCTGGGTCTCATCGACGACCTGACCTCCGTCACGCATGGTCGCTCGCTCGGCCTGACGCCTCACGCCAAGATGATCGGTCTGACCATCATCTGCGTCACTTTTACCGTGCTCGCCGTCAATTGGTGCGGCGTCGCCCCCGAGATTCGTTTTCCCGGCGGCCTGACGATTGACCTCGGTGTTCTTTCGACCACCATCTGCGGCCTTTCGTTTCCGTGGCTCTACATTGTATTTTGCTGGCTGATGATCGCCGGTCTTTCCAATGCCGTGAACCTGACCGATGGTCTGGACGGCCTTGCCGGCGGCACTTCCATGATCGCCATGCTCGCCATGGCTGCCATGGCGTTTTTGCACGGTGACGTGAACCTGTCCATCTTCTGCACGGCGTGCGCCGGTGCCTGCCTGGGCTTTTTGTGGTTCAATTGCTACCCGGCGAGCATCTTTATGGGCGATACCGGCTCGCTTGCCCTGGGTGCCGCTTTTGCCTGCACCTCCATCATGACCAACACCGAGGTCGTTTCCCTCATCATCGGCGGTCTGTTTATCGTCGAGACCCTGTCGGTCATGATCCAGGTCGTCTATTTCCACTTTACGCACAAGCGCGTCTTCCTTATGGCGCCCATTCATCATCATTTCGAAAAGAAGGGCTGGGCCGAGACCAAGGTCGTTATCCGTTTTTGGATTATCGCCGCGGCCTTTGGCGCCGTTGGCCTCGCCCTGTTCTTCCAGTTGGGATAGTGGTCTTTCATGTCTCTTGCTGATGTCTTTAGCCTGCTTGTTTTGGGGCAGGGTAAATCCGGTCTCGATGTCGCCCGTTGGGCGTTGGCTCACCCCGAGCGCGTGAGCGCCACGACCGTGTATGGCGGCGGTACCTCCGAGCCCAATGACGCCACACGTGCGCTCGAGGCGCAGGGTGCGTCGTTTGTCTACGGCACCGAGCAGGTCGAGGGTGCCTATGACGTGTGCGTGGCATGCCCGGGTATTTCGGAGTTCTCGGCCTTCTTTAAGGCTGGGCGTGAGCATGCCGCTCAGATTATGGGCGAGCCCGAGTTTGCCTATCGCCTGTCTCCCCAAAATTGGATCGCCATCACGGGCACCAACGGCAAGACAACTACCACGTCGCTGACCGATTATCTGCTCAAGGCCGCCGGTGAAGCCAGCGTGGCCGTCGGCAATATCGGTGAGCCGCCGGTGAACGAGATCGACGGCCGCGCACACAATGAGTGGTTTGTGGCCGAGCTGTCGAGTTATCAGATTGCTACGACAGCCGAGCTTCATCCTCGCGTGGCGGTGCTGCTCAACATCACGCCCGACCACCTGGGCTGGCACAAGAGCCACAAGAACTATGCGCTTGCCAAGATCAAGTTGTTCGAGAATATGGTCGACGACGACCTCGTGGTTATCGACGTTGAGGATGCCGGCATCCATGAGTTCGATGAGTACATCTACACACCGGGTCGCCGCATCTGCAAGGTCGCTTTTGACGAGCCCGAGGGTGCAGACGCCGCCTTTGTGCGCGATGGCAAGATGGTCGTGCGCCTGAAGGGCGTCGAGACTCAGCTTGTCGCCACGTCCGAGCTCAAGATCTCGGGCCATCACAATGTCATCAATGCCTTATGCTCCGCCACGGCTGCTCTGGCCGTCGGTGCCGATCTCGAGGGCGTTTGCCGCGGTTTGGCATCGTTCCAGCCACTCGAACACCGCGTGGAACCCTGCGGCGAGATCGATGGTGTGCGCTACGTCAACGATTCCAAGGCAACGAACACCGATGCGGTCGAAAAGGCCCTGACGGCGTTTCCCGACGACGATGTGATCTTGCTGCTCGGCGGCCACGATAAGGGTACCCCGCTTGCGGACTTTGCCCGCGTCGTTATGGACAACGTGCGCTCGGTCGTTTGCTTTGGCGATGCGCGCGAGCGCTTTACCGCCGCTATGGACGAGGCCGATGTCGATGGTGACGTGGATATCGCCCAGGCCGATGATCTGCGCGATGCCGTTGACGTTGCCCGCTCGCTCTCGAGCCGCGGCGACGTGATCCTGCTTTCGCCCGCTTGCTCTTCGTTCGACGAGTTCTCGGGCTACGAGGAGCGCGGCCGCGTGTTTAAGGACTACGTGGCCCAGCTTGCCGCGGCAGCGAAATCGCAAACGGAATAGGGGTTGCCGGTGAGAGAGGAGAGCCCCCGAAGTGATATGAGGAGGCCCGACTCGGACCGTGCTTCCTCGCTGCGTAGCACGCCGCGTTCCGGACGCGGCGGGCAGACGTTCGGTGAGCGCTATATTGCCGGCGTCCCCGCCCGCATCATGCGCCCCCGTTTGATATTTATGGCTTGCCTGTTTAGCTTGGTTTGCTTCGGCTTGCTGATGGTGTACTCGGCATCTTCGGTCGAGGCGCTGCACGAGAATGGTACGGCGACGTTTTTCCTGTTTCGACAGGCCGCGTTTGCTGGAGTTGGCGTGCTGGCCATGGTTGCCATCGTGCGCGTCTTGCCGGACAGTTGGTTTGGGGAAGACGTGCTCAGGATCTTTCTCATGGGCATGATAGGGCTACTGGTTCTGGTGTTCTTTATGGGTAGCGGCAGTCGTGGCGCCACGCGTTGGCTCAACATCGCCGGTATTCAGTTCCAGCCGTCTGAGTTTTTAAAGCCGTTCGCCATCGCGTATTCGGCCATCATGCTCGACCGCATCTTTTCGCCCGGCGGCAACATCAACGAGTTTCTTCGCAAGATGGGTGTCTACCTGGGCATTTCGCTCTTTCTGATTTTTGTTCAGCCCGATTTTGGCACCGTTCTGATCATCTTGCTGACCCTCATGTGCATGGCGTTGTTTGCGGGATTGGACCCCAAATATATCGTTTGGACGGTCGTTGCCGGCATCGCCGTCATTGCGATCGCCCTTATCGCCGAGCCGTATCGTATGACGCGTGTCGAGGTTGCTTGGAATCCTTGGGCAGACGAATATGGTGATGGCTATCAGGCCACACTTGCCATTATGGCGTTTGCCTCGGGCGGCCTGTTCGGTCGCGGTATCGGTAACTCCACCATGAAGTACTCGTATTTGCCCGAGGCGCATAACGACTACATCTTGGCTATTATCGGCGAGGAAGTTGGCTTTATCGGAACCGTGCTGTTCTTCTTGGTGTTCGCGATGCTGATCTACTCGGCGTTTCGTATTGCCGAGCAGGCGACCGACCGTCGCGGAGCACTTATGGCATCGGGTTCCGCGGTCATCCTTGCGGTGCAGTTTTTGATCAACGCGCTGGGCATTCTCAATGTGTTTCCCATGACGGGCAAGCCTCTGCCGTTTATTAGCTACGGCGGCTCGTCGATTATTGTGTCGCTTATGCTCGCCGGTCTGATCCTGCGCGTTTCGTATGAGAGCGCCCGTCGCGATGAGTACGACCGTCGTCGCGAGAGCTTTGCCGTTATGGATGAGAGTACCGCCGGCGTGCCCCATGTGCGCGGTGAGCGATCTTCGCGTAACGGCTTTACCGTCCTGGATGGCTCTGCGACCGAGCCGGCAGCCCGTTCACGTCAGCGAACGGCGCCGCAAGGTCGTCCACAGCGTCCTACTCATCGCAATGCGGGCGGCGGATATAATCGAATCGATTTGAATTCGGACCCGTCGGCGCGTTTGCGCACCGATGACCAGGGGCCGCGTGTACGAAGGGATTACCATGACCGATAAGATGACCGTTGCTATTGCAGCTGGCGGCACGGCAGGACATATCAACCCCGCGCTCGCCTTGGCCGAGGAGCTGCGTGACCGCGGTCATCACGTTGTGTTCGTGGGCCAGTCGCGCAAACTCGAGGGTCGTCTGGTTCCCGAGGCCGGATTCGATTTTGTGCCCATCACGGTCACGGGCTTCGATCGCTCCCGTCCCTGGACGGCGCTGACCTCGCTGTGGCGCGTCAACAAGGCGAAGCGTGCGCTTGCCCGTCACTTCTCGAAGGTCGGTAAGCCCGATGCCGCTATCGGCTTTGGTGCTTACGTTGAGGTCCCACTGCTGGGTTGGTGCAAGGGCGCCGGCGTTCCGTATCTGCTGCACGAGCAGAACTCTGTTCCGGGTCTGGCCAACAAGATGATGAATTCACATGCCACCCGCGTGTGCATTTCGGTACCTGCGGCTCGCGCGGTCTTTGAGCGCGAGGGCGACCCCGACCATGTGCTCATGACGGGCAATCCCGTGCGTCGTTCGGTGATCGAGGGCGATCGCGCCCGCGGTCGTAAGACGCTCGGTGTGCCCGAGGACGCGACGCTTCTGCTCGTCTTTGGTGGTTCGCTCGGTGCTCAGCATCTCAACGAGCGCGTTGCCTCGCTCAAGAGTGAGCTGCTGACCCGCGAGAATCTCTATATTTTGCATTCGACGGGTGCCGACGGCTTTGAGGAGACCGAGCGCGCTTTGGCGCTGACTCCCGAGGAGGCGAAGCGCTATCGAGTCCAGCCCTACATCGACAACATGGGCGATATGCTGGCTGCGGCCGATCTGGTGCTCTCGCGTTCCGGTGCCTCGAGCGTGGCCGAGATCGCCGCGCTTGCCGTGCCCTCGGTACTCGTGCCGTATCCGCACGCCACGGCCGATCACCAGACCACGAATGCCCGTTACCTGGTCGATGCCGGTGCCGGCGTGCTTTGCGCCGATGCCGATATCGATGCCCCTGCCTTTGCCGATGAGCTGCTGCACCTGGTCGATGACGCTGCAGCGCGTGATGCCATGCGTCAGGCGGCGCGTGGCTTGGCCCAGGACCGTGCCGCCGCACTTTTGGCCGATGCGGTAGAGGGATTGCGTTAGTTAGACGGGATATCGCCGGTCGCCCTCGCGCGGATGTGGTAGGTGCGGTACAGTTAACTGGTTACAGGCAGTGTTTACGCAAGGAGTACACGAGCACATGGCTGATTCCCAGACTGCAACCTCCGCGCCCGAGTTCAAGAGCGCCCACTTTATCGGTATCGGTGGCGCCGGCATGAGCGGCATCGCCCTCGTCCTGCACGAGCGCGGTTATACCGTTACCGGTTCCGACCTCAAGACGTCGCGCTATATTCGCCAGCTTACCCGCGCCGGCGTGAAGGTCCACGTGGGCCACGAGGCTGCGACGATCGACGAGGTCAAGCCCGACGTGGTCGTGGTCTCCACCGCTATTCCCGAGTCCAACCCCGAGCTCGTGCGTGCCCGCGAGCTGGGTATTCCCGTGTGGCCCCGCGCCAAGATGCTCTCGGCTCTGGGCCATGGCTACACCACCGTCGCCGTCGCCGGCACGCACGGCAAGACCACGACCTCTTCGATGTGCGCCACGATGCTCGATCGCATGGGTCTGGACCCCAGCTTTTTGATCGGCGGCATCGTCGAGGGCTACGACACCAACGGCAAGAACGGCTCGGGTGACTATTTTGTCGCCGAGGCCGATGAGTCCGACAGCTCGTTCCTGTTCCTGAACCCCAACGTGGTCATCGTGACCAACGTCGAGGCCGACCATCTCGATCACTACTCGGGCATCGAGGAGATCGAGGCCACCTTTGCTAAGTTTATGGGGCTGGTGGGCGAGGACGGCACCGTCATCGTTTGCGGTGAGGATCCGCATCTGGTCGAGCTCGCCAAGTCGACGGGCCGTCATGTGCTTTCCTATGGCTTTGCCGAGAACAACGACATCGTCTGCGTACATCCGGATGTCAAGGGCATCCAGAGCGACTTTATCGTTCGCTTTGAGGACGGCACCGAGCACGCTGTCGAGATTAAGAGCAACCCCGGTCGTCACAACATGCTCAACGCCACGGCCGTCTTGACCGTCGCCCATGTCCTAGGCCTCGATATCGATGCCGCCGCTAAGGCACTTTCGAGTTTTGAGGGCGTCCGTCGTCGCTTTACCCACGTGGGCGATATCGACGGCATCACGGTGGTTGACGATTACGGCCATCATCCCACCGAGATCAAGGCGACGCTCGCTGCTGCCTCTTCGCTGGGCTACAAACATGTCGACGTCGTGTTCCAACCGCACCGCTATTCGCGCCTGCAGGCTCTGTGCGATGACTTTGCCGATGCCTTTGCCAACGCCGACAAGCTGCTGCTGATCGATGTATTCTCCGCCGGCGAGATGCCGATTCCGGGCGTTACCTCCAAAATGCTCGCAGATACCGTTCGCGCTAAGCACCCCGGCAAGGAGGTCGTGTACTGCTCCAGTCGTCTTGAGCTCAACCAGGAGCTTGAGAAGCTCGTGGGCGAGGGCGACCTGCTGCTCACCATGGGTGCCGGTGACGTTACGACCGTCGGCCCCGAGTTCATCGAGTATCTGACTGCCAAGAAAGACGCTTAAACCCTATGGGTCTGTTTAACGCCGTCATGGCGCTTTCGGGCATGATCGACACGGACGTGGTCGAGGACGAACGTCTTGCACGCCATACAAGCTATCGTATCGGCGGCAAGGCCGACCTCTTTGTGACGTGCCATAGCTACCATGCCCTGCGTCGCGCCGTGGCGGTGCTTGACCGCGAGCAGGTGCCGTGGGTCATTATCGGTAAGGGGTCCAACCTGCTGGTTGCCGATGCCGGTTATCGCGGCGCCGTCATTTCGCTGGGACGTGAGTTTCAGCGCACGCTTGTTGCCGAGGATGGCTGCACGCTGA
Source organism: uncultured Collinsella sp. (assembly GCA_902470345.1). Taxonomy (GTDB): domain Bacteria; phylum Actinomycetota; class Coriobacteriia; order Coriobacteriales; family Coriobacteriaceae; genus Collinsella. The sequence goes on from CABRGB010000005.1 coordinate 29,437, forward strand.
CCGTTGGTGCGGGCGTGATGTTCGCGCGTTTGGTCAACGACGCCTTGTCGCGCGGGCTTTCGGGCCTTGAGTTCGCGGTCGGTATTCCCGGTTCGGTCGGCGGCGCCGTGTCCATGAACGCAGGTACGCGGACCGAGTGGATCGGCTCCCTTATCGAGGACGTGGTCACGTTTGATCCGGCTTCCGGTATTAAGCACTATGCAGGGTCCGAGATCGCTTGGGGGTATCGCGAGTGCAGCTTGCCGCGTAACGAGATCATTCTCGAGTGCGTGCTTAAACTCAAGCCCGCGCCCAAGGCAGACATTCGCGAGCGTATGGAGCGGTACCTGACGCGCCGCAAGCGCACGCAGCCCATGGGTCGCGCTTCCTGCGGATCGGTCTTTCGCAACCCGCCCGACGCAAGCGTGGGCAAGTTGATTGAGGATTGTGGATTAAAGGGTTTTTCGGTTGGCGGTGCGGAAGTTTCGCCCGTACACGCTAATTTTATCGTTAATAACGGAACCGCCTCGGCCGATGACGTGGCCGCGGTTATCAGGCATGTGCACGGAAAGGTGAGGGAGGCGTATGGCATCGAGCTCAGACCGGAAGTTAAATTCCTCGGCTTCTAGAGCATCGAAACCAACCTTCCGCCGCGCCGGAGGGCGTTCCGGCGCACCTGCCCAGTCTCAACACAAGCCCGCCTTGTCCTCCAAGTCTGTTGGGTCCGTCCGTCCTGCCAAGCGCCCGGTCGTCGGCTCTCAGCTGGGGGGACGCCCCGCTTCTAAAAAGACGAGTCGTCCGGCTCCGCGTCCTTCGGTGACGCCCAAGCCGGCGATGGGCACCAAGACCTCCCGATCCATGGCGACGCCCAAGCCTTCGCTGGGAGCTCGTGCGCCGCATGCCAGCCGTACGTTGGCTGGCACTAAGCCGCGTTCACTGACATCGGTACCCGCTGCCAAGGCGTCTTCGGCAAAAAAGGGCATCAATCCTCTGTCATCGCTCGGTGCCATGGCAGGTAAGGCGACCGACGCCGCTTCTGCCATTAAGGGTAAGGGCAAGATCGCGGGCGGCATCCTGGCAGCCGTGGCCGTACTTGCCATTGTTGCCATCGTCGTCATCAACTCTGGCCTGTTCGCCGCCACCGATATTCAGATTCATGGCAGCGAGCATGTGACCAAGCATGACGCCATGCAGCTCATCAGTCTTCCCGAGAACACGTCGCTCTTTAACGTGGATCCCGATCAGATCACCGAGGGCCTCAAGCAAAACCCGTGGGTCTCGGGTGTGGATGTCCAGCGCCAGTTTCCCCATACGCTTATCATCACGCCGACGGAGCGCAAAGTTATCGCCATTGCGTATATCAGCTCCGACGACCTTGCCTGGGCTATCGGAGACGATGACACCTGGATCGCTCCGCTGTCGACGTCTGTCGAGGTGGACGACCAGGGGAACGTCATTACATCGGGGGAGGGCGCCAACACCCTGACCGGCATCGATGCGGCCCTGGCGCTTGCCAAGCACTACGGCGCCGTGCTGTTGACTGACGTCTCGGCCGATGTCGCTCCGGTTTCCGGCCAGGCGGTGAGCTCCAAGGCCGTTAAGGCTGGCTTGGATTATGTGCGTGGTTTTTCGAGCGAGTTCTTGGACCAGGTGAAGGATATTTCCACGCCTTCCGTTGAGGCTATCTCGGCAAATCTCGACAACGGCGTCGAGGTGTCGCTGGGCGATTCGGATGATATTGCCAAGAAAGAACGCATCGTGACCAAGCTACTTTCGCAGGTAGAGGGCGTAACCTATATCAATGTGCGTTCTCCGGGCAACTACACGTTTAGGAACGCACCGACCGCCTAGCATCCTAAATGGCTTTGTTGAGGGGCCATACCACGCCGTTTATCTGGTTTGTTTGGTTTTCACGGTCAATTATTTGACTGCAACGTTCATAATGTGCAAACATAATACGGTTTACCTTTGCATTTACTTTCAACCTGAAGGTTAATGTGCGCAGGGGTCAACCCATGCTATGGCTATAACCTTTGTTCGGAGGACCGACATGCACGAGACAGAGATCAACAACTACCTTGCCGTCATTAAGGTGGTCGGCGTCGGCGGCGGCGGTACCAACGCGGTCAATCGAATGATCGAAGAGGGCATCCGCGGCGTCGAGTTTGTTGCCATCAACACCGATGCTCAGGCGCTCGCGATCTCTGATGCCGATATCAAGGTGCACATCGGCACCGACCTTACCCGCGGCCTGGGCGCCGGCGCCAACCCCGAGGTTGGTCGCAAGGCTGCCGATGAGTCCCGCGACGATATCGCCGAGGCGCTCGCTGGCGCCGATATGGTGTTCATCACCTGCGGCGAGGGCGGTGGTACCGGTACCGGCGCCGCTCCCATCGTTGCCGATATCGCGATGAACGAGGTCGGCGCGCTGACCGTCGCCGTCGTGACCAAGCCCTTCACCTTCGAGGGTCGCAAGCGCAAGAAGAGCGCCGAGGAGGGCATCAAGACCCTCTCCGATTGCGTCGACACCATGATCGTTATCCCTAACGACAAGCTGCTCGACATCGCCGAGAAGAAGACCACGATGCTCGAGGCCTTCGCAATTGCCGATGGCGTCCTTTCCCAGGGCACCCAGGGCATCACCGACCTCATCACCGTCCCGGGTATCATCAACCTGGACTTCGCCGATGTTAAGACCATCATGAAGCAGGCCGGTACCGCCATGATGGGTATCGGTACCGCTTCTGGGGATACCCGTGCCGTCGACGCTGCCCAGCAGGCCATCTCCAGTCCGCTGCTCGAGAGCTCCATCGATGGCGCCACGCGTGTCCTGCTTTCCATCGCCGGCTCCAAGGACCTGGGCATTCAGGAGATCAGCGACGCCGCCGACGTTGTCGCCAATGCCGTCGACCCCGAGGCCAACATCATCTTCGGTACCGTTGTTGACGAGTCCCTGGGCGACCAGGTGCGCATCACCGTTATCGCTACGGGCTTCTCCGACTCCAACGTCAACCGTCAGGACGAGCTCTTCGCTGCTCAGCAGTCCCAGAGCAAGGCCGCTGCTTCCGCTGAGCCGCAGCGCACCGCTCCGGCTGCCAGCCCCGCTCAGGCTGCCCCGACTCGCAACGTCGGCGGTACCGAGCTGCCCAACTTTGGCAACGATCAGTTTGAGCTTCCCGACTTCCTCAAGCGCGGCAGCTTCTAAGTCGTTCTTCGCATTGTTTTGCACAGGGGCGCGTCCGTATGGATGCGCCCTTTTTGTTTCTCGTTTGTAAACGAAAGCCTCCAATCTCCTTACGTTCCCTTTACGTTTGGTCCCTACCGCTGCGGGTATCCTTTTAAAGAAGTATGACAGCCGTATAAAAGCAGGCTGCGCGGCGATGCCGCGATACTTGTGTTATTAGGAGGCTTTAGTATGGCAGCACGTGCGGACAACGTTTCGCGTGTCGACCATGATGGAGTTACGTTGGTAGAGGGCGCGACGCTCGATGTTCGTTTTGCCTTTACCGAGCGCACCGGCGGTGTTTCCGAAGATGCGTACTCCTCACTCAATCTGGGCTCGCATGTAGGCGATGACCCCTTTGCCGTTCAAGAAAATCGTCGTCGAGCGCTCGAAGCCATGGGCGCCGCTGAGTGCGAGCATAATCTGCTCGTGCCCAATCAAGTACATGGTGACCACGTCGTGACGGTGACCTCGAACGGTGCCGATGATCTCGAGAACATTCGTGAGCAGATTGCCGAGGGCTGTGATGCCCTCGTCTGTACGGCCCATGAGGTGCCCGTGATGCTCTGCTTTGCCGATTGTGTTCCCGTGGTGCTGGTGGCTCCCGGCGGCTTTGCCGTGGTGCATTCTGGCTGGAAGGGCACGATTGCGCGTATTTCCGCCAAAGCCTGCCAGGCGCTTTGTGAGGCGGCTGACTGCACGCCGGAGGACATCTCTGCCTATATTGGGCCCCATATCCTGGGCGACGAGTATGAGGTGTCCCAAGAACTTATGGATCGCTTTGCTGCCGAGTTCTCGTGCATCGATGCTACTGCTTCTCGCATGCTCGATCTTTCCGCCGCCATTCGCGAGGCGCTGGTGGATGCCGGTGTCGATGTGAACGGCATTGTGGACACCAAACTTTCCACCGTTCGTCAGAACGACCGCTTTTATTCCTACCGCAACGAGGGCGGCACCTGTGGGCGCCATGCTGCGATCGGCGTGATGCTATGAGAAAGATCGCATCGGTCCTGAGTGCAGCAGTGCTCACGCTCACGCTGTGCGCCTGCTCCTCGGGATCTTCTACCTCTTCCATCACCGTTGCCGGCTCTACGACGTGCCTTCCCATTGCCGAGATCGCGGCCGAGGGCTTTAAAGAGGAGACCGGCATCGACGTGCTCGTCTCCGGCCTTGGCTCATCTGCTGGCATCGAAGCTGTTAGCGCCGGCACCGCCGACATCGCCAGCTCGTCTCGTGGCCTCAATGCCGACGAGCAGGATTTGGGCCTGACCCCGATCGTAATCGCACACGACGGCATTGCAGTCATCGTGAACGACGACAACCCGGTCGACAATCTCTCGACCGAGCAGCTCCGCGATATTTACGCCGGCAAGACCACCAACTGGAAAGAAGTCGGCGGAGAGGACCTGAAGATTCAGGTTATCAACCGCGACGAGGCGTCCGGTACGCGCGAGGCCTTCCGCACTATCGTGATGGACGGCACGCCGTTCGATCGCCGCTCGGCTGTTCTTTCGGGTACGGGTCAGGTACGCGATGTCGTGTCCCGCTCGCGTGGCGCTATTGGCTACATCTCGCTGGGTTTTGTCGAGAGCCTCAACGCTAAGACCTCGGTCAAGGCCGTTTCGGTCAACCATGTCGAGGCATCCGAGAAGACGGTCGCAAGTGGCGGCTATCCCATCTCGCGTGACCTTTACTTCTTTGTGAAGGGGACGCCTTCGCAGCAGGCGCAGGATTACATCGACTATGTGACGTCCGAAAAGATGGACAAGCAGATTCGCGAGGCGGGCTTTATTCCCGTCACCAACGACGGAAAGGGGAGTGAGTAGCGTGGAAGCACAGGAAACCCCCCAGATTGAGCAGGAGACCCGGGTGCCCAAAAAGCGTGAGTTGGCGTTGGTGTCGCGCAGCACCTATCTTAAGGAGAAGGCGCTGCAGTGGATCTTCTTTGCCTGCGCGTTCTTGGCGGTCGTCACCGTCATCCTGATTTTTGTCTTTACCACGTACTCGGCGCTGCCGGTCTTTACCGACATCGGCCTGGCGGATTTCTTTAGCTTTACATGGGCACCCTCTGAGGGCCACTACGGCATTATGTCGCTGCTGGCGGGTTCTGGTCTGGTGACTGTCGGTGCGCTCGCCATGGGTGTGCCCCTGGGTGTGGGCACGGCTGTGTATCTGGTCGAGATCGCCAGCAAGCGCGTGCGCAGGCTCATCAGCCCCGCCGTCGACCTGCTGGCGGGCATCCCCTCCATCATCTACGGCTTCTTTGGTATGGTCATCATCCGTCCGTTTATCGCGCAGCTGACCGGCGGTCTTGGCTTTGGCGCGCTGACGGCGTGGTTCGTGCTCGCCATCATGATCGTTCCCACCATCACCACGCTCACCATCGATGCCCTCAATTCCATACCCATGGGCATTCGCGAGGCATCCTATGCCATGGGTGCCACCAAGTGGCAGACCATCTACAAAGTCGTGCTGCCTGCAGCCAAGTTGGGTATCGTCGATGCGATTGTCTTGGGCATGGGTCGCGCCATCGGTGAGACCATGGCCGTGCTCATGGTCGTGGGCAACGCCCCGGTCATTCCGGATAGCATCTCGAGCCCTATCTCGACGCTCACGAGTCAGATCGCGCTCGATATGAGTTATTCCTCGGGCCTGCACCGCTCGGCTCTGTTTGGCATGGGCGTTGTCCTGTTTATCATCTCCGCTGCACTGGTGGGTATCGTCCGCCTGATTTCCAAGAAGAGGGGGTAGGCTATGTCCGATTCCGTTGACACGACGGTCGATACGACCTCGTCGCGCGAGCGCATCAAGCGTGCCCTTTCCCATGGCAAGAAGGGCCGCATCAACAAGGACCTCTCCAACAAGATCATGCTCGGCGTGTTTCGCGCCGCGGCCTATATCACCACGCTGGTGCTGATCGCCATCATCGCCTACGTGGTCATCAACGGCCTGCCGCATATCTCGCTCGACTTTATCTTTGGCTGGCCGCAGGGCGTCAACGCCGAAGGCGGCATTTGGCCCACGATCGTCTCGACCATCTACGTGACGGCGCTCGCCATGCTCATCTGCACGCCGGTTGCCGTCCTGGCTGCGGTCTATCTGGCCGAATATGCCAAGCAGGGCAAGATTGTCGACATCATTCGCTATGCTGCCGATGCCTTGGCCTCGGTACCCTCCATCGTTATGGGCCTCTTTGGCTACGCCTTGTTTGTCGAGGCTATGGGTCTGGGCCTTTCGATGGTCTCGGCCGCTTTGGCGCTGGCACTTCTGATGCTCCCCATCGTCATGCGCACCACCGAGGAGGCAATCCGCGCTGTTCCGCGCTATATCCGTTGGGGTGCGTATGGCCTGGGCGCCACCAAGTGGCAGGTCGTCTCCAAGATCGTGCTTCCTTCGGCTTTTGGCCGCATCGCTACCGGCATCGTGCTTGCCATCGGCCGCGCCATCGGCGAGACCGCCGTGGTGCTCTACACCATGGGTCAGGCCATCAACCTGCCTATTTCGCCGCTCGATTCCGGTCGTCCCATGACCGTTCACCTTTATCTGCTTGCCAATGACGGCATCAACATGAACGCAGCCTACGGCACTGCGCTTTTGCTGATGGCGATTATTCTGGCCTTCAACCTGTTTGCGCGTTATCTGTCGCGCAAGCGCCGCTAGTTAAGGAGTCCCATGTCCGTCTATCAGTCCGCTCCCACGCCGGAGCAAGCGGCCATCACGGCCAAGGATTTCAACTTTTGGTACGGTGACTTTCATGCGCTGACGGGGCTCGACCTCAACATCGCCAAAAACGCCATCACCTCGTTTATCGGCCCTTCGGGCTGCGGCAAATCGACGTTTTTGCGCTGCATCAACCGTATGAACGACCTTATCGAGGGCACTCGCGTCGAGGGCACCATGACGCTCGACGGCAACGATATCTATGCCGAGGGCGTCGACCCGGTCGATCTTCGCCGCCGCGTGGGCATGATTTTTCAGCAGCCCAACCCGTTCCCCAAATCCATCTACGAGAATGTCGCTTTTGGCCCTCGTCTGCAGGGCGTGACTAGCAAAAGCGACCTCGATGACATCGTGGAAGAATCGCTCAAGCGCGCCAACCTCTGGAAAGAGGTATCCAATCAGCTCAACAAGGATGGTTTGGCGCTCTCGGGCGGTCAGCAGCAGCGTCTGTGCATCGCGCGTGTGCTTGCGGTGCAGCCCGATGTCTTGCTGATGGACGAGCCCTGCTCCGCCATCGACCCCACGTCCGTCTCTAAGGTCGAGGATCTGATGGCCGAGCTGGCGCCCGAGATGACGATCATCATCGTCACGCATTCTATGCAGCAGGCCGCTCGTATTAGCGACTACACCGCATTTTTCTTGCAGGAAGTTGCCGGCGAGCCCGCCACGCTCATCGAGTATGGTCAAACCGACGCGATCTTCACCAGCCCGGTGGATTCGCGAACGGAAGACTATATCACCGGCCGCTTTGGCTGATCGGCGCGACTAGTCCCAATCCGATCGGACCTGGTCCGGTGCGTATTCACTGTGCGGGCGGCATGACCGCACCCAACTGATTGGAGTGAACCATGCGCAAACTGTTTTCCCGTCAGCTCATCGAGGCCCGTCACGAGATGCTGAGCATCTACGAGGCCGTCGATCTGGCTCTTCACGACGCCGTGAAGGCCTATGTGACCGACGATCGCAAGCTCGCCACCAAGACCAAGAAGCGCACGCTTTCGATTGACGCGCGCTGCGCCAACTTGGAGGCCGTGTGCTACAACCTGATCGCTACGCAGTCGCCGGTCGCCTCCGACTTCCGCTTGCTGCAGACGATCATCTACGTCGACTTTAACCTGCAGCGCATGACCGATAAGGTTCGCCAGATCTGCCGCGCCACGCGTCACATGGTCAAGGCCGACATCTCGCTGCCCCAGGAACTTGTCGGTACGGTTGAGGCCGAGGCCGAGGCTGTTTACCAGGTGCTGGGTTCGTCGCTTTCTGCGCTCGTCACCAACGACATGTCCATCATCTGCAATCTGGCCGTCGAGGACGAGCCGGTGCACGCGGCCTATGAGAAGTTCTTCCGTACTTTCAACCGCATGGACACGGGCGATTTTATGGACGACGACAGCAACTATGACGACCTGCGTCGCGCCATCATGGTCTCGCGCTACCTCGATCGTGTCGCCTCGATTTCGATCGATGCCGCCTGCCGTCTGACCTTCCTTTTGACCGGACAGCGTATGACTGCCGGCGATATCGCCCGTACAGACGAGGATGAGCTTGAGAGCATGCGCGTGCCTTCGGGCGAGGGTGTCATTATGAGGCCCGCCGTGGATGCGGGCTATGTTGCCAAGGTGCCTGCTAACGAGGTGAGCGAGGGTCTTCGCTACCTGCTCGAGCACCTCGAGGACGAGGACGACACCGAGGATGATGAGGAGTAGGGCAGCTCCGTTCGTCGAAAGATTGTAAATACCTAAGTGAGCGCGGCCTTGCACATGCGAGGCCGCGCTCTTGCGTTAGCATGAGACTACTTGTATGGCTGTTAGCGGAGGCGATTGGCAATGGATAACTATTTGGACTTGATGCGCGCTCGCCGCGAGCAGATTCTGGAGCGTTTTTATGCGGCGCTCGATCGCGCGGGCCGTCCCCACGATGCCGCGCGCCTGATTGCCGTCTCCAAGACTGTTGGCGTCGATGAGACCGTTGCCGCTATTCAGGCGGGGTATCGCCATTTTGCCGAGAACCGCCCGCAGGAGCTCGTTCGCAAGCTTGCGGGCCTCGCGGAGCATCCGGAGCTACCCGAGGTGCGCTTCGATATGATCGGCAACCTGCAGACCAACAAGATCAATGCGATTCTGGGCTCGGCCGAGCTGATTCATTCGGTAAGCTCGCTGCATTTGGCTCAGGCTATCTCGAGCCGTGCGGTCCGCAAGATTGAGGCGGGCGAGCTCTCCGGCCCCCAGCGCGTGCTGCTCGAGGTCAATGTGAGCGGCGAGGAGTCCAAGGGCGGCTTTTCGCCCGACGAGGTTCGAGACGCCGCGGGTGAGCTTGCGGAGCTTGAGGGAATTTGTGTGCAGGGCCTTATGACTATGGCGCCACGGGGGAATAAGGATGTGGCGCGCCGCACTTTTGCCGGACTTCGCGAGCTAAGGGATGAGCTTGAGGCGACGCACTCCGATCTGAGCCTGCCCGAACTTTCCTGCGGCATGAGCGAGGACTTTGAGCCTGCCCTTGAGGAAGGCTCTACGCTCGTTCGCCTGGGCAGGGTAGTATTTAGCCCGGAGTTTGCAGTAAAATAAGGCTCTGAAGTGCGCACTGATTATCGGAGCGCCTGCACTAAACCGCGAGAGGACACAACCATGGGCTTCCTTGACGAGATTAAAAATAAGATGCACCTGGGCGGCCAGCAGGGTTACGACCAGGGTTATGGTCAGGACGACGACTACGGCTACGATGATGGCTATGACGACGGCTACCAGAACAACGGTTACAGCGGTGCCTCGGGCGAGGGCTTCTACACCCAGGATGAGCCGAGCAACGGCCTGTTGGGTCAGACGCGCCGCGGCGAGGCCGAGTCGGTGGCCGTGTACACGCGCTCCGGCCAGCTGGTCGGTGACGATTCTCGCCACGCTACGACCTACAACCCGCCATCGCGGTCGCAGGAGACGGTTGCGGGCGGTTATCGTCCCGGTGCCTACGACACGCCGTCGAGCTACGCCGAGAGTACACGTGCCCGCGCTGCTGCCCCCGCACCTGCTCCCTCACCGAGCGATGCCTCGGCGTATGCGAGCAACATCATCAACGCTACGCCGCAGCTGCCGGCCTATGTCCTGCGCCCCGAGAGCTATGACGACGTGGAGACCGTCGTGCGCCGCGTGCGCACCAAGCAGCCTGTCGCGCTGATTTTTGTGGGTGTTCGTACCGAGGTCGCCAAGCGCGTCCTGGACTTCTCTTACGGCTTTGCCTGCGGCCTGGGTGCCACAGTCAAAGAGGTGGGCGATCGCGTCTTTATGGTGCTGCCCGCCGGTTGCGAGGTCAAGGATTCGGATCTCAAAAAGCTCCGTGCCGACGGCTACCTTAAGTAAAGACAAGACGAGGAGATTCTCATCAACATCTACACCATTGTCCAGTTGGTCAATACGCTGTTCAACTTTTACTCCACGCTCATCGTGGTCTACTGCCTTATGACGTGGATCCCTATGAAGCAGGGCGGATTGCTACAGGATATCGCGGCCGTTCTCGATAGCGTGTGCGGGCCGTGGCTCAATTTGTTCCGCCGGTTTATCCCGCCCATGGGCGGCGTCGATTTTTCACCGGTCGTTGCGATTATTGCGTTGCAGTTGGTGCAGAAGCTGGTTCTGCAACTTCTTATAGGTATACTCATATAAAACTTGCTTAGTAACTCACGTCGGGCGCACGGCGCCAAGGCGAAGATAAAGGAGAACTTGTTATGGCTATTACCCCTGCTGACATTCAGGCTCAGACCTTCTCTGAGGCCAAGCGCGGCTACGATCCCGCCGAGGTCGACGTCTTCTTGGAGACGCTGTCTTCCGAGGTTGACGCTATGCTCGCTAAGATCGTTGACCTTAAGGGTCGCCTGACTGCTACCGAGCAGCAGCTTGCCGATGCACAGGCTCAGCTTGCTCAGGCTCAGGATGCTGCCGCTCAGGCCGTTCCTGCCGCGCCCGTCGCCGCTCCTGCGCCCGACTTCTCCGCTCAGGAGCGTCAGATTTCCGCTGCCCTGATTGCTGCCCAGCAGACCGCCGAGGGTATCGTCAACGACGCCAACGAGAACGCCGACCGTATCCGCAACGAGGCCGACGCCAAGGCCCGCGAGGTCATCCGTCAGGCCCTGACCGAGAAGCAGGCCGAGCTTGAGGAGATCGACCGTCTTAAGGCTTCCCGTGAGGAGTTTAAGGCCGAGTACCTCAAGCTCATCCAGCACTTCATGGACGATGCTCAGAACTCCTTCCCGTCCGATCTCATGGCTTCCACGCCGGTCGGTTCCGCCGCTTCTCCGGCTGTGACCGTTCCTGCTGCCGAGCCGCTGCCCGTCGCCGAGCCGGTTATCCCCGTTGCCGATCCCTTCGCACCGATTGGCAACTTCGCCGCCGACGACCTGGACTAACATCCAGCTATCATGTAGCGCCTAGAAAGGGCCCGCAGCTTGCGGGTCCTTTTTTGTGGCTGTATGCAGCCTGCAAAACAAAACGCCGAGTCCTGCGTTTGAGGGCACAGGACTCGGCGAAGGGCGCGTGGTCAAAGGTGGATTTTAAGGCATGTCCCAAAAATCTACTTGAGGAGGAAGTCGGGGAGGGGAATGGTGCGGGCCTCGCGCTGCTCGGGGTCGGCGATATGGTCGGCAGGATAGCCGCAGACGAGCATGTGATAGGGATAGATGCCTTCGGGCAGGCTGAACTGCTCACAGGCCACCTCGGGCTTAAAATGGCACACCCAGCACGCACCCAGGCCCTGCTCCTCGGCCTCCATCATCATCTGATCGCAAACAATCGAGGTGTCGATGGCACTGGAGTTCATCTGGTCATACGGGCGCACCCAAGCATCGTCGGTAACGCTGCAGATAAGAAAGATAAGCGGAGCCCCAAAGATAGACCCATCACGAGCAAAACGCGGCTGACAAGCAGCAGCCTTCTCCAGAAGCTCAGGCGTATCCAACACCATCACACGGGTTGGATGATTATTACAAGCAGAAGGAGCAATACGCCCAGCCTCAACAATGGCATCCACCACAGCCTGCTCAACAGAACGATCCTCAAACAAACGACAAGAATACCGAGACCGAGCCAGATCCATATACGACATACAAGCCCTCCAACAATTAAAAATCAAACAAACCCAAAGTAACCCAAAGAGTACCCAAAGCGGCAATCAGCCAAACGCTCACCAAGGGCCAAAGTGTCCGAGCGGGTACCAAAGGTCCCTTCAGCCAAACCCCCATTGCGCTAAAACTATCAGCCAAAGTTCCCAACGGTGGTACATAAGGGAGCGGGCCCGACCACTGATAACCTTTTGAACGACTCTGCTTGCAGCCGGAGTGAAAAAAGGTTATCAGTGGTCGGGCCCGCGACCGGTGGGACATGTACCCCCAATTAACTGTTCTTCATGACAATCGAATCCACAACATCAGCCACATTCTCACAGCAGTCAGCGCAGTACTCCAGGAAGGCGTAGACGTCACGCCAAGCGATGACCTCGAGCGGATCCTTGCCGTTGACATGCAGGTTGCGCATAGCGTTGATGTAGAGCTCGTCGGCCTCGGACTCGATCGTGTTGATCTGGATGACGAGTTCGCGCAGGGTCTTGGACTTGCGGTAGTTGGGCAGCTCGACCATCAGGTCCTTCATAGCGCGGCAGGCGTCGGTTACCTTGTGGGCGATCACGATGGCATCGGGATGGATGCTCTGGATGTTGGTGAAGTAGACGCGCTGCACGACGCCCTCGATACGGTCGAGCACGGTGTCGAGCGAGCAGCTCATCAGGTCCAGGTCCTCTCGCTCAAGCGGGGTGATAAAGGCCGTGAGCAGGGCGTCTTCAAGCTCATGGTGCTTCTTGTCGGCCGCATGCTCAATCGCGTGCATCTTGTCGAGCATATCGTGAATCTTCGCGGGATCGAAGTTCTCAAAGATCTTGGTGAGCAGCTCGGCAGCCTGTACGGCAAGATCGGCGCAGGCGACGTAGTTGTCAAAGTAGAACGAATCGGGTTTCTTTGCCATGAGTGGGTCCTTTCGAGGCGAAGACGGGTGGGCGAAGTATTGCGGTCCGGGTGGACGCTCGGTTTGGCTAGATGAACATCATGAACAGCTTGGCCATGACAAAGCTGATGAGTCCGCAGGCGGGGAAGGTGAAGAACCAGGTGAACATCATGTCCTTGACCACGCCGAAGTTGATGGCCGAGAGGCGCTTGACGGCGCCGACGCCCATGATGGCGCAGGTCTTGATGTGGGTGGAGGACACAGGGATGCCAGTGAGCGTGGCAAGCAGCAGATTCGCGGCGCCTGCGAGGTCGGCGGAGAAGCCCTGATACTTCTCGAGCTTGACCATGCTCTGGCCGACGGACTTGATGATGCGCTCGCCGCCCACGCTGGTGCCGATGCCCATGGTGGCCGAGCACAGCAGCATAATCCAGATGGGAATGCCGGCATCGCCGACGCTCGTCTGGCCGTTGGCGAAGGCGACACCTAAAAAGAGCACGCCGATGAACTTCTGTCCATCCTGCGCGCCGTGCATAAAGCTCATGGCCGCGGCACTCGCGATCTGAGCGTATTTAAAGAAGACATTGGCACGTCGCCTATTGGCGGCGGCAAACAGAATCGAGACGAGTTTGCACAGGATCCAGCCCATGACAAAGCCCAGGCCGATGGAGAGCGCCAGGCCGTAGATGACCTTCATCCACTCGTGGACGTTGACGCTGCTCGCGCCGCCGAGGGCGATAGCGGCACCGGTCAGGCCGGCGATAAGGCTGTGACTTTGCGAGGTGGGGATGCCAAAACGCGACGCCGTGGCACCGTAGACGACGATGGAGAACAGAGCCGCGCACAGACAGGCAAGCGCCATGGTGCTGTTTCCGCCAAAGTCGACGATATGTGAAATGGTGTTGGCGACGCTCGCGTTAAAGTGCGTCATGATGAGCACGCCGAGGAAGTTGAATGCGGCGCTCATGAGAATGGCGGCGCGGGCGGGCATGCAACGCGTAGTGACGCAGGTCGCGATGGCGTTGGGCGCGTCGGTCCATCCATTGACGAAGATGGCGCCGAGCGCGAGAATCACGGTGACGGCAAGGACTGGGTTCGACACAATTTGGCCGAGGAAGGTTGAGAACGTTACGTCCATATATGGGCTTTCTCGAAGTTTGCAGACACGTTACAAAAAACATGATAAATCGTATCACCTCCTGCGGGTTTCTTTACTGAGTTCTGATGGGAGAAGTGAATTTTTTGGCACTAAAATTGAATATTTGCCCTGTTGACCGCGGGTATTCTTTTTGCTAACACGCCATGAGGACACGTGTGCGCGCCCCAACACCCCAAAACCACAGTCTGTTCGCTTTACAACATGCAAACACGCGTTCGATAATAGGGGGCATGGAATATCGACAGACAGACGGCAAAACTCGGCGCGTGCACAAGCAGTATGTGGACGTCGTGGCTCGCATCCTCGCGGGCGGACAGGTCATGCCGGTCACCGTCTGCTGGGTCGACGGCCGTTGTTTTACGATTGACGAAATTATCTCGTCAACCGGGTTTGGCTTAACGGTCCACGGCATCCGTACGTCAACGTATAAGGTGCGTTTTGGCGGGCACGCGACCGAGTTGTATCTGGAGGACCAGACGCGCGAGCGGGCGGACGGCTCGCAGGCGCACCTGATGCGTTGGTGGGTCTGGGCCTTTGATCGTACGCTTGAGGGCGAGCGCCGTAGGTAAGGACGTGCGGCATTCGGGTACAATGGCAGGAATCTTGTCACCTACGGCGCTGTCGTGCGCTTTTTGAAAGGACGAAGTATGAACGATATCCAGGGCTATCAGAACGGCCCCATCGAGACCGGCGCAAGTCGCGCCAAGGAGATGTCGCCGCGTGCGTACAATCTTGCCATGTCTGCTCTCATCTTCTTGGGCTTTTGCGCCATGGGCGCCGGTGCTTACTTTACGAGCACCATGGCGTTTGCCCGCATGATGATGAGCGGCGCCGCCCTGCCACTGGTCTTTGGCTCGTTTATCCTGACTATTGTCGGTATCGTCATGATGTCGGCTGCTGCGGGCAAGCAGTCCGTGGGCCTGTCTCTCGTGGGTTACGTGATCTTTGCGAGCACCTTTGGCCTGACCGCGTCGTTTGGCCTTGCAAACTACGACCTGCCCACCATCAACACCGCCTTTATCGCCACCGCTGCTATCACCTTTGTCTTCGGTGCGCTGGGCGTGACCTTCCCCAAGTTCTTCCAGCGTGTGTACGGCATCGGCTTTGGCATCCTGCTTGCCACGATTCTGGTCGAGATCGTGCTGATGTTCATGGGCGTCTCGCAGTCCATCACCGATTTGATCGTGATCGTGGTGTTCGCCGGGTTTATTGGCTACGACACCTATGTTGCCACGACGGTGCCGCCCACGCTGCCCAATGCGGTGCTCATGGCGTCCAATCTGTTCGTGGACATTATCAACGTGTTCCTGCGCATCCTGAACATTCTCGGTCGCCGCGACTAGCGCGGCGTTGCGACGCTTCCTGCCGGACACGGTAAAACGATACGAAAGGCGGTCCTTCGGGGCCGTCTTTTTTGTGCGTGGCGGGGTATCATGGATGGGAAAAAGCCGATAGCGGCAGCGACAGGAAAGGTGGCCACGTATGGCAGATGTCGACAACAGGAACCGTAACCGCAGGTCTAACCGAGCGGGTCAGCCCAATCCCAAGCGCGAGGCGCGTGCCAAGGCCGCCGAGCGCCATGTGGCGGCTGTGTCCGAGGCCTGCGCCAAGGACATCGAGCGTTCGCTTGCCGGCGTGCGCGAGTTCGATGGTATGCCTGCCGGTTTTGTCGCGGCGATGAAGGCCAAGGCCCAGAAGGCAGTGGCTGCTGAGGAGCAGGCTGCCGAGGCTGTGGAGGCTGACGCTGCCGAGGTAGAGGCTGCCGAGGTGGAGACCGCGGTCGAGCCCGAGGTGGCGCTCGAGTCCGCCGAGTCGGCCGACGAGGCTGAGTCCGAGCCCGCCGAGGAGCCTGCTCCGGCCCTGCCCGAGGTCACTGTGCTTGATGCCTCCGCCACGCAGGCAATCCTCGATAACGGCCGCGGCTATGCGCAGTTCTGCGATATGGCTGTGCTTGCCTTTGCCTCGTTTACCAATCCGGGCGGCGGCTATATCCAGGGCTACCTGGGCCAGGAGGCCACGCTGTGCGCCGATTCGTACCTGTACAACGTACTCGACAAGCAGCGTAAGTGGTACGGTGAGAACCGTCGCCGCAACATCAACTGCGAGCTGTACCGCAACCGTGCGCTGGTGGTGCCCGCGGTGCGCTTCGACCGCAACCATGTGCACGCCTATGCCGACGTAATCGTGGCCGCCGCGCCCAACGCCAAGCGTGCTCGCCAGGAGTATCGCGTGAGCGACGATGCCTTGCTTGACGCTCTGCGCGATCGCATCCGCTTTGTGCTTGCCATCTGCGACGAGCTGGGTCGCGAGAAGCTCGTACTGGGCGCTTGGGGCTGCGACAACAACGGCTTTGACGCCGAGGCCGTAGCCGAGCTCTTCCGTAAGGAGCTTGCATCGGGCGACTTTAAGGTCAAGCAGGTGTTCTTTGCCGTGCCTTCTACGCGCTGGGATGAGGATTTTGCCAAGTTCGAGCACGTGCTGGCAAGCTTCCCCGAGCGTAACGAGGAGTCCTATGCCCAGGTTGCCGCACGCGCTGCGGCTGCTCGCGCCGCCGAGCAGGCCCAGGCTGCCGCCGAGGACGATGAGGACGATGACGATTGGCGCAAGTACCTGTAATCGGTACGGGCCGACAGATAGGTCGAGCCGGCGGGAGGGCTGCTCCCGTCGGCTTTTTACTAAAGGAGAGGCTTACGATGAAAAACGTTCTGTGCTTTGGTGACAGCAATACCTATGGCTATGATCCGGCTGGTATGCGCGATGGCACCGCGGTGCGCTATGCACAGGATGTGCGCTGGTGCGGCGTGGCACAGCGTGACCTGGGCGAGGGCTGGCATGTGATTGAGGAGGGGCTCAACGGCCGCACGACGGTGCGCGACGATATGTGTCATCTTGATACTAACCTCAACGGCATTCGCGCGCTTCCGATGCTGCTCGAGGCCCATAAGCCGCTGGACGCCATTGTGATCATGCTGGGCACCAACGACTGTAAGACGGTCTTTAACGTGACAGCTTCCGATATCGCCCGTGGCGCCATGGCACTGATTCGCGCCGTCCGCGCGTTTCCGTGGACCGACGCTGCGCCTTGTCCGCGCATTCTGCTGATGGCTCCTATCAAGATCAAGCCGCGAATCGCCGATGTGTATATGACCGACTTTGACGAGCATTCCGTTGAGGCATCTGAGCATTTTGGCGAGTGCTATGCGCACGTGGCAGAGCAGTTTGGCTGCGACTTTTTGAATGCCGCCGATTTCGCCGAGCCGGGTGATATCGACTACCTGCATATGATGCCCGAAAGCCACGAGAGCCTGGGCCACGCCGTGGCAGCCAAGCTCCAAGAGATGCTCGGAGAGTAGCGCGATCCAAAGCACCACAGAGGTACCTTTGCGGTGCTTTGGATCGTTTGTTTGTCTTGATCTGTAACATCTAGGGTCGATTTTGCCGAGTTACTGTTACAGATCGAGATGTTTGTGGGGACCACCGCAAAGGTGCCTGTCCCCTTTGCGGTGGTTTTGGGCTGCGGGCTTTAATACTGCCACATATGGTTGACGGGGCCGGAACCTTTGCCCATGTCAAAGCCGGCGGCGAGAGCGCCGGTTAGGTAGGCCTTGCCGGCGTTGATGGCGTCGGCAAGTTCCATGCCCTGGGCCAGCGCGCAGGCGATGGCGGACGAAAGCGTGCAGCCAGTGCCATGCGTGTTGCCGGTCTCGATGCGCTTGTGGCGGAACCACGTGGTGAGCGGATCGCCCAGGTGGTTACCCTCGTCATCGAGCGGCGCGGGCTCTGCGAGCACATCGTTGGCCTCGTTGACAAAATGCCCACCCTTAACGAGGGACGCGCAGCCAAAGCGGCGGGTGAGAAGCATGGCGGCATTTTGCTGTGTGCGCTCGGAATCGACCTCGTAATCGAGCAGCGCCATAGCCTCGGGAATGTTGGGCGTGATGACGGTTGCCAACGGGAACAGGCGGCGGGTGAGTGCCTCGGAGGCATCCTCGGCAATGAGACGAGCGCCCGAGGTGGCGACCATGACGGGGTCGACGACCACGTTCGTTGCGTTCCAAGCGCTCAAGCGGTCGGCGATGACTTCGATAATCTCGACAGAAGAAACCATGCCGATCTTGACGGCGCTCGGGCGGATGTCGTCAAAGACAGCGTCGATTTGCGCGGCTACGATATCTGGCGAGATATCCTGCACGGCGGTGACGCCCAGTGTGTTTTGCGCTGTGATGGCGGTGATGGCCGTCTCGGCATACAGACGGTGCGCCGTGATGGTCTTAATGTCGGCCTGAATGCCGGCGCCGCCGCTGGAATCGGATCCAGCGATAGACAGGACGGCAGGTACCTTACTACGATCCATGTTCGCTCCCTTGTTCGGTTGGATTCAAATGGGTCTTCTACCTGCATTATAAAGTTGCCCGGGCCGGCTGCATGCCGATCCCGGGCGGGTGGTGCAATCTTTACGCGAATGTTAGCAAATGTTCACACGTCAACAATTGACGGGCGTTGCAGCAGACATACTGGATTGCCTCGTAAAAGCTAATCCTCCATACCGAGGTCGATTGTCGTGCCTTCGAACACCTTGTTGACGGTGCGGACGGCGCACATCTTGCCGCACATGGTGCAAGTGCCCTCGGTGGCGGCAGGGGACTCCTCGTAGCGCTTCTTACCGGTGACCGGGTCGAGAGCGCACTTCCACATGGCATCCCAGTCGAGTTTGCGGCGTGCCTGGCCCATCTTGTCGTCCATGTCGCGGGCGTGCGGCACCTTCTTGGCGATGTCGGCGGCGTGCGCGGCAATCTTAGTGGCCATGAGGCCGTCGAGCACATCCTGGGCGTTGGGCAGGCACAGGTGCTCTGCCGGGGTCACGTAGCACAGGAAGTCGGCGCCGGAGCTCGCGGAGATGGCGCCACCGATGGCGGCGGTGATGTGGTCGTAGCCCACACCGATATCGGTTACCAGCGGCCCCAGCACATAGAACGGGGCGTTGTGGCACAGGCGCTTCTGCAGCTTCATGTTGGCGGCGATCTCGTCGAGCGCCATATGACCCGGGCCCTCGACCATGACCTGGACGCCGGCTGCCCAGGCGCGCTTGCACAGCTTGCCCAGCTCGATCATCTCGGCAGTCTCGGTGGCGTCGTTGGAGTCGTAGAGGCAGCCCGGGCGGCAGGAGTCGCCGAGCGAGATGGTCACGTCGTACTCGTGGCAGATTTCGAGCAGCTCGTCGTAGAACTCGTAGAACGGATTCTCGTTGCCGGTGACCTCCATCCATCCAAACAGCAGCGAGCCGCCGCGGCTGACGATGTTCATAAGGCGGCCGGTCTCCTTGAAGGTTTTGATGACCGATTTATTGATGCCGCAGTGGATGGTCATAAAGTCCACGCCGTCCTCGGCATGCGCGCGCACGACCTCGAGCAGGTCATCCTTGGTAAGCTTGACCAGTGGCTTTTCCATGTAGCCGATGGCGTCGTACATGGGGACGGTGCCCACCATGAGCGGCGTCTCGTCGATGAGCTGCCGGCGGAACTGGCGTGTCTTGCCCGAGTTGGAGAGGTCCATGATGGCGTCGGCACCAAGGTCCTCGGCGATCTTGACCTTCTTCCATTCCTCGGCGGCGTCGGCCTTGTCGCCCGAGATGCCCAAGTTCACGTTGACCTTGGTGGACAGGCCCTCGCCGACGCCAAAGGCGCGCATGCCCTTTTTGATGTGCACGATGTTGGCGGGGATGGCGATGCGGCCGTCGGCCACGCGCTCGCGGATGTACTCGGGGTCGCGATGCTCGCGCTCGGCGACTTCCTTCATCTGCGGTGTGATCTGCCCTGCGCGGGCGAAGTCGATTTGCGTGACGAGCTCGGGCTCGGTCTGTGTGCTCATTGGCACGGCTCCCTTCGTTGGCATTACCCATATCAGGTTTGCGGGTCAGGGCGGGCGCGCCCAATCTCAGCCTGCCGTCTTGTCCTGCAAGCTCCCCGTTTATGTCATGGGCTCAAGTATAGCCTGAATGGGTACGATTGGGCCAACGAGCGTGCCTGTGGGGAGGCGAACATGGAAGACAAGCATCTATATCGTGAGACGCAATGGGATGTATCGGCCGAGGAGAGCCGCGCGCACCATGGGTTGGTCGCGATTGGTTTTGCGGTGCTTGCCGTGCTGGTGATTGCCTTTTGTATCTGGACGTTTGGCGGTCGCGGCGGCGCCGCCTGGGAGTTTGAGGCCGACGATGCCCTGCCGATCATGACGGTGAAGGTCGCGGGCGGTAACACGGTGGCAGCTCCCGGCGACTATTGGTATCCGTGCGATGGATTTGTTCAGCTGCAGCTAAGCGGTGGTTCCATTCCTGGTGAAGAGATCGAGCGCGTGACCTTCGATGCGTCGCTTAAGACGCTGTTGGTTGAGCTCAAAGATCAAGGGGATGTGCCCACGACGATGGATATCGCGCTGACGGAATGGCGCCTGGAGCCCCCGTTGGGCATCAAGGTGTCCGAGGTGGAGCATGTCAAGATTACCTATCAGGACGGCTCGACAAATGAAATTGCCAAAGCCGACGGCTTGGCGGAATAAACGCCGTGCCTAGGCAGCACATTTAAAAGTAGCGGTGGTCCTACAAGGTCTGTTCGTTCAGGAAGACCAAAGTGTCTTTATTAGAAAGCTCGGGAAAGTGACGATAACCAATGTCGAACGCGGTGAGCTCGCTTGCATCCTCGAGCTTGTTTTCTGCCATCCAGCGCACCATGGAGCCGCGCGCCTTTTTGCTGGCGGTCGACCGTTGGATGGGTTTTCCGTTGCGGATGCCTTCGCCAAAGAGGCATGTGACGACCGTGGCGTCGCCCGCGAGGCAGGGCAGAACGGCTTTGGCGTATTCCGCGCTGGCGAGATTGACGATTGTAGCGTTGGAGCCTGCCGGAGCGATGGCCCGTGCGAGCTTGTCGCCCCAAAACGCGTAGAGGTCTCGGGCATTGTCGACGGCAAGCTTCGCGCCCATCTCCAGCCGATACGGTTCAACGGCATGAAAGGGGCGCACGCATCCGTAAAGGCCCGAGAGGATCCAGAGATGGTTTTGTAGCCAGTCGAGCTGCGCGGAATCCATCACCTTGGGCGCCATGCTCTGGTATTGAATGCCGTGATAGGACATGACGGCGGGGGAGAGGTGACGGGCGAGTGCGGGATTGTCGAGATCGCCGTTTTTCAGGATGGGCCTGAACTCATGCAGGGTGTTGAGGCAAGGCCCCAGCAGTTTGTCGCTCACGTTCCATAGCGCCTGCAGGCCGCCGCTGCCTTCATTCCGCTCGATATCTAGCAGTGCGCGGTGGAGGCGAGCTGTCTCGCGCACAAAGGGTGGAATGCCCAGGACTTCAAAAGCATCTTGGGCCGCGCGCATTTGCTTGGCGGGCGAAATGATGACCTGCAACATGGAACCGTTCTCTCGCTAAAAAAGTTGCGGTGGAATACGGTCTGTTTGTGCCATTGAAAGGCCAAATCAATCCGTATTCCACCGCAAGTTATGGGTGGGGTGGATTAGGCGCGCTCGAGGAAGGCCTTGTAGCCGCGGTAGGCCTCGTAGATGTCGGCCTTGTTGGCGACCTCCCACAGGGCGTGCATGGACAGGACGGCAACGCCGGAGTCGATGACGTTCATGCCGTACTTGGCCATGATGTAGGCGATGGTGCCGCCGCCGCCCGCGTTGACGCGACCGAGCTCGCAGGTCTGGAAGTCTACGCCGGCCTCGTCCATGATGTCGCGGACGAGGGCCACATACTCGGCGTCGGCGTCGTTGGAGCCACCCTTGCCGCGGCTGCCCGTGTACTTGTTAAAGCACAGGCCACGACCCATAAAGGCTGCGTTCTTAGTTTCGAACTTGCCGGCGTAGCCCGGGTCGAAGCCGGCGGACACGTCAGAGGAGAGCATACGGCTGTGGGCGAGTGCGCGGCGCAGGGCCAGCGGGCTATCCTCGCCGGCGAGCGTCATGATCTCGGCGACGGTGTTCTCGAAGAAGCGGCTCGTCATGCCGGTGGCACCCACGGAACCGATCTCCTCCTTGTCGACGATGAGTGTGATGCTCGTGCGCTCCACGTTGGCGACGTCGATCTGGGCGAGCATGGACGGATAGGCGCAGACACGGTCGTCGTGGCCATAGCCCAGAATCATGGAGCGGTCGAGGCCCATGTCGCGGGCCGGGCCGGCGGGCACGACCTCGATCTCGGCGGAGAGGAAGTCCTCCTCCTCGACGTCGTACTGCTCCTTGAGGATGTCCAGGAACATCTGCTTGACGGGCTCCTTGGGGGCGTCCTTGTCGTCCTCGTCAAACTTGACGGGGCGGCCGCCCACGATCACGTCGAGGATCTCGGCATCGACGGCGTCCTTGGCAGGCTTGGACATCTGCTCGCTCGAGAGGTGAATCAGCAGGTCGGAGATGGTAAAGACCGGGTCGTCCGCCTTGTCGCCGATGTTGATGTCGACGGTGGTGCCGTCCTTTTTGCAGATGACGCCCACGAGTGCGAGCGGGGAGGCTACCCAGTGGTAGCTCTTGACGCCGCCGTAGTAGTGCGTGTCGAGGTAGGCCATGTCGCCGGCCTCGAAGGCGGGATTCTGCTTAAGGTCCAGGCGCGGCGAGTCCACGTGGGCGCCCAGGATGTTAAAGCCCTGCTCGAGCGGGGCGGTGCCCAGGTTGACGAGCATAAGGTCCTTGCCGTGATTGGCGGCGTACACCTTGTCGCCGGCCTTGAGCGCGCGGCCCTCGGAGATCACGGTCTCCAGATTGACGTAGCCCGCCTCCTCGGCCATCTTGATACCGGTCTTGACGCACAAGCGCTCGGTCTTGTTCTCGCTCAAAAACTGCTTATAGCCGCGGCAAAGCTCCTCGAGCTCTTCGATCTGCTGTGGCGTGTACTTTTTCCATGCGCAGGGACGTTCCATGACGCAGGCTCCTTTCGGATCGATCGTGCTGGTTGATGTACCGTGAGCCATCGTATCACGCGCGGGCCCGCGGCGGCAGGGAAGCCTGATGTGCGGTGGCCGCGGGGCGGGGAGCGTGTAAACTGGTGTGAGCAAACCGTGCCCAGCCCAAAGCGAGGTATTCAATATGTCTGACAAGCGCCGCACCTTTGCCGTTATCGACGGCAACTCGCTCATGCACCGCGCCTTCCACGCCGTGCCGCCGACCATGAACGCGCCGGACGGTCGTCCCACCAACGCGATCTTTGGCTTTTTGAATATGTTCCTCAAGATGATTGACGCCTTTAATCCCGACGGCGTTGTTGTGGCGTTTGACAAGGGCAAGCCGCGCGTGCGCATGGAGATGCTGCCGCAGTACAAGGCTCAGCGCCCGCCCATGGACCCCGATCTGCACGCACAGTTTCCCATGATTAAGGAGCTGCTCGCCGCGCTCAACGTGCCGATTTTGCAGTCCGAGGGCTGGGAAGGCGATGACATTCTGGGCACTATGGCGCGCCTGGGCGAGCAGGCCGGCTGTGACATGCTGCTGGTGACCGGTGATCGCGATATGTATCAGCTCGTGACCGAGCACGTCAACGTGGTCTCGACCCGCAAGGGCCTGTCCGACGTGGCGATCATGACGCCCGAGAGCGTGGACGATCTGTATCACGGCATCACGCCGGCGCTCGTGCCCGACTTTTATGGTCTGAAGGGCGACACGTCCGATAACATCCCCGGCGTGCCGGGCATCGGCCCCAAAAAGGCGAGCGCGCTCATCGCACAGTACGGTAGCCTGGACGAGGTCATCGCACACGCCGACGAGGTCAAGGGCAAAATGGGCGAAAACCTGCGCGCGCACATCGACGACGCGCTGCTGAGTCGCAAGGTGGCGACCATCCGCACCGATGCACCCGTTGAGCTCGATTTTGAGGCGACGTCCTTCCCGGCGTTTTCTGCTGATGAGGTTTCCGCGGCGCTGGGTACGCTTGGTATCACCGCCATGCAGAACCGTTTCTTGGCACTGATCGGCGGCGAGGGCGGGGCTGCTGCCTCCAGTGTGTTTGAGATGCCTGCGATGGTTCGCGCGGCCGCCGGCGATGCTGACGCGCTTGGTGCCGTTGCGGCTGAGATCTCCCGTGCGATTGATGCCGGTGAGTGGGTCGCCGCCGTGGTGGACGACGACAAGGAAGAGGGCGCGCTCTTTGGGCTGACGCGCACGCTGTGGTTGGCGACGTCCAAGGGCCTGTTCGCGCTCGAAGAGGGCGACAGCGATGCGGCGGCTGAGGTTGAGGGCTTCAACTTCGTCCACGGCGTGATCGCCGGTGTGCTCGCGCGCCTGTTTATGGAGGGCCGCGTGGCGAGCCCGGACATGAAAGCGCTGCTGCACGAGCTTTCGCCTATCGATTCCTCTGAACCCGAGCTCATGGATCCGCTCGCTGCCGATTCCACGCGTATCTTCGATACCGTGGTTGCTGCCTACCTGCTGGATTCCGATCGCTCCGAGTTCGATGAGGCGTATCTGGCCGATACCTACCTGCAGATGTCGCTGCCTGCGGCACGCGGCGCAGAGGGTGCCGGTGAGGACGCTCCTGCGCCCGCCGCTCGCACGGCGGCCTTGACGCTGGCGCTCGTGGCGCCGTTGCGTGACCGCATGGCCCGCGAGAATGCCGCCAACGTGTTCGATGGCATCGAGATGCCGCTCGTTCCGGTGCTTGCCAAGATGGAGCGCGCGGGCATGCTCGTGGACCCCGAGCGCCTGCACAGTCTGTCCGAGGGTCTGGCGACCCAGATTGCCGAGGTTGAGCGCAGCATTCGCGACCTGGCGGGTGACGAGACCTTCAATATTGGCAGCCCCATGCAGCTGTCGCACGTGCTGTTTGACGTTATGGGGCTTCCGACCAAGGGCCTCAAAAAGACTAAGCGCGGCTATTATTCGACCAACGCCAAGGTGTTGAGCGATCTTGCCCGCGACCACGAGATCGTGCGCCTGATTTTGGACTGGCGTGAGAAGTCCAAAATCAAGTCCACCTATCTGGACACGCTGGGCCCGCTGCGCCGCGGTGACGGTCGCGTACACACCACGTACAACCAGACCATCACGGCAACGGGGCGTCTGTCCTCGAGCGACCCGAACCTGCAGAACATCCCGACGCGCTCGGAGCTGGGTCGTACCGTCAAGACGGCGTTTTCGGCGGGGGAGGGCAGTGTCTTTTTGGCGGTGGACTACTCGCAGATCGAGCTGCGCCTGCTCGCGCATCTCTCGGGCGATGAACATCTGGTACGTGCCTTTAACGAGGGTGAGGACTTCCATGCCGAGACGGCCGCGCGCGTGTTTGGCGTTCCCGTGTCCGAGGTAACGCCCGATTTGCGCAGCCGCGCCAAGGCCGTGAACTTTGGCATCGTGTACGGCCAGCAGGCCTACGGTTTGTCGCAGTCGCTGCATATCTCGATGGTCGAGGCGCGCGATATGATCGATCGCTACTACGAGGCCTACCCGGGCGTGCGAACGTTCCTCGACAATGTGGTGGCGCGCGCCAAGCAGACGGGCTACGCCGAGACCATGTATGGCCGCAGGCGCCATATTCCGGAGCTCAAGGCCAAAAACCCACAGCTCCGCGGCTTTGGTGAGCGCACGGCCATGAACCACCCCATGCAGGGCACCGCGGCCGACATCATCAAGATCGCCATGGCCCGCGTAAGCCGCCGCCTGGAAGAAGAGGGCTTTGCCGCCCACATGATCCTGCAGGTACACGACGAACTGGACTTTGAGTGCCCCGTCGACGAAGTCGAGCGCCTAACCGCCATGGTCCGCGACGTCATGGAACACGTAGTAGACCTCCGCGTACCGTTGATCGCCGAAGCCAGCACCGGCATAACCTGGGCCGATGCCAAATAGGAAAGCAACCACAGTTCCAAAGTAACCAACAACAGAAGGACGCCCCTTATCAACAAGGAGCGTCCTTCGTTCAATTAAATTCAGCCAAAGTATCTAGACGCCAAGACGCCATCTAGGCGGCAAGCAAGTCACCGCAGGACCTGGCCGGGTGGCATGGGTTAACTTTTCGTAGATTCCGCACGCAAAGAAAGCCACTTAATGTGGCTTTCGTCTTGCGCAGGACCTGACCGAGCGAAAAGTTAACCCATGCCACCCGGCCAGGTCCGACGAGCAACGTTAACGAGCCGCCAAGATAGCGTCGATGAGCGTCAGTACGCCCCCGTCGTTGTTGCTCGGAATGCGCCACTTGGCGTGCGCGTTCATGTGCTCCTCGGCATTGTCCACGATAAAGCTATGCCCGACGCGCTCAAGCATGGGGATGTCGTTGTAGGTGTCGCCCACGGCGGCGGCGTCGGCAATATCGATGCCCAGGTGCTCGCACAGATGCGCGACGCCGGCGCCCTTGTCGACACCCAGGTTCATAAAGTCGATCCACTCGCGCCCGGCGTTGGTGACGTAGAGCTTGT
>CABRGB010000006.1 GCA_902470345.1 uncultured Collinsella sp.
AGTTCCGCACGCAAAGAAGGCCACTTAATGTGGCCTTCGTCTTGCGCAGGACTGTCCGAGCAGCAAACCTAACCCATCTCGCCCGCTCGGCGGGCACCCTCCAAAGTTTTTCAAAAAAGTTGTTGACGCGCGCGTAACGACTCGTCTAATATATCCCTTGCGCGATGGACCTGTAGCTCAGTTGGTTAGAGCGTCCGGCTGATAACCGGGAGGTCACAAGTTCGAATCTTGTCAGGTCCACCACTTTCTTTCGCAATAAACACCCCAGCGAGAGCCGAGTCGCCGCTGGGGTGTTTATTACTTTCTCCGTGGGGGTTTAGCTCAGCTGGGAGAGCGCGGGCTTTGCAAGCCTGAGGTCAGGGGTTCGATCCCCCTAACCTCCACCATGATGGACCTGTAGCTCAGTTGGTTAGAGCGTCCGGCTGATAACCGGGAGGTCACAAGTTCGAATCTTGTCAGGTCCACCATCAAAACGTTAAGAGCTCTGGGGCATTGCCTCGGGGCTTTTTTCTTATCCAACTAAAAGTAGTCAAAATAGCCCCGTCCCAAATTAACTACTTTGATTTTGTGTGCTGGGCGAAAGATTGGGTAGTATAGCTATTCAATGCGGCGACCCTGCCGTGTGTTAACCGCTACGTACCGGAGGTGTTCCATGGTTCGTGTCGACATAGAGACCATCGTCATGGCCGCCGGTCCCGTGCCATCGCTTATCGTGCTTCGTGAGCGCTGCGGCAAGTCGGATTCGACAACACCCTTGCGTTCGCTTTCCATTCAGACCGGTTCGTTTGAGGCCGCGGCCATTAGCCGCGGCATCGATAGCGGTCGCGCCGAGCGCCCGATAACGCATGACCTGCTGCTTGACACTGTCGATGCCCTGGGCGCCAAGCTCGAGCGCATCGAGATCGTTCGTGCCGAGCCGCCGGTGTTCTATGCGACGGTTGTCGTGTTGGCCGATGGCAGCGAGCATAGGATCGATGCGCGTCCGAGCGACGCCATCGCCCTTGCCGTACGCAGCAATGCCCCCATGTTCGTTGAAGACGACATCATGAATCGCTTGGGTACCGTCTCACCGCACGCCGAGGAAGTTGACGACGAGCAGGAGTTCGAGAAGTTCGACGAGTTCGTCCATACGCTCTCCCCCGATGATTTCTAAATGTCTGGCACGCGAGCGGAGAGGTCGCTGATGGGTAGCCGCGTATCGGCTGAAGCGGCCGCCATCGCGCGTGAAGCCCAGATGCGCTCGGAGGCATCTGAGGCGGCTCGCATCGCCTATGTGACGCAGGCCCGCACGCTTCGCGAGCGCCGCGGCTCCTATATCAAGATGGTTATCATCTCCGCCCTTGTCGCGGTAATCTGTTCTCGTCTTCGTGGTACAGTTGGTGCGCTTGGGTTTTCGATTTCAACAGGCTTGGTAATCTGGGGTGTGGTCGATGCAGTCATGCTGACCAACCAGATCAAGGTACTCGACAAGCGCGCGATGGATATGGCGCGCGCCCGCGACGCTGCCGCCAAGATCGCTGCCGAGGCACAAGAACTGTAACGACGCCGGATTCGATGGGAAGGTCTAGAGATGGCACAGGATATGCAGGACGCCGGTAACGTCTCCGCCGAGCTCGACGCCATGGTGTGTGACCTGATTGGTGCGTTCTTGGACGACCTTGCCGCCGGCGAGAATCCGGGCGTAGTTGTGGCGATCGAGGACGCTGCTTCCAACCGCTATCTGGCGGCACTCGACGAGGACGGCGAAGAGGCGTGCCTCGAGGCCGCCACCAACTTTATTTCCGAGCACAAGATGGGTCTTAAGGACGAGGGCCTGGGCCGTATCGCCCGCTATGCCATCGGCTATACCGGCTGCGTCGAGATTGACGGCGGCTACCATGACGCTCTGCTCGTGAGCTTCTTTGAGACGATGCTCGAGAGCGGTTTTTCGGCATATGTGCTGTATGAGGGCATGGGTGCCGGCGATGGTTTTATGTGGAGCGACCCTGAACCTGCAGGTGAGGAAACCCCTCTCATCTAAAATCGCTAAAATAAACGAGTTTTCGGTAAAAGGCTCAATATTCCCGCTGAGCGTTGTGTTGCTGGGCGGGTCGCATACGCGTGCCGTTTGTATATGGATAGAAGATAGGGGAACTACATGCGCGTAGACAATCTGAGGAACATCGCCATCATCGCCCACGTCGACCACGGCAAGACGACGATGGTCGATAAGCTCCTGCGTGCCACGGACGCCTTCCGTGCCAACCAGCAGGTCGAGGACCGCGTCCTGGACTCTAACGACCAGGAGCGCGAGCGCGGCATTACGATTCTCGCCAAGAACATCTCTATCGAGTACAAGGACGTCAAGATCAACGTCATCGACACCCCGGGCCACGCCGACTTTGGCGGCGAGGTCGAGCGCGTGCTGCGTATGGCCGATGGCGCCCTGCTGCTGGTCGACGCCTTTGAGGGCCCCATGCCCCAGACCCGTTTCGTGCTGCGTCACGCTATCGACACCGGCCTCAAGATCATGATCGTCATCAACAAGATCGATCGTCCGGGCGCCAACCCCGAGAAGGCCTACAACGACTGCCTGGACCTTATGGCCGACCTGGGCGCCACCGACGACCAGCTTGAGTTCGCCATGGAACACGTGGTCTACGCCAGCGCCATGAATGGCTTTGCCCGCCTTGACCCCAACGACGGCAACATGGACATGTATCCGCTGCTTGATATGATCATCGACGACATGCCCGCGCCCGAGGTTGACGAGACCGCCCCGCTGGCCATGCAGTGCGTGACCATCGACCACTCCAACTTCGTTGGCCGCATCGGTATCGGTCGCGTGTACTCCGGCGCCATTCACCAGGGCGATCAGATCCTGGTCGTCAAGAACGACGGTTCTAGCGCCACCGCTACCGTCAAGCAGCTCTTTACCTTCGACTACCTGGGTCGCACCGAGTGCCAGGAAGTCGGCGCCGGCGATATCGCTGCTGTCGTGGGTATTGACCGCACCGATATCGGCGATGTCTACACCGACCCCGAGAACCCCGTCGAGCTCGAGCCCATTGAGATCGACCCGCCGACCCTGTCCATCGTCTTTGAGGCCTCGACCTCCCCGCTCGTCGGTCGCGATGGCGACATCGTGGGCGCCCGTCAGCTCAAGGAGCGCCTGTTCAACGAGGCCGAGAACAACGTGACCATGAAGATCGAGGAGCTCGAGGACAAGAGCGGCGTCGAGGTCTCTGGCCGCGGCATTCTGCACCTGTCCGTCCTGATGGAGTCCATGCGCCGCGAGGGCTTTGAGTTCCAGGTCGGTCGTCCTCGCGTTCTGTTTAAGAAGGACGAGAACGGCAATAAGCTGGAGCCTGTCGAGCAGGCCGTCGTTGAGTGCCCGGACGAATACTCGGGCAAGGTCGTCGAGGTCTTCGGTACCTCCGGTGGCATCATGACGAGCATGGACACCTCGGGCATCGTGACGCACCTTGAGTTCAAGATCCCGACCCGCGGCATCATGGGTCTTAAGAACCGCATTATGAACGTCACTCACGGCGAGGGCGTGTTCTACCACACCTTCCTGGAGTATGGTCCTTACGCCGGCGAGATCGGTAACCGCCAGAACGGCGCCATGATCTCCATGACCACCGAGAAGGCCGTTGCCTACGCTCTGGGTACGCTGCAGGAGCGCGGCCAGCTGTTTGTTGAGCCGGGCACCGAGTGCTACGAGGGCATGATCGTGGGCGAGCGCAGCAAGGCCGGCGACATGGTCGTTAACATCGCCCGTACCAAGAACCTGGGCAACCAGCGTTCCTCGACCTCCGACATCTCCGTGCAGTTGGTGCCGCCTCGCACCTTCTCGCTGGAGGAGGCGCTGGAGTATATCGCCGACGACGAGCTGGTGGAGATCACTCCCAAGAACATCCGCCTGCGCAAACGTCTGCTCAACGCCACCGACCGCAAGAAGGCTGCCGTCCGCGCCGGCCAGGTCAACAAATAAGCGCTGGGGCTTATAACCGCCAATAAGAAAGGGCGTCGACCGCAATGGCCGGCGCCCTTTTTGGTGCAATGGGGTCAGGATGCTTTGCACCACCACAAAGGTGCCTGGCCCTTTTGTGGTGGTTGCGGCTAGGCGGTGGGGAGTCCTGGCGTGTTGGAGGCTTGTTGGGGCTTGAGGTGGGCGTTGCGCCAGATGATTTGGATAACGTAGCCGAGCATAAAGACAAAGGCCACGCCGCTGATGAAGCCGCCGATGAGGGGAAGTCCCGTGAGGGCGCCTGCGGCCACACCGCCGACAGCTGCCATGGCGTAGCGGTTCTGGTTGTGTCCGACCATGCGGGCGATCGCGCAGCCCGCAAAGGCGGTGGAGACCAGCGCGACGCCGATCACGGCGCACATGAGGGCTCCGGCAAGCGACAGGCCGGCGATAGAGATAATCAGCAGTAGGACGGCGGGGACGATAGCGATCGTGCCCAAAAGACCGCTCACCCACAGGGGCGTGGGGCGCTGGTGGAGCATTCCGGCGGCGCTGGCGGTCGCGCGCGGAAAGACGAGCTCGAGCAACAGGGCGACAAAGCAGGTCGAGAGTGCCGCGGCCACGATGCCGCCGACGATATCGTTAAGGGTGGAAGTATCTTCGTTCTCGGTGCGGTCGATCTTGAGCGCACCGACCTCGGCTCCTGCGGCGCGCTCGGGGTCCTCGGAAACATGCGCGTTCACGGTGCCGGTAATGCGGGCGTTTTTACCCAAGATGAGCTTGTCGGCCCAAACCTCGACATCGCCGTCGACGGTGCCGTCGATGGTTACCGTACTGCCCGCGAGTGCTGCCGACTTGGCGGAGCCGCGCAGGGCAACTGTCTCGCCCATCGCGTAAAAACAGTTGGCGGTGCTACCAGTGTTGAGCACGACATGCTGACCGGCTACCGTCACGCTGCCATCGATTGCGGTTTTGGAGATATCGATGGTGCGCGCCGCCAGGCGAACGGCTCCGCCTACGGTGCAGTCGCGAATCGACAAGCTCTCGCCTGCCGCGATAATATCGCGGCCGATGGAGGCGTCGTCTAGGTTAAGGCTCTGGCCGGCCCAGTACAGGTCGCCTTCGACGCCAGACGGATTTGAGTCAACTTCGGTTGCGAGCACGTTGCCCGCGGTGTCTGTGCCGGCGAACGACGTCGTGGGAAGTACGGTCAGCGCAAGCGCAATCAGTGCGAATAGAAGGGCGATGCGGCCCAGCGCTTTGCGGCGCTTGGTCGACGGTTCTAGGTTGCAAGGCATAGTGAATCCTTTGTTAGATACTCGGCATATATCTAACAGGGTACCCAACGTGCGCGCGCTCTAAAAGAACCTCTCGGTTGCATTTCGAAGGGTCGTGCCGCGTTGTCTACTTTTTGCGATGCAAGAAGCGCGCGATGTCTTCCTCGGTGGGGCTTTTGATGTCAAAGCGCAGCGAGAGCCAGCGCAGACCCATGGTCACGGCAACGCATACGACCAGTGCGGCGACATTGCTCATGATGCCGCTCATAACGAGACACACATAGCTTGTCGATCCGGCGATGGCGGCGATGGCATAAAAGTTAGTACGTTGGAAAATGCCCGGAACCACGCCCATAAAGCCGTCGCGCAACATGCCGCCACCCACCGCGGTGAAAAAGCCCATCATGATGCATACGGCCGGCGCAAAGCCATAAACCAGTGCTTTGTCCGCTCCGGTGGCGGCGTAGATGCCGACCGAGATGATGTCGAGCAATGGGATGAGTTTCTCGGGTTTATCGACGATTGCCGGGAAGATGTAGATGATGGCCGCCGTGGCGATGGAGAGCGGCAACGCCATTGGCTGGTTGAGGATGTAGACGTTGCCGACCTGGAGTGTCATATCGCGCAAAAGACCGCCGCCCAGACCGCAGACCACCGCGAGCGCGACCGCGCCCACCAGGTCGAGCTTGTGTTCGCGCGCAACCAGCACGCCCGAGATCGATGCAGCGACAACGGCGAACATCTCGAGCCAAAATGGGATAGCGACCATGGCATCCGAGGCATGTGAGGTAACGGTTATAGCGGCGACGACGGGCAAGATGGGGTCCTTTGAGTTACGGGTTTAGACAATGCCCGTACATAGTACATGTTCGGCGCCGATTGCGACCCTACTGCTCGGCAAACGGTTAGCAGCGGATGCCGGCGTGGCGTTGCTGGAATGCCAGGGATCCAAAACATGTACGCCAGCCTCCAAAAACGACATTTTTCGACATCTTTGGAGGCTGACGTACATGTTTGGATTGAGCTCACAGCATGAGTGAGTTAATTTACTCACATCCGGTATATTCCCCCACTTCAACGGACATAAGAGTTGGATACCGGCTCAGAGCGAGAGGCCCTCAATGGATACTCCTGTTCTCATTTCGCATAAAACCGCATGGCTTGTCCATCATGCGCCCCAGAATTTGGTTCAGTCTCTTGCGCGGCACGACTACCAGATAGGCGTACGAGGCATCTCCACCCAGCAACGCGTTGCGCGCATACGACAGGCCCTTACCGACTGCGGCATTCCGTCCGATATGCTCAAAACTATCGATATCTCGGTTGTATTCGAATTCGAGCGAATTCGCACCAAAGGCGTCATTTGCCACATTCTTGGACAAAATCTTCCCTACGAGCATATTGACGAGTTGACGCCCGGAATCTTCATCACCGACGAGGCCTTCACCTTCGTGCTCGCTGCCGAGTGGATGGATAGGATCGAATATCTCGAATATGGCTATGAAGTTTGCGGCGATTATCGCATGAGGCTCAATCCCGCCGACCATTATACCGAGCAACCAGCCACCACCTCCAAGGATGAAATAACCGAACTGCTCGATCGGCACCCCGGCAAACCCGGTGCCACACGTGCACGGCTCGCGCTCAGGCACATCTACGATCACTCGGCCTCGCCTATGGAGACCGCTTCGGCAATCGCCCTCTCGCTCCCAACAAGCGAAGGCGGGGTTGGCATCCGAGGTATCGAACTCAACAAACCGCTCGAGATCCCTCAACGTCTCTGGCATTGCGCCAAAGCTCGAACACTCAAAATCGATGCGCTCGTTACCTACAAGCGCAGGGAGCTCGGTATCGAATATAAGGGCGGCTTTCACGATGAGTTCGAGCGCAAGGGGGCAGATGCGGAGCGAGAGGCCGTTCTCTCCCAAATGGGATATCGAATCGTTACGCTCACTTCGGCTCAGTTCGGTAGCCAGCTCGCCTTTCACCGCGCCATGAACAACATTCGCGAAGCACTCGGCATGCCTCGCTGTACCGACACCGGGTACCAGCGAGAGCAAAACGAACTACGCAAGGCGCTTATCCGCAACTGGAAAGGCATGCGAGACGAAGAGGCACCTTCCGAATAGTGCCACTCCCGTGAGCTCAATCCAAACGTGTACGTCAGCCTTCAAAGATGTCAAAAAATGTCGTTTTTGGAGGGTGACGTACATGTTTGGTTGGGATGTGCGGCCGAGAGGGGATCCGATAACAAAAAAGCTCCCATTCTCGGGAGCTTTCTCAACCAAAATGGCGGAGGAGGAGGGATTCGAACCCTCGTGACCTTATACAGGCCAAACGGTTTTCGAGACCGCCGCATTCAACCACTCTGCCACCCCTCCGCGTGGGGTAAAAACAAAGCAGGCTCGAGGCCTGCTTTGGAATTAACTGGCGGAGAGTCAGGGATTTGAACCCTGGAGACGCTTTTGACGCCTACACGATTTCCAATCGTGCTCCTTCGGCCACTCGGACAACTCTCCGTTAAATGCGAAAGTCAGTATACACGAGGAATCGCAAAGTGCAAACAGAAAAGTTGGCATTTTTTGAAACGCTTGGCTTCGTGACGGGATCTAGGAGGCCAAAAACGGGCTCTGACCAGCATGGCTGCATGCGGCAAATTGTTCAAAATGAGTATTTATAAACGACGTGGCAGCAATTTTAAAAATCTTTGAACGGTGTTGTGAACCACTGGTATGCACTTCGCGACCACAGCCTTGCAATTGCTGACCTGCGGGTTGATTTGCCTTGTCCCCGCAGCACCGTATCTTGCCCACAGATTCGTCAAGTATTTGGTCAGCATTTGGTTGGAAGACGCATGAAGTGCCGTGTGAGTATGGACATATGTGGAGGTCATGAGGTTGTAGCTGCATATTCTTGCAGCCTGGGAGGTTGAAAGATATTATTACCAAGTCTTTTCCTGCTTCAGGCGCACCTTCACGACCTGAAGCCACATTTGCCCAGAGGAGGTGACAATATGAAGGCTTATGAACTGCTGTTCTTTGTTGACCCGTCGCTCGACCCCGAGACTCGTCTCGCTGTTATGAAGCGTATCGATACCACGATCGCTGAGGGCGCTGGCAAGGTCGACTCCGTTGACGAGTGGGGCAAGCGCAAGCTCGCCTACGAGATCAACGACCTCACCGATGGTGACTACACCCTCATCAACTTCCACGCAGATCCTACCCAGATCGCCGAGCTTGATCGCGTCCTGCGCATCACCGACGCTGTGGTCCGCCACATGATCGTCCGTCGCGACGACCAGGAGTAAGACTGTCGTTTTGGACTGGGCTTGTGCCCCAAGAGGAAGTAGTGAGTTATGAGCATCAATCGAGTGAACATCACCGGTAACCTCACGCGTGATCCCGAGCTGCGCGCCACCGCCGGCGGAACCCAGGTTCTGTCCTTTGGCGTCGCCGTGAACGATCGTCGCCGCAACCCGCAGACTGGCGAGTGGGAGGACTATCCCAACTTTGTCGACTGCACTATGTTCGGCACGCGCGCCGAGGCCGTGAGCCGTTTCCTGGCAAAGGGAAACAAGGTCGCGATCGAGGGCAAGCTGCGCTACAGCTCTTGGGAGCGCGACGGCCAGCGCCGGAGCAAGCTTGAGGTCATCGTCGATGAGATCGAGTTTATGAGCTCCCGTGGTGGCCAGGGTGGCTACGATCAGGGCGGTTACGCCCCCGCAGCCCCCGCGCCCGCAGCACGTCCTGCCGCACCGGTGGCTACGCCGCCCGCGGTCGACGTCTACGATGAGGACATCCCGTTTTAAGGGCTGTTCGCCTATTTTTGAGTGAGAGGCGGCTTCGGTTCGCCGAAGTTGCCAAACGAAAGGTATTTTGACATGGCTAATGATTTTTCTGCACGTCAGCCGCGTCGTAAGTACTGCCAGTTCTGCAAGGAGAACACTGAGTTCATCGACTATAAGGACACTCAGCTTCTCCGTAAGTACATGACCGACCGTGGCAAGATCAAGCCTCGTCGCGTCACTGGCGCTTGCACGCAGCATCAGCATGACATCGCCAACGCCATCAAGCGCGCCCGCGAGATGGCTCTCCTGCCGTACACCGTCCCCGTGGTTTCCTCTCGTGGCAACCGCGACCGCGGCTAAGAAGGGAGACGCATCATGAAGGTTATTCTTCTCGATGAGATCAAGGGCAAGGGCGGCGAGGGTGACGTCGTAGAGGTCGCTCAGGGTTACGCTGAGAACTTCCTGTTCCCCAAGAAGCTCGCTGTTGCCGCCACCAAGGGCAACCTCAAGCAGCTTGACGAGCGTCGCAACAACATCGCCAAGCGCGAGGCCGTCCGTCTGGCTACCGCCAACGAGACCAAGGCTGCCTTCGAGGGCAAGACGGTCACCGTTGACGTCAAGGTCGGCGACGAGGGCATCCTCTTTGGCTCCGTTACCGCCGCTATGATTGCTGACGCCATCAAGGCTCAGCTCGGTATGGACATCGACCGCAAGCGCGTCGAGCTCGGTAAGCCCATCAAGGTTGCCGGTGCCCACACCGTTGCCATCTCGCTGTACCGCGAGATCAAGGCCGAGGTTGTCGTTCTCGTTGGCGTTACCGCCGAGGAGCTCGCTGCCGAGGCTGAGGCTGAGGAGACCGCTGAGGTCGCCGAGGCTGAGACCGCCGAGGTCGAGACTGAGGCTGCTGCCGAGTAGCATTTGCTGCAACGCAACAACCTTGTTCTAAGAAGGGCGCTCTGGGAGACCAGGGCGCCCTTTTGTTTTTTGCGCTGAGTGAGTGTCATGGTGAACGTTGCGTCGAAGTCCTATATACGGGACCGTTCATCCGTTTCGTTCGGTGATGATTGCCGGGGCGCGGCCCGTTTTGGGACCGTGGCTGATACTATGGATGCTCGCAAGCGATATGAATGAGGATGCTCATGGCATATGACGAAAGGGAGATGGGGCTGACGGTCGAGGACCGTGGCTCCAAGTTGGGTCTCCCTCAAAACCAAGATGCAGAGGCCAATGTACTGGCCGCCATGCTGCTGTCGCCCGAGGTGGTCGAGGAGGCCCAGGTCGAGCTGCAGCCCGATGACTTCTACCGGCCCATTCATAAGACCATCTACACCGCGATGGTCGATATGTACAACAGCCGCATTCCCATCGACTCTATCTCGCTGATCGATTACCTGCGCAGCATCAACAAGCTTGATGCCGTGGGCGGCGAGGCCTACATTTTGGAGCTGATGGGTCAGACCCTGTCGCTCGTGAACTGGCAGCACCATGCCGCCATCGTCCGTCGCGACTCGATGCTGCGCGAGCTGATCGGTGCCACCAACGAGATCAACGCCCTGGCCTATAACGCCCCTACCGACACCAAAGAGGTCGTGGAGCTGGCCGAGAGCAAGTTGCTCAAGGTCACGGCGCGCGAGGTCAAGTCGAGCTATAAGACACTGACCGAGTTTATGGTCGAGGCCTATAACGAGGCCGAGGAAGTGTGTAAGGCCGGCGGACAGGCCGCGGGCGTGCCCACCGGCTTCCCGTCGCTCGACCGCATGCTTATGGGTTTCCGCGAGGGCCAGCTCATCATTATCGGCGCCCGCCCTGCCGTGGGTAAGACGTCGTTCGCTCTGAACTTGGCGCTGAATGCCGCCGCTGCGGGCTATACCGTCGGCTTCTTTTCGCTGGAGATGTCGGGCAAGGAAATTGCCCAGCGCCTGATTTGCGCCTACGCCATGATTTCAATCAGCGACTTCCGTACGGGCCGCATTAGTCCCGAACAGTGGGCCAACATCAACGAGGCCACGCAGACCTTGTCTAAGCTCGACATTCTGATTGACGATACGCCCGGCACCACGGTGACCGAGATTCGCGCCAAGAGCCGCCGCATGCTCCACAACAAGGAGAAGGCCATCATCATCCTGGACTACCTGCAGCTGGTGAGTCCTCCGCCGGGACGTCGCTCCGAGAGCCGTACCGTCGAGGTCTCCGAGATGTCGCGTGGTTTAAAGATCATGGCCAAGGAGCTTAAGATCCCGCTCATTGCGCTGTCGCAGCTGTCGCGTCAGGTCGAGTCCCGTACCGGCAAGCGCCCGCAGCTGTCCGACCTGCGTGAATCGGGCTCCATCGAGCAGGACGCCGACATCGTTATGTTCTTGGACCGCTCCGCTGATGAGGCCGAGGCCTCGCGTGACGATCGACCCGACGAGGGCGTTACGCGCATCGTCGTGGCCAAGAACCGTTCGGGCCCGATCGGTGACGTCGACCTGATGTTCCTGCCGGCATCCACCAAGTTCTATGAGCTTGATGGGGCGCATACCGAGGAGTAGGACAGGCGCCCGTTGCACGGGTATACTGGGAATGTTTTGTGCTTCTGCGTGCCAGCGTGGCGCGTAGACAGTCCATGAATGTAAGGAGTAAACATGCCGTCAACCGTTTTGGTCGGTGCCCAGTGGGGCGATGAGGGCAAGGGTAAGATCTGCGACCTGGTCGCCGGCGACTTCGATGCCGTCGTGCGCTATTCGGGCGGTAATAACGCCGGTCACACCATCGTCGTCAACGGCAAGAAGTACGGCCTGCACCAGGTGCCCTCCGGCATCATGTATTCCGACCATATGTCGGTGATCGGTAACGGCTGCGTCGTCAACCCCAAGGTTGTCCTTGAGGAGATTGACATGTTCGAGGCCGACGGCATCACCACCAAGAACCTCAAGATCAGTGGCAACGCGCACATCATCATGCCGTACCACATCGATCTGGATGGTGCTTTTGAGCAGAAGCTCGGCAAGAAGAACATCGGTACCACCAAGCGCGGCATCGGTCCGTGCTACCAGGACAAGATGGCCCGCATCGGCCTGCGCATGCAGGACATGCTGGACGAGGCGCTGTTCCGCGACAAGCTGGAGACCGCTCTTGCCCGCGTGAATCCCGAGCTGGAGCTCATCTACCACCTGCCCACCTACACCGTGGACCAGATCTGCGACGAGTACCTGCCCATGGCCGAGCGCCTGCGCCCCTACATCACCGAGACGAGCCTGCTGCTCAACAACATGATCGACGAGGGCAAGGACCTGCTGTTCGAGGGCGCCCAGGCGACGCTGCTCGACATCGACCACGGCACCTATCCGTACGTGACGTCTTCTAACTGCACCGCTGGCGGCGCCATCACCGGCTCCGGCGTCGGTATGAAGAATGTCGACCGCGTGCTGGGCGTCATGAAGGCCTATATCACCCGTGTCGGTTCGGGCCCCATGCCCACCGAGCTTTCCTATGAGTCCGAGGCCGGCCACACGCTGACCGAGGAGGGCCACGAGTACGGCGTGACTACCGGCCGTCGTCGTCGCTGCGGTTGGTTCGATGGCCCCATCGCCAACTATGCCTCGCGCGTCAACGGCCTCACCGACATCGCCATGACCAAGCTCGACGTGCTTTCGGTCTTCGACACCATTAAGGTGTGCGTTGCCTACGACGTTGACGGCGAGCGTTACACGAGCGTGCCTGAGCACCAGGTGCGCTTTGAGCATGCCAAGCCCATCTACGAGGAGCTCCCGGGCTGGAAGTGCGACATCACCGGTTGCCGCAGCTTTGACGAGCTGCCGCAGGAGGCTCAGGACTACGTGGCATTTATCGAGGATCTGGCACACACCCGCGTGACGTTCATTGGCGTCGGCGCCGGTCGCGAGCAGATCATCAACCGATTCTGGAAGTAATCGGCACTATTCGGTTATTGCGATATACCCCTTTGCAGCCCAAGCGGGCG
Organism: uncultured Collinsella sp.; assembly: GCA_902470345.1. Classification (GTDB taxonomy): domain Bacteria; phylum Actinomycetota; class Coriobacteriia; order Coriobacteriales; family Coriobacteriaceae; genus Collinsella. Next base: position 12,978 of record CABRGB010000006.1, read on the forward strand.
GCCGAGGGGTATATTTGCTTGCAAAGGGCTCGCGCGGAGCGGGCCGCTAATCCATAGAGGAGGCACCCTTGAAGGCGGACACTCAAACCATCGACATCCTGTTGTTGGGCAGCGGCGGCCGCGAGCATGCTCTGGCAGCAAAGCTCGCAGCATCACCGCGCGCCGGCAAGCTCTACATCGCGCCGGGTAACGGCGGCACCGCGAGCTGCGGCGAGAACGTGGTTCTCGACGATTGCGATCCTGCGGCCGTGGCGGCGTTTGCCCAGAGCCACGGATGCGGACTCGTGGTGATTGGCCCCGAGGCTCCGCTCGTGGCGGGCGTTGCCGATGCCGTGCGCGCGGTGGGCATTCCCTGCTTTGGCCCGGGTGCCGAGGGCGCTCAGATGGAGGGCTCCAAGCTATTCTCCAAGCAACTCATGGAGCGTGCCGGCATTCCGACGGCCGCCTACGGCTCGTTTACCGACGAGGCTTCGGCTCTTGCCTATGTGCGTGAGCAGGGTGCCCCGCTGGTCGTCAAGGCCGACGGCCTTGCCGCGGGCAAGGGCGTTATCGTGGCGACTGAGCTTGCGCAGGCCGAGGAAGCCGTGCGTGAGTGTTTTGGCGGCACCTTTGGCGATGCCGGCAACACCGTTGTCATTGAGGAAATGCTGGTTGGCCCCGAGTGCTCGCTGCTGGCCTTTACCGACGGCAAGACCGTGCGTCCTATGGCCAGCTCGCAGGATCACAAGCGTGCACTCGAGGGCGACAAGGGCCCCAACACCGGTGGTATGGGCGTCTACAGCCCGGTGCCCATCGTGACCGACGAGGAGCACGCCACCATGGTGAAGGTCATGGAGCAGACCGTGGCCGAGCTCGCCGCCGAGGGCATCGACTACCGCGGCTGCCTGTACGGCGGCTTTATGCTTACCCCCGCCGGCCCCAAGGTGCTGGAGTTCAACGCCCGCTTTGGCGACCCCGAGACGCAGGTCGTGCTGCCGCGCCTCAAGAACGACCTGGTCGAGGTCATGCTCGCCTGCGCCAACTGCGAGCTCGATCAGATTGAACTCGACTGGCGTGACGAGTGGGCCGTGGCTGTTGTCCTGACGAGTGCGGGCTACCCCGGCAGCTACGAGAAGGGCAAAGTCATCACCGGCATCGCCGACGCCGAGGCCATGGAGAACGTGACCGTGTACCATGCCGGCACCGCCGTGGTGGACGGTCAACTCGTGACCAACGGTGGCCGCGTGCTTGCCGTGACCGCGCTGGGCGACACGTTCGAGAACGCTCGCAACCTTGCCTACGAGGCCTGCGAGAAGATTGATTTTGAGGGCAAGACCCTGCGTCATGACATCGGCCTGCGCGCGCTGCGTGGCCGCGACGCCTGGGATGCCTAAAGTCCGAGAGGGATGAGACGGATGGACGAGAAGAATGAAGAGCTCGTGGACGCGCAGATCGTCGAAGAGGACAGCCGCATGTATGGGCACGCCGAGGGCGAGCCTGGTGGCGAGGTCGCTGACGAGCCGGCGCTGGTGCTGGGCGACGACGACCCGCACGATGCCGAGCTGCACGAGAAGATTCTTTCGGAGGAGTGCGCCTGGAAGGGCAAGATCCTCGACGTCCACCGTCTTGAGGTTGAACTGCCCAACGGTCACCGCAGCGCCCGCGATATCGTTCGCCATCCGGGTGCGGCGGCCGTTGTGGCGCTGACCGAGAGCGGCAAGATCGTACTGGTGCGTCAGTACCGCACCGCCATCGACCGCGTGACGGTCGAGATTCCCGCCGGCAAGCTCGATCCAGGCGAGGACCCGCTCGATTGCGCCAAGCGTGAGCTGCATGAGGAGACGGGCTTTAGGGCCGGTCGCATTCGCTTTTTGACGTCGATTGTCACGTCCTGCGGCTTCTGTGACGAGATCATTCACATCTACCTGGCCACCAAGCTCGAGTTTGATGCGCCCAACCCCGATGATGACGAGTTTGTCAACGTGGATCTGGTGCCGCTGCACGAGCTGATCGACGCCGTGCTCGACGGCAAGATCGAAGATGCCAAGACCGTCGTGGGCGCCTTGGCCTGCGATAGCATCGCGCATAGGTTGGGCGGAGCCGATCTTTAACGAGCGGGGATGATCCCGCAGGTTTGTGTAAGTCAGCGAAAGCGCTCCATTTGAGACAAGGTGGCCTAAAAGAGGAGGGGCGTATGGATATACGCGACCGACGATTGAAGGCCAGATTGTCCAAATGGGGCGCTTGCAGCGTCGAGACGAAACGCGGTTTGGTAAAACCGCGTAAGGTGATTATGTTTAGAAGGTTTTTGTCTTATTACAAGCCCCAGATGGGGCTTTTTGTTGCCGATACTGTTTGCGCCCTGGTGCTTGCCGCCATCGACCTGGCGTTTCCTATTATTCTGCGCAATCTGACTGGTGGGCTCTTTACCCAGGGTCAGGCTGCTATTATGCAGGCGCTCGGTATGATCGCGGTTGGTCTGGTGCTGATGTATGCCATCCGTTGCGCCTGTCGCTACTTTGTGAGTTACTGGGGCCACGTGATGGGCGCGCGCATGGAGTCCAAGATGCGCGAGGACCTGTTCGATCAGTACGAGCGCTTTAGCTTTGCGTACTTCGATCGCAACAGCTCGGGTGACATGATGAGCCGCGTGGTCAACGACCTGTTCGATATCTGCGAGGCGGCACACCACGTGCCCGAGTGGATTATCATCTGCGGCATCGAGATCGTCGGCTCGTTTGTGATCCTCTTTGCTATTGCCCCGGTGCTGGCGCTTGCTATGGCCGTGGTGACGGCGGTGTTTGCGGCCATCATGTTTTGGCAGAACATGCGCATGCGCGAGGTCTTTAGCGACAACCGCAAAAAGATCAGCGGTATTAATGCTCAGCTGCAGGATTCGCTGGCCGGCATGCGCGTGGTCAAGAGTTTTGCGAACGAGGAGGCTGAACGCTCCAAGTTCCGCGCCTCCAACGACCGCTATCTTTCGTCCAAAGAGAATATGTATCACGCCATGGGCGTTTACACTGCGACGTATGGCCTGCTCTCGGGCGTGTTGTACGTGATCGTGGTGCTGCTGGGTGGTTGGCTGGTGGCGCAAGGCCAACTGCAGGCGGTCGATATGGCGACCTTCGCGCTCTACATTTCACTGTTCTGCACGCCGCTCGAGACGCTCGTCAATTCGGCCGAAACGTATCAGAAGGCCATCGCCGGCTTTAAGCGCATGGACGAGGTGCTTTCGACCGCCCCGGATATCCAGGATAAGCCGGATGCCGCGGACCTGCAGGTGACGGCAGGCGCGGTTGAATATCGCGACGTGTGCTTTAGCTACGAGGATGTTGAGTTGGGCGAGGGCGGCGCCGACGGACGCCCTGTTATCGACCATATGAATCTGTCCATCAAGCCCGGACAGACCATTGCCCTGGTTGGCCCCTCGGGCGGCGGCAAGTCTACGACTTGTTCGCTGCTGCCGCGCTTTTACGACGTGGCGGACGGATCCATCAGCATCGACGGCCAGGACGTGCGCGACGTGACGCAACAGAGTCTGCGCCGCGCCATTGGCCTGGTGCAGCAGGATGTCTATCTGTTTGGCGGTACGATTGGCGAGAACATCGCTTACGGCAAGCCAGGCGCCACGGCAGAAGAAGTTGCCGAGGCCGCCCGCCGCGCCAATATCGATACCTTCATTGAGTCGCTGCCGCAGGGCTACGACACGGTCGTGGGCGAGCGTGGCAGCCGTCTTTCGGGCGGCCAGAAGCAGCGCGTAGCCATTGCGCGCGTGTTTCTCAAGAACCCCAAGATCTTGATCCTGGACGAGGCGACGAGCGCCTTGGATAACGAGAGCGAGGAGGCGGTGCAGGAGTCGCTCGAGCGCCTGGCGCGCGGCCGTACCACGATTATCATCGCCCACCGTCTCTCGACCATTAAGCATGCCGACGAGATTGCGACCGTCGAGCATGGTCGCGTTGTGGAACGTGGTACGCACGAGCAGCTTCTCGCCCGTGGCGGCACCTATGCCCGTTACTATCGAATGCAGTTCGAAGGTGCGCGTGCGCACGAGCTCGACTGATTGATATGACAGGAAGTTTATGGCTGACAAGAACCCTTTGACTCCGGAAGAAGTGACGGAGTTATTCTCCGAAATCGATGCATCCGGCGTCTTGGATCCTACGCTCGCCAAAAAGCGTACCGAGCGCATGCGCGAGAAAGAGGCTGCCGTCAAGCGCGGTGACAAGGCGACGCTGGCGCGGCTGCGCAGCGAGGATCGCGCGAGCCAGGCAAAACATATCGACCCGCTGTCCGAGGACGATCCTTCGGGCTCGCAGGTGAGCCATACCATTACGAAGACTGCCATGGTCGTGGTTATCGGCATCTTGGTGCTGATCGTGGGCATGCAGATTGGCTACGGCGTGATGCGCCGCCTGAACACTGCCAACCTGTCCGAGAGCGTTTCGGTCGATACCGTTTCGACCGCGCTGAAGGGCGGCCTTGAGTGGGGTAACGGCTTTACGCAGTTCCCGCTCGACTTTAGCGTCGACGAGGCGGACGAACGCACGGGTACGGTAGAGGTGACGGTGTTGGACACGTCGTCTGCCAACGAGCTCGAGCTGCTGTCCAACGGGCAGATTCAGGCTGCGGCGCTTGCGACCAACGCGTTGCTTAACGATAAGATCGACCGCGTGGTGTACAACGTGCACGCCTATATCGACGAGGACAGCAATATCCAGCATGATTCCTTCTTTGGCATGTTCCCCGCGCGGGGTCATCAGAGCGCCATTTTGACGTTTGTGTGGACCAAGAGCTCGTCAAATGCCACGAGTATCGACTGGAAGATGCGTATCGTGAGCATGGATGACACGATTGCCGAGCGCATCCAAAAGCAGGTGAACTCGGTATCGTCACTGATTGAGGACCCGGCGGTAAGCCAGACCAAGATCACGGAAGAAAAGGCCGAGCGCGACTTGGAGCATCGCCTGCACGGTCGCGAGATCTTCCGCGGTGGCAAGCCCGACCGCACACCGTCCGATCTGCTGGAGCAGGATAAATAAGATGCCATCATCCCGCGTGAGCCAAGTGCCCGCGCGGGATGATTTTTCTGGGACGGGGATTGAAAAATCATTCTGAGAATGGGGCTTTGTCGCTGAGTAGTCAATTTGGGACGGGGCTATTTTAGCTGCCCCGACCGTCAATCAACCCAACCGGCGGCCCCCAGCCGGGGTAGCTAAAATAGCCCCGTCCCAAATTGACTACTCGCCAACTGCATACATGACAGAATGATTTTTCAATCCCCGTCCCAGAAAAATCATTATGCATAGAAAGTCATAATTATCATTTCGTAAACATTTCGATGAAATTAACGCCATGGCGCATACTTGCGGTTAAAATACCGCAAGGCCTAACTACCAACCTTTAAGCCGGTCCGGAGAGACCGGGAAGGAGAATTATGGCGAACAACCATACTGCGGGCACCGCTGCCCGCACCTTCGCGCCCAGCGAGCTTTGCCAGCGCATGCTGGCCAAAACCAGCAAGGGCACCTGCGGTCCCTGCATCCTGTACCTTGAGGATGGGACCATTTTTTATGGCCGTGCATGCGGTGCCGAGGGTACCGCGACCGGCGAGGTCTGCTTCAACACCTCGCTTGAGGGCTACTTTGAGGTCATGACCGATCCGAGCTATGCCGGCCAAATCGTAACCATGACCTATCCGCAGATCGGCAACTATGGCATCGACGAGACCGACGTCCAGTCGGCCTTCCCCGGCGATACCGCTCGCCCCGCGAGCGCTCCCGCCATGCGCGGCATGATCGTCCGCGACATGTGCGCCACGCCTTCCAACTGGCGCTCGGCCGTCAGCGTGCCGGAATACCTGCGTGCCCATGACATCGTCGCTATCGAGGGCATCGACACCCGAGCCCTGGTGCGCCACCTGCGCGACAACGGCTCCAAGATGGGCATTATCTCGACGGAAATCTTTGACGTCGCTGAGCTTGCCGAGTGTCTGGCCGCAGCGCCGACGCTGGTGGGCGAGAACCTGGTCAAGACCGTGAGCTGCCCTGAGCCCCACGCTTTTGCCGCGTGCGACCTGCCCGCTACGCATGACTTTGCGCTTGTCCCTGCCGTTCCTGCCCGCCACAAAGTGGTCGCCTACGACTGCGGCGTGAAGCGCGGCATTCTGGAGGGCCTCGTCCGCGCCGGCTGTGACCTTACTGTCGTGCCGTGGGATACGCCCGCCCAGCAGGTCCTCGACATGAATCCCGACGGCGTCTTTTTATCCAACGGCCCCGGCGACCCCGATGCCGTGGTGGAGACCTACGAGCAGGTGCAGCAGCTGATCGGCAAGGTGCCGGTCTTTGGCATTTGCCTTGGTCACCAGATGATCAGCTTGGCGTGCGGCGCCCAAATGGAAAAGCTTAAATTCGGTCACCGTGGCGGTAACCAGCCGGTTATGAACCTGGTGAGCCGTCGCGTGGAGATCACCGCGCAAAACCACGGCTTTGGCCTGCTGTTCCCCAGTCTGGGCAAACTGATCCCGGAGCTTTCCGGCGGCGAGACCGAGCATGCGGCCGATGGCGACCTGCGCGCCTGGGTACGTCGCGGCATCGCGCCAGTCGTGATGAACGAGCGCTTCGGCCGCATTCGCCTGACGCACGTGAACCTCAACGACGGCACCGCCGAGGGCATCCAGCTGCTCGACGCCCCGTGCTTCTCGGTCCAGTACCACCCCGAGGCCTCGCCCGGCCCCACCGATGCCCACTATCTCTTCACCGCCTTTACGCGACTCATGGACGGCGAGGAGAACTACCTGGACATCGACACCGCGAAGGACCGTCTGCAGGGCTGGAATTTCGCCGAGACCGCCGCGACCGAGACCGAGGAGAACTAACATGCCGAAACGTACTGACATCAAGCGCATCCTCGTCATTGGTTCGGGCCCCATCGTTATTGGCCAGGCCTGTGAGTTCGACTATTCCGGCGCCCAGGCCTGCAAGGTGCTCAAGGAGGATGGCTTTGAGGTCATCCTGGTCAACTCCAACCCGGCGACCATCATGACCGACCCGGGTCTTGCCGACCGCACCTATGTCGAGCCCATCACCGCTGAGTTTATCGAACGCGTAATCAAGAAAGAGCGCCCGGACGCGCTGCTTCCCACGCTGGGCGGCCAGACCGGTCTGAACGCCGCCGTCGAGCTGGCAAAGGACGGCACGCTCGACAAGTACGGCGTCGAGATGATCGGCTGCGACCTGGCCGCTATCGAGCGCGGCGAGGACCGCAAGCTCTTTAACGAGGCCATGGCCGAGATTGGCCTGGAGGTCGCGCGCTCGGGCTATGCCTATAGCGTGGCCGACGCCGAGGCTATCGCCGAGCGCGTGGGCTATCCCTGCGTGCTGCGTCCGAGCTTTACCTTGGGCGGTGCCGGTGGCGGCATCGCGCATACCCACGAGGAGCTCGTCTCCATCGTGAGTCAGGGCTTGGAGCTCTCGCCCGCCCACGAGGTGCTGGTCGAGGAGTCCATCGAGGGCTGGAAAGAGTATGAGATGGAGGTCATGCGTGACCACGCCGGCAACGGCATCATCGTGTGCTCCATCGAGAATCTCGACCCCATGGGCGTGCACACCGGCGACTCCATCACCGTGGCGCCGGCGCAGACGCTCTCCGACCTTGAGTATCAGCGTATGCGCGTGGCCTCGCTCGCCATTCTGGAGAAGATCGGCGTCGAGACCGGTGGCTCCAACGTGCAGTTTGCCGTGAACCCCAACACCGGTCGCTTGATCGTCATCGAGATGAACCCGCGCGTGAGCCGTTCGTCCGCGCTGGCCTCCAAGGCCACGGGTTTCCCCATCGCTAAGGCCGCCGCGCGCCTGGCTGTGGGCTATACGCTCGACGAGATCGTCAACGACATCACCAAGGCCACGCCCGCCTGCTTTGAGCCCACGATTGACTACTGCGTGGTCAAGGTGCCGCGCTTTGCCTTCGAGAAGTTCAAGGGTACCGACCCCACGCTCACCACGCGCATGAAGGCCGTGGGCGAGATCATGGCGATTGGCCGCACCTTTGAGGAGGCCTTCGGCAAAGCCATGCGCTCGCTGGAGGACGGTCACCAGGGTATCTGCGCCGGTGGCAAGGAGGGTGCCGATAAGCTGAGCGACGACGAGCTCGCTCAAGCCGTGGCCACGCCGACCGAGCACCGCATCTTCTTTGTGGTCGAGGCCCTGCGCCGTGGCTGGGACATCTCTCGCATCCATGCCACCTGCGGTATCGATCCGTGGTACCTCAGCCGCATCAACGACATGGTGCAGGTCCAGGAGAGCATCCGCGGCCTGCGTGTGGAGGATATCGACGCCGACGCGATGCGCTTGCTCAAGCAGTACGGCACGAGCGACGCCGAGATCGCCGCGCTGACCGGCTCGGACGAGCGCTTTGTGCGCGCCTATCGCAAGGGTCTGGGCGTGGTTCCCAGCATGAAGACGGTCGATACCTGCGCTGCAGAGTTCTCGAGCGCCACGGAGTACCACTACAAGACGTACGAGAACATCTACCGCACGAGCCCGGATGCCAAGAAGTGCGTGGCTCCCGACGAGACCACGCCGACGGACAAGCCCAAGGCGATGATCCTGGGCGCCGGCCCCAACCGCATTGGCCAGGGTATCGAGTTCGATTACTGCTGCGTGCACGCGAGCTACGCGCTGGCGGCCCGCGGCTTCGAGACCATCATGGTCAACTGCAACCCCGAGACCGTCTCGACCGACTACGACACCTCGGACCGCTTGTACTTTGAGCCGCTCACCTACGAGGACGTCATGGATGTCATCGATGTTGAGCGACCCGACGGCGTCGTGGTGACGCTCGGCGGCCAGACTCCGCTTAAGCTGGCGCGCATGCTCGAGGAGAGCGGCGTGAACATCATGGGTACCAAGCCCGATGCCATCGACTTTGCCGAGGACCGCGAGCGCTTCGCCGCCCTACTCGACAAGCTGGGCATTATGTATCCGCCGGCGGGCCAGGCCACCTCGTTTGAGGAGGCCGAGGCCGTGGCCGCGCACATCGGCTACCCGCTGCTGGTGCGTCCGAGCTACGTGCTGGGCGGCCGCGGCATGATGATCGCCTACGATGCCGAGCATCTGCGCGATTACATGGCCGAGGCTGCGCGCATTAGCCCCGACTACCCGGTGTACCTGGACCGCTTCCTGGAGGGTGCGATCGAGTCCGACGTCGACGCCCTGTGCGACGGCGAAGAGGTCTACATCGGCGGTATCCTGGAGCATATCGAGGAGGCCGGTATTCACTCCGGTGACTCTGCGACCTGCATCCCGCCGTTCAGCTTTAGCGAGAGCCTGCAGGCGAAGCTCCGCGAGACCACGCGCCGCATCGCGATGGCGCTGGGCGTACGCGGCCTGGTCAACGTGCAGTACGCCATCAAGGGTGAGACCGTTTACGTGATCGAGGCCAACCCGCGCGCAAGCCGTACCGTGCCGTTTATCTCCAAGGCCACCGGTGTGCCGCTCGCCAAGTGCGCGGCGCGTATCATGGCGGGCGATTCCATCGCCAGCCTGGGCCTGCCGAGCGACGAGCGTCAGCTCGACTGGTTCTGCATGAAGGAAGCCGTTATGCCCTGGGGTCGTTTCCCGGGCGCCGACGTTATCCTGGGGCCCGAGATGAAGTCGACAGGTGAGGTCATGGGTATCGCCAAGAGCTATCCTGAGGCATATGCCAAGACGCAGCTGGCGATTGACTACAAGCTGCCCGATCCGAGCTGCGGCAAGGTGTTCATCAGCGTGTGCGACCGCGACAAGCGCCACATCCTTTCGGTCGCCCGTATCCTGCGCTACCTGGGCTTTGATATCTGCTCCACCGAGGGTACGGCGCGCGTGCTGCGCGGCGGCAACGTGACGTGCGAGGTCGTGGAGAAGATCAGCGGCCCGCACGACGGCGAGCGTCCCAACATCGGCGACCTCATCGCCGATGGCAAGATTGCGGTGATTATCAACACGCCGTACGGCCCGGGTTCTCGTGGCGACGGCTACCTGCTGCGCACCGAGGCCGTGCGCCGCGGCGTGACCTGCGTGACGGCGATGTCCGCGGCCAACACGTACGTGAGTGCCATCGAGGCGGTGCGCGAGGACCAGCAGGGCCACGGCAGCGCCAACGACATGGGCATGGACGTCATCGCCCTGCAGGACCTGCCGCAGCACACGGTGTAGTTGACCTGGCCGGCCGGGGCGGGAGGGGCCGAGATTTCCCCCTTTCGCTCCGGCTGCAAGCAGAGTCGCTCAGTGGGAAACTCGACCCCCTCTGCCCCGGCCTACGGTGACTCGGTTGCACCGTGTGCTGCCGAAGGGGCTTTGCGCGATGACTAGGGCTGAGAAATAAAGTGAGTGTGGGCTCTGTCGTTCGAATGAACGACAGAGCCCACGTTTTTTATTTCAGCTAACGTACGTCATAGCAATTCCCGGTAGGTCGAAGGTGCTCTGCGGCGGCCCGGTGTTTTCATCTGAACGACTTTGCGCAGCAACCGGAGTGAAGATGAAAACACCGGGCCGCCGCAGAGCACCCACAGACCGCAGGGACGGGAGCAGCTATACTACTCTCAGTAGTTAAGGGTCGCGGATTCGCCGCGTCACCGCTCTCAACAGGAGGTCTTTGTTTATGGCAGATCAGAAGCCGGTTGTCGGGATCATCATGGGCTCCAAGTCCGATCTGGGCGTTATGGAAGGCTGCACCGCCGAGCTCGAGGCACTGGGCGTGCCCTATGAGCTCGTGATTGCAAGTGCACACCGCACACCGGCGAAGGTCCATGAGTGGGCCTCGACTGCTGCCGACCGCGGCATCAAGGTAATTATCGCTGCCGCCGGCAAGGCTGCTCACCTGGGCGGTGTCGTGGCTGCGTTTACGCCGCTGCCGGTCATCGGCGTGCCTATGAAGACGAGCGATCTGGGTGGTATGGACTCGCTGCTGTCGATGGTACAGATGCCTTCGGGCGTGCCCGTTGCCTGTGTGGCCATCAACGGTGCCAAGAACGCTGCCATTTACGCCACGCAGATTCTGGGCGCATGCGACCCCGAGTACCGCAAGGTTATCAAGAAGATGAAGCAGGAGATGGCTGACGCCTAAGCGCTCTGCCAGTCCATTTGTAGCATAAGGAGAGCCATGTCCGACTATCAGGGAAAGCGTTTTTCGGCTTCTCGGATTCCCGATCCAGCCAAGTCGGGAGCAGCCCGCGTGCCGCAGCAGGGTCGGATATCCTCTCCTCAGCAGCCGCGCGCGCCGCGTCCCGTGACGCCGGCGAAGCATCGTCGTCAGGATGCACCTACTGCATATCGCCCTTCGTCATACAGCACGGCCAAGAAGTCACCTCGCTCTTCGGCGCATGCCGCGCCATCGAGCTATACTGAGCCGCCGCGCAAAAAGCGCCGCTCCGTCATTCCCATTCTGCTCATCATCATCGGCATTGGCCTGATCGTTGCTGCGGCCGCCATCTTTATCAACGCACGGATCGGCTACAAGCAGGCGAGCGAGTCGTATCAAAAAATCGAAAAGCAATATGTGAGCGACAAGGACGCCAGCGGCGTGCCAATTATCGACTTCAACGCGCTTGCCCAGACAAATCCCGAGGTTGTTGGTTGGATTTACGCGCCCGGCACCAACATCAACTACCCCGTGGTGCAAACCAACAACAACTCCAAGTACCTCAACACGCTGTTTGACGGTACGGCCAATGCCTCGGGAGCCATCTTCTTGGATAGCGACGACACCGCGCCGGGCATGGTGGATCAGCAGACCACGATTTACGGTCATCACATGAACGACGGTTCGATGTTCAACGTGATTTCGGATACGACCGATCAGGCGACGTTCGACAGCATGGAATACGTGTACTACATCACGCGCGATGCGACGTATAAGTTGCGCCCGCTGGCGACCAAGGTGGTCGAGGACACGTATGCCAAGGCGCGCACGCCTAACTTTGAGGGCGATGACGGACTGAAGAATTACCTGTCCGAGATGCTCGACGGTGCCTCTGCCGTGGCGAGTGATGCCACCAATCGTGCCGCTTCGGCAACCAAGGTCGTAACGCTTGTGACCTGTCGTTCGCTGTCATTTAGCAATACGCGCGCAGTCATGGTACTCACGCCGGTCGAGGAATAAGTGGTTCGAGAGTAGCTAAAAGAGCCCCGTCCCAAATGAGCTACTCGACGACAGTAAAAAGGAGAAATGATGCTTGAGAACGGCAAATCGATGCCTTCGGTTGATGCCTGGCTGCGCGAAGCCAAGGCCGATGTTTCGGCGGCTGATTGTGGGATGTACCTGACACACAATGGCGTGGTGCGTGCGACGCCTAAGTCCGAGGTGCGTGGGGTCGAGACAGATGGTGTGGCGCCTGGACATAAGGTGGGCGGCATGGTGTTTGGCTTCGATGCCGAAAAGGTGCAGGCTGCTATCGAGGTAACGCGCGCGATGCCGGGTATCGGCTATGTGCGCGTGTGGCTGGCGAGCGGTGAGCTTACCGTGGGCGACGACATCATGCTCGTACTCATTGGCGGAGACATTCGCCCACATGTGGTCGATGCGCTGCAGACGCTCGTTGGCACCATCAAGAATGAGTGCGTGAGCGAGGTCGAGCGCGAGGCGTAGGGGCTTGTGTCGATAGAAGGGTCGTTTATAAAAATGCCCGCCGGTACGTGTGATACCGGCGGGCATTTTGCGTTTTGGGCGCGGTGGGCGCTACACGCGCGTCGCATCCTTGGGGCTCATGGTCATGCTCTGGAAGCGGTTCTCCATGTAGTCGTTATCGAAATACTTGCCATAGAACTGCGCGACGGGAATATCTGGCTCCGTGCCGTTGACGCGCTGGTACCAGTAGTCGAGTGACTGCAGCGTCATGACGCCGTCGACCAGCATAATGACGGTAAAGATGACGGTAGCCGAGTAGCGACTCTTCCACGGAATCATGTTGATGAGCTTGAGCAGCCTCGGCAGCAGCAGCTTGATCCAGATAAGGCCACCCAGGCCCCACAGGCAGGCAAAGCCCGTGCAGGTGCGTCCGCCCGTAAGGACGGCGAGTGGGTCGGGCATGCCGAACAGTTTCATGTGCGAGTAGCTCCACGACACCACGCCAAATGAGGTCTGCATAAACCAGCCTACAAACACCTCGAAAGCGCCGCCGATCAGGGCACTTACCAGGAAAATGATCAGAGGATTCTTTTTATAGAAGCGGTTGAGCGCCATGGTCATGAGCACCGCGCCAAATCCGTAGATGGGGCTAAAGGGGCCAAATAGCATACCGGCCCGGTCCTGATAGACGCCGGGATCGACGACGACCATATGCCAGACTTCCTCGAGAATGAGACCTAACACGCTGCAGACGAAGAATACCCAGAACAGGTTGAAGTAGTTGAGCTTGATGTAGCCCTCGCCGGTTTCGTCGCGGCCGAGCATCCCCTCGGCGGCGGCATCGCGGTCGAGCATCTCTTGCAGACGGCGCTGCAGTTCGCGCTCCTGGCGTAGCGTGGGGTCGACGGTGGCCGACAGCGCAATGAGGATACCGAGCTGAATGGCGGGGCGCAGCAGGAAGGGTCCGATACCCTGGAGCATCACGTCAACTAAAAGCTCCACGACGGTAAATGCGATGAGGACGTAAGACAGGCGGGCGGCATTGCGCCGCTGGTCCTTGATGAGGTCCAGGCCAAAGACGATCAAGATGATCGCGCTTGCCGCCGAGAGCATAATGCCGGCGACGATAAGGCCAACCGCGACCAGGGTGTTATCACCGAGCTTAGCGGCGGCGTTGCCGTTAATGAGTGCGGTGATGACCTGCCACATAAAGACGGCGACCGACGGGAGTGTGCCCACGCCGGACAGGATGCACAGGACGGCGTACACTTTAATGATGAGGGGAATCTTCTTGACCTCCGTGGCGCTGGGGACGCTGGGGTCGAGTTCGTTTCGATCCATACAGAACCTTTCTCGCTTTGTCCTAGGTTACTAGGATACGCCGCCGACCTGCTAAAAGACAGGACGAACGTCCCAATTGCAACTTTGCAATCCCCAACGGTGGACGCGGCGGCCATATGGGGGGCGCGGGCGCTTGCACTGGGCAGACCGATAAAATGTTTGGCCGCAAAACGGATTATTAGCTCGGTGGGCTTTTAAAAAGCGCTGCTCATGCGCTGGGGAGCGCGTCGCGCCGTGCGTATAATAAGGCGGGTAACGCCAAAATACGAGGCTCTGAGGGGATGCCATGTCTCAAGAAACCATCCGCGCGGCCGAGCGCGCCGCGGGACAGGTGAACGCCATGTCGACGTATGATCCGGACTCCGACCAGCTGCATGAGGAATGCGGCGTTTTTGGTGTGTGGGCGCCCGATCGTGACGTGGCTCGACTGACGTACTTTGGCCTGCGTGCACTGCAGCACCGTGGCCAAGAATCGGCGGGAATCGCTGTTGGTGACGGCGGTACGGTTATGGTCCGCAAGGACCTGGGCCTGCTCGACCGCGTGTTCTCCAATGCCGACTTATCGACGCTCTCCGGTCAGCTGGCCGTGGGTCATGTGCGCTATGGCACCGCCGGCGCCAAGAGCTGGGAAGCCTCTCAGCCGCACCTCTCTACCATCAATAGCGTCATTATCGCGCTCGCGCACAACGGCACCCTCGTCAACACCGACGAGCTGCGCCGCCAGCTGATCGAGCTGGGCGTACCGTTCCTCTCCAACTCGGATTCCGAGGTCGCGACCAAACTCATCGGCTACTTTACTCAGCGTACTGGCCATCTGCGCGAGGGCATTCGCAAGACCATGGAGCTCGTGCGCGGCGGCTACGCCATGACACTCATCAACGAGCAGGCGCTCTACGCATTCCGCGACCCGCACGGCATTCGCCCGCTCGTGCTGGGCAAGCTCGTGGACGAGGGCCTGGATCAGGCCGACGCCGCATCCGTTTCGCAGCTGCCGTCGCAGGACGGCGCCGCGACGGTCGACGCCACCACCCATGTCACCCGCGCCGGCGGCTGGGTCGTCGCCTCCGAGACTTGTGCGCTCGACATTGTGGGCGCTGAGTACGTCCGCGACGTCCGTCCCGGCGAGATTTTGCGCATCAGCGCCGAGGGCCTTGTGTCTGAGCAAGGCGTGCCTGCCGCCGAAGAGCCTGCTAACTGCATCTTTGAGCAGGTCTACTTCGCTCGCCCCGACTCCATCATGAACGGCAAGAGCGTCTACGCCTGCCGTTATGACATGGGTCGTCAGCTGGCACATGAGGAGCCCGTCGAGGCCGACCTGGTTATCGGCGTGCCCGACTCCGGTCTGCCGCCCGCGGAGGGGTATTCGCACGAGAGCGGTATTCCCTTTGGCGAGGGCCTTATCAAGAATCGCTATGTGGGCCGTACGTTTATCGAGCCTACGCAGGAGCTGCGTGCCATGGGCGTGCGTATGAAGCTCAACCCGCTGCGCGACAACATCGAGGGCAAGCGCCTAGTCGTCATCGACGACTCCATCGTCCGCGGCACCACCATGGTGCAGCTCGTCAAGATGCTGCGCAACGCCGGCGCCAAGGAGATTCATATCCGCATCAACTCGCCCGAGGTCATCTGGCCGTGCTTCTACGGCATCGATACCGACGTGCAGTCGCAGCTTATCAGCGCCAACAAGACGGTCGACGAGATTTGCGAGTATATCGGCGCCGATTCGCTGGCCTTCCTTTCGGTCGAGGGCCTGCTGAAGGTCATGCCCAAGGGCGGTTACTGCGATGCGTGCTTTACCGGACGCTACCCCGTGGCGATTCCCGAGAGCTTTGGCCGCGACAAGTTCATGGAGGGCTTTAAGCCCCGCAACCTGGACAAGCCGCTGCACTTTGACGACGACGCCGTGGTCGAGAAATACGACGACCGCAGCTGGGAAGAGGAGCACGGCGAGGCCTAAAGCCTGCCATGTAGGGACAGGTTTATTTTGGTAGGTTTTACCTGCTGTTTTGTTGATATGACGGCGCGTGCCGTTATGGCACGCGCCGAAATGAACGCAACTATGAGCACCGTTTGGCGTCCGCGCGGCGCCACGGTAGTGGGAGAGGAAGGCTCAGATGAGCGACAGCAAGCATGTGACGTACGAGGACGCCGGCGTCGATACCGCCGAGGGCGGCCGCGCCGTCGACGCTATTAAGCAGATGGTCAAGGACACCAACCGCCCCGAGGTCATCGGCGGCATCGGTGGCTTTGGTGGCCTGTTCTCGGCCGCCGCGCTTAAGGATATGGAAGACCCGATCCTGATCAGCGGCACCGACGGCGTGGGCACCAAGCTCGTGCTCGCCCAGATCATGGACCGTCACGAGACGGTGGGCCAGGACCTGGTCGCCATGTGCGTCAATGACATTTTGGCTTCGGGCGCCGAGCCGCTGTTCTTCCTGGATTACGTTGCCATCGGTCACATTGAGGCCGAGCACATGGCAAAGATCATCAAGGGCGTGGCCGACGGCTGCAAGCTCGCGGGCTGCGCGCTCGTGGGCGGCGAGATGGCCGAGCACCCGGGCGTCATGGCCCCCGCCGATTACGACCTCGCCGGCTTTACCGTGGGTGTTGTCGATCGTCCCAAGATGCTCGACCCCGCGAACGTTCGACCCGGCGATGTGATCCTGGGCCTGCCCTCCACCGGCGTGCACTCCAACGGTTACTCACTCGTGCGCAAGGTCATCGGTGTCGACGGCATTAAGCCGGGCACGCCCGAGGCCGCCGCTAAGGCCGAGGAGCTGAGCCGTCCGCTCGAGGAGCTCGGCGGCGCATCGCTGGCAGACGCTCTGCTGGCCCCCACGCGCATCTACGTCAAGCCGATTCTGGAGCTGCTGCGCGGCGGCGCCAACGTTCATGCCATTGCCCATATCACCGGCGGCGGTATTACCGAGAACCTCAACCGCGCGCTCGCCGACGACGTCGACGCCGTGGTCACCCGCAACGGCGCCGAGATGGGCTGGGATGTTCCGCCCGTCATCACCTACGTGTCGCGTCAGGCCGAGCTTGCGCCCAACGAGGCATGCAAGACCTTCAACATGGGTGTCGGCCTGTGCCTGATCGTCGCCCCCGAGGACGAGGCTGCGGTTACCGAGGCCCTGGTCGCGCTGGGCGAGAAGCCGTTCCGCGTGGGCGAGTGCGTCGAGGGTTCCTGTAAGGTCGTGTACTCCGATGAGCGCTAACGAGCAGATGACTGCTGCCGAGGGCCTGGGCTTTGTGCCCTATAACCGTCCGACCGGCACTGATACCGCCGAGCCGCTCAAGATCGGCGTGCTCATCAGCGGGTCGGGTACCAACTTGCAGGCGTTGATCGATTTGATCGCCGCCGGCAAGCTCAACGCCTCGATTGAGCTTGTGGTGTCGAGCCGTCCTTCGGCTAAGGGTTTGCAGCGCGCTGAGCGCGCGGGCATCCAGACGCTCACACTGTCCAAGGATGTCTATGCCGATCCCATCGCGGCTGACGAGATCATTGCGCATGAGCTGCTCGAGCGCGGCTGCGAGTATGTGGTCATGGCCGGCTACATGCGCATGGTGCATACGCCGCTGCTGGCGGCGTTCCCCAATCGCGTGGTCAACCTGCATCCGGCACTGCTGCCGAGCTTTACCGGCGCGCATGCGATTGACGATGCGTTTGCTCGCGGCGTCAAGGTGACCGGCGTGACCGTGCACTTTGCCAACGAGATTTACGACAACGGCCCCATCATCGCCCAGCGTGCGCTGGCTGTTGAGGAGGGCTGGGACGTCGACACGCTTGAGGAGCACATCCACGCGATCGAGCATGTGCTGTATCCCGAGGTCGTGCAGATGCTCGCCGACGGTCGCGTTCACGTGCTGGAGAGCGGCAAGGTCGCAATTGATGCGCCTCGCGGCTAGTGGCGCACAGTACAATTTAGCCGAGTAGTCAGGGTGGTCATTGGCGCCAAGGCGCAAGTGGCCATCCTTTGTTTTAGGTAGTCATCGGGGACGGTCTTTAACGACTAGTCATTCAAGAACGTCGCAGGTGACTAGGTGAGAGAGGTGAGCGCATGGCGGATAACGAAGCGCTGTTTACGCCTGAGCTGGTGTTTTTTGATTGGGAGTGTGCGACGCCGGGCGAGGTGTTTGCGCGGCTCGAGGGCGAGCTTGCCCCGCGCGGCTACATTGCCGAGGGTTGGCTCAACGCCGTCCGCACGCGCGAGGACGCCTATCCCACGGGTCTCGCCATGCCGGCGGCAAACATCGCCATTCCGCATACCGATCCGGGATTTGTGGCCAAGCCCTATATCGCGGTGGTAAAGCCCGTCACACCTGTGACGTTCAACGCGATGGCGGGCATGGGCGCCCCGGTGCCGGCGCAGATCATCATCAACCTGGGCATCGCCGAGCCGGGCGGTCAGGTCGAGGCACTTCAGGCACTCATGAATATCTTTATGGACACCGACGCTGCGGCCGATGTGCTCGGCCAGACCACGTGCCAAGGCATGGTCGACGCCATCCGTCGCCACTTCTAAGGTGGAACTAAGCCGGCACTTGGGGACTGTCCCTAACTGCCGGCAGAAAAGGAACGTCCCTAACTGCCAACTGCCAGACTTGTCCCCTTTGCACCAAAATGGTGCAGATTAACCTGTCCCCCATGCACCAGGTGTGCCGCGGGGGCTGCGTTGTGACACAATGGCGTTTGTTCGATTCGTGATGCGAAAGGCCAAACATGGCAAACAAGAAAAAGAACCCCGAGGCCGCGCCGACGCCCGAGCAGCGGTCCCGCGCCGCCTCCAGCTCTCGTAAGAAGCAGCGCAAGACCTATGTGTCCAAGACCGTCAAGATTGTCCTGGTGGTCATCGGCGTGCTGGCGATGCTGCTTTCCGTCTCGGCCATGGCGTGCTCCGGCCTGATGTCGCAGACCGAAAGTGCCAGCTCGGGCTATAAGCTTACTGGTGGCGTGGCTGCTACCATCAACGGCACCAACCTCACCGAGGACACCGCGACCAAGCAGATCATGAGCATGCGCACGTCCTACGGCTACACCAAGGACAAGGACTGGGCACAGTACCTGGTCGACAACGACCTCACACCCAAGAAGTACCGCAAGCAGCTCATCGACTCCTACGCGCAGCAGATTCTGCTTCAGCAGGCGCAGAAGGACAACGGCGTGACGGTGTCGGACAAGGAGGTCGAGAAGGCTTGGAAGGACGCGTGCAAGAGCGCGGGCGGCGCCAAGACCTTTAAGAAGACGCTTAAGACCTACGGCTACACCGAGGACACCTACAAGGATTCGCTCAAGGAGAGCCTGGCGCAGCAGAAGCTCAAGGATGCCGTGGCACCCACCAGCAAGCCCAAGGACAGCGAGATTGTCGATTACATCAATGAGAACCTGTCCAACTGCAACGATGCCCGTCGTTCGTCGAATATCCTGATCAAGGTCGATTCCGACGCATCCGACGAGGACAAGGCTGCCGCCAAGGCCAAGGCGCAGGAGTGCCTGGACAAGATCAACTCCGGCGAGCTGAGCTTTGAGGATGCCGTTGAGCAGTACTCCGAGGACACCGGCTCCAAGGAGAAGAAGGGCGATGTGGGCTGGGACAAGCTCACCACCTTCGTCGACAGCTACCAGGCGGCGCTCGAGGGACTCAACAAGGGCGATGTGAGCGGCGTCGTCGAGTCGACCTATGGTTATCACATCATCAAGTGCACCGACTACTTCCATGTCGATAATCAGGTCGATGACATTAAGCAGGTGCCCAAGGACATCAAGAAGTATGTCTCCAACGTGGTGAAGACGCAGGCGGCAAGCACCGCGTACAGCGAGTGGCTGGAGCAGTACAAGAAGGACGCCGACATCACCGTTAACCCCATGCCCAAGGACGTGCCGTACAACGTCAGCCTGAAGGGCGTCACCAAGAGTTCGACCGACGATTCGTCGACGACTAAGTAATCATGGGGCGGCGCTCGTGTGAGTGCCGCCCGCACTATTGAGGAGGATTTGCAGATGACCAACGAAGAGCTGCAGAAGGAAATGATTGCGGCCATGAAGGCCAAGGACAAGGTTCGCCTGTCTATCATTCGCCAGGTTAAGGCCGAGGTGAAGAATATCGAGGTCAACGAGCGTCGCGATGTGACCGAGGAAGACGTCAACAGCATGATCAAACGTCTGATTAAGCAGACGAGCGAGACGTTGGAGATGTCCATCAAGGCCGGCACCGACCAAGAGCGTACCGACAACCTGACCGAGCAGGTCAAGATTCTGGAGAGCTTGCTGCCCGCACAGGTTTCGGGCGAGGAGCTCGAGGCCCTGATCGAGCAGGTTATCGCCGAGCTGGGCGCCACGTCCAAGAAGCAGATGGGCCAGGTTATGGGCGCACTCGGCAAGGCCACTGGCGGTAACTTCGATAAGCCGGCAGCAGCAAAGATCGTCGGCGCAAAATTGGCGTAAGCGCCGGCCGACACATAGCCGATGCTGAGGGGCGTGACCATTGCGGTCGCGCCCCTTTTTGCTGGGCTGGGTACTCATTGGGGACAGGCTTAAATGAGTGCCAATGAGCGGGTACTCATTTAAGCCTGTCCCCAATGAGTGGGTTAAAGGTTGCGGGTTCTTTACGGGAATGTAGTGTGGACTGCGGAAACGTGGTTCTTTCCGTACAATAGTGCAACTCGTGTAAACGCAGGGAAGGGACATTCATGGCAGACATGATCGAGATCAAGCATCTCAACAAGTACTTTGGCGACCTGCATGTGCTCAAAGATATCAATCTCACCGTCAAGCGCGGCGAGAAGCTCGTAATGATCGGGCCTTCCGGTTCGGGTAAGTCAACGCTCATCCGTTGCGTCGATTATCTGGAGGAGCCCACGTCGGGCGAGGTCGTCATCGACGGTACGCCGCTCACCAAAAAGAATCACCTGGAGATGGCTCGCAAGTACAGCTCCATGGTGTTTCAGCAGTTCAACCTGTATCCTAACATGACGGTGCTGGGTAATCTGACGCTCGCACCCATCAAGTTGCAAAAGAAGAGCAAGGAGGAGGCGACCGAGATCGCCATCGCCGCGCTCAAGCGCGTCGGGATGGCGCATAAGGCCGGCGAGTGCCCGCAGAATCTCTCGGGTGGTCAGCAGCAGCGCATCGCCATCGCCCGCGCCCTGTGCACCAAGCAGCCCATCATCCTGTTTGACGAGCCGACCTCGGCGCTCGACCCCGAGATGGTCCAGGAGGTTCTGGACGTTATGATTGAGCTCGCGCAGGAGGACATCACCATGATCTGCGTGACGCACGAGATGGGCTTTGCGCGCCAGGTGGCCGACCGCGTCATCTTTATGGAGGACGGCCGCATTCTGGAGGAGGGCACGCCCGAGCACTTCTTCGATAACCCCGAGAACCCGCGCTGCCGCGAGTTTCTGTCCAAGATTTTGCACTAGGCGCGGTGATGGACATGACGGATATGACGAGGGCGGCCGTGTCGCGCCGTCACTTTTTGCAGCTGGCGGGCGCCGGTATGCTTGCGCTGACGGGGACCGCGCTTACCGGTTGCGGCACCTCCACCAGCGGCGAGGACTCCGACAAGGGGTCCAAGCTTGCGGCCATCAAGTCGCGTGGCCATCTGAATGCCGGCGTTAAGAAGGATGTTCCCGGCTATGGCTATTACGACACCGCCAAGGGCCGCTTTGAGGGTATGGAAGTCGATTTGTGCTACCAGATCGCCGCTGCCGTCTTTGGCGTGAGCTACAAGGAGGCCCGCGCCCAGGAGCTTGTCGAGTTTACCGACGTAACGCCCAAGACGCGCGGCCCGCTGATCGATAACGGGCAACTCGACGTGGTCGCGGCGACCTACACTATCACCGACGAGCGCAAGAAGAGCTGGGATTTCTCGACGCCGTACCGCACCGACTACGTGGGACTCATGGTCAAGAAGCGTTCGGGTTTTACCTCGATTGAGGACCTGGACGGCAAGATCATCGGCGTGAGCCAGGGTGCTACCACGCAGGGCCTGATCGAGCAGATGATCAAGGACAACGGCTTTAGCTGCAAGCCCGAGTTTAGGGCCTTTAGCGGCTACCCCATCATCAAGAGTTCGCTCGACGCCGGCAATATCGACGTCTTTGCCATGGACCGCTCCACGCTGGCCGGTTACATGAACGAGACCGTTGAGCTGCTGCAGCCCGAGGTCAAGTTTGGCGAGCAGGGCTACGGCGTGGCGACCAAGAAGGGCTGCGACCTTTCGGCCGTGGTCGATCAGGTGATTTGCGATCGCCTGGCCGACGGCTGGCTCGACCAAGAGGTCAAGACCTGGGGTCTTGTATAGGCGCATCGTCCAAGGAAGGAATCAAATGCTCGAAGGATTATTTGACGCCGACCGTTGGTCGACGACATTTCAAAACATGGGGCCCTTCTGGGAGGGCTTTGGCGTGACGCTACAGGTGGTCGTTGCCGGTCTGCTGCTGTCGCTGGTGCTGGGCACGCTACTGGGTGTGTTCTCTACCACTCGCTCGCGCGTGTTGCGCGCCATAAGCCGCGTGTACGTGGAGTTTTACCAGAATACCCCGTTGCCCGTGCAGGTGCTCTTTATGTACATGGCCGGTCCGCAGTTTTTGCAGGCCATAACCGGTGCCGACCAGCCGGTGCGCATCGCGCCGTTCGTGCTGGGCTTCTTGGGCGTGGGTCTGTATCACGCGGCCTACATCTCGGAGGTCATCCGCACCGGTATCGAGGCGGTTCCGCGCGGTCAGATGGAGGCGGCCCAGAGCCAGGGCTTCACCCGTGCGCAGGCGTACTGGTACATCGTGCTGCCCCAGACATTCAAGATTATTCTGCCGCCGCTGTGTAATCAGGCGCTCAACCTGGTCAAGAACACGTCGGTGCTGGCGCTCGTGGCCGGCGGCGACCTTATGTACCGTTCCGACAACTTTGTAAGTCTGTACGGCTACCTGCAGGGATACATCGTCTGCTGCCTTATGTACTTCATCATCTGCTTTCCGCTCGCCATGCTGGTGCAGTGGCTCGAGCGCCGCTCCAAGGAGCGTCCGCGCGGCGTGAGCCTGGCCGAGCTGGGGCTCGACAACGTAGAGGAGGCCTAGCGCATGGAAATCTTCAACGCGACCAACCTGCTCTACATTTGGGGCGGCTTTGTTAAGACGATCGAGATCTCGGCGCTGTCGATCTTTTTCTCGCTCATCTTTGGCACGGTGCTGGCGCTCGTTAAAAGCTATGCGCCCCGCCCGTTCCGTATTTTGGTGAGCGCCTATATCGAGCTGTTCCGTTGCACGCCGAACCTGCTGTGGATCCTGTTTATCTACTTTACGGTGCAGGGTTTGGACATTGTGATTTCGACCATCGCCTTTACGCTGTTTACCAGCGCTGTTATGGCCGAGATTGTGCGCGGCGGCCTCAACTCGATTCCGCGCGGCCAGTTTGAGGCGGCGCAGAGCCAGGGCTTTGGCTTCTTTGCCACCATGCGCTACATCATTCTGCCTCAGACGTTTAAGACGATCATCCCAGCGCTGTTTAGCCAGTGCACGACCGTCATTAAGGACAGCTCGTATCTTTCGGGTATTAACGTGGCCGAGCTCATGTACACGGCAAACGTCGTGATGGCCCACGCGATCGACCTGTCGCAGGTGCTTATGCTCTACGGCCTGGTGTTTGCGATGTACTTTGTGCTCAACTTTGGTATCTCGCTGCTGGTGAGGGCGTATCAGAGGCGAATGGTGGCAGCGTAGAATGTGGCAAAGGGACAGCCCCTTTGTCACATAGAGAAAGGAATCGCGATGAGCGATCTGGAGAACAAGAAGAATCCTGTGGTCATTACCATCGCGCGCGACTTTGGCGCCGAGGGCCACGAGATTGGTCGCATGCTTGCCGACGAGTTGGGGATTCCGCTGTACGATAACGAGCTGCTGGTGCGTGCGTCGCTGCGCGCGGGCGAGTCGCTCGACAAGATGGCCGCCTATGACGAACGTCTGGCCGTGGAGAACATGGCGTTTCTGCCCGACCGTTACGATGCGCGTTCGTACTCGGATAAGTTGTTCCAAAAGATGAGCCAAGTGATTTTGGATCTGGGCGAGACCGAGAGCTGCATTATCGAAGGCCGCCTGTCCGATTACCTGTTGCGTAACAACCCCAACCACATTGCCGTGTTGGTGACCGCACCCTTTGAGGACCGCGTCGAGATTGTGCGCAAAAAGCGCGGCCTCAACAAAAAGAAGGGCGCCAAGCTGGTCAAGCAGCAGCAGAAGGCGCGCGAGGCGTTCTACAAGCGCTACAGCGCCGGAAAGTGGAAGATGACGAGCGGCAAGGATATCGTTGTCAACCGCGCCAAGTTGGGACGCGAAGGCTGTAAAGACGTCATCGCCGCTGCCTACCGCTACAAAGCGGCGCAGCTCGAAGGCTAGCCGATTAAAAACCACCACAAGGGGACATGCACCTTTGTGGCGTTTCGGGCGGCCGGTATAGAAAAAAGTCCCCGTCGGGCGTGTGCTCGACGGGGACTTTGCCGTTTAGCGGCTAGCGCTGCGGGTGATTACTCGCCCAGCAGGCTCTTGGTGATGGAGGCAGCGGCCTTCTTGCCGGCGCCCATCGCCAGAATGACCGTAGCGGCACCGGTGACGATGTCGCCGCCGGCCCAGATGCGGGGATCGGTGGTCTGGCCGGTCTCCTCGTCGGCGACGATGTAGCCCCACTTGTTGAGCTCCATCTTGCCGCCGATCTTCTTTGCGAAGGGGTTGGCGTTGGTACCGATAGCCGAGATCGCGACGTCGCAGGGGATCTCCTCGATGGCGCCCTCGATGGGCACCGGGCGACGGCGGCCGGACTCGTCGGGCTCGCCGAGCTCCATCTTCTGGACCTTGACGGCGCACACGGAGCCGTCCTCGCCGGCGACAAACTCGAGCGGGGAGACGAGCGGCAGAACCTCGACGCCCTCGGCCTTAGCATGGTGCAGCTCGGCGCGACGGCAGGGCATCTCGTCCTCGGTACGACGGTAGGCGATGATGGCGTGCTCGGCGCCCAGGCGCTTGGCGGTACGGACGGCGTCCATAGCCACGTTGCCGCCACCAAAGACGACGACGTTCTTGCCGTGCTTGGTGGGGGTGTCGTACTCGGGGAACTTGTTGGCCTTCATCAGGTTCACGCGGGTGAGGTACTCGTTGGCGAAGAAGACGTTGGGCAGGTTCTCGCCGGGGACGTTGAGGAACTTGGGCAGGCCAGCGCCGGTCGCCACGTAGATGGCGTCGAAGCCCTGCTCGAACAGCTCCTCGGCCGTGGCCATGTTGCCCACGACGGAGTTGTACTCAAACTTGACGCCCATGTCCTCCAGGCCGTCAATCTCGCGCTTGACGACTGCCTTGGGCAGACGGAACTCGGGGATGCCGTAGACCAGCACGCCGCCGCCGGTGAAGAAGGCCTCAAAGACGGTGACGTCAAAACCGTTACGGGCGAGCTCGCCGGCGCAGGTGATGCCGGACGGGCCGGAGCCGACGACGGCGACCTTCTTGCCGTTCTTGGGGGCCATCTTGGGCGTGGAGGCGAGCTCGGGGCGGTCACCCAGGAAGCGCTCGAGCTGGCCGATGGCCACGGGCTCGGACTTCTTGCCACGGATGCACTTGCCCTCGCACTGGTTCTCCTGCGGGCAGACACGGCCGCAGATGGCGGGAAGCATGGAGTCCTCGCGGATGGTATCGAGGGCGCCGCCGAAGTCCTTCTCGCGGATCTGCTCGATAAAGCGGGGGATGTTGATGTTGACGGGGCAGCCCTCGACACAGAACGGCTTCTTGCAGTTGAGGCAGCGCTCGGCCTCGGCCAGCGCCATCTCCTCGGTGAAGCCCTTGTCGACGGGGCGGAAGTCGCAGGCGCGCTCGGCAGCCGGCTCCTCGTTATCGGGGGTGCGGGGCGACTTCATATCGGCAACGAAACGACCGTTAACTAGTGGCATGCGCAGCTCTTTTCCTCATAGGCCTTGAGGGACTCGCCCTCTTCGGAACGGTAAGCGGCCTGGCGGGCACGAAGGTCATCCCAGTCGACCAGGGTGGCATCGAAGTCGGGGCCGTCGACGCAAGCGAACTTGGTCACGCCGCCCACCTCGACGCGGCAGCAGCCGCACATACCGGTGCCGTCAACCATGATGGGGTTGAGCGACGCGGTGATGGGGGTGTCGTACTTCTGGGCGGTGAGGGTCGAGAACTTCATCATCGGAACAGGGCCGACGCAGAAGACCTGGCTCACGGCCTTGTCCTGCAGCAGGCGCTCCAGCGGAGCGGTGACAACGCCCTGCTCGCCGTAGGAACCGTCATCGGTAGTGATGTGGATGTGGTCCTCGTCGAGGAGCTCGCGGAACTGGTCCTCCATGAGCAGGAGGTCCTTGGTGCGGGCGCCCATGATGGCGTGCACCTCGTGGCCGGTCTCGACCAGGTGCTTGGCGACCGGGAAGGCAATTGCCAGGCCGACGCCGCCGCCAATGACGGCGCAGGGGCCCTCGGCCATCTCGGTAGGAACGCCCAGCGGGCCCACGACGTCGCGCAGCGACTCGCCGGCCTCGTAGGTGGAAAGCATCTCGGTGGTCTTGCCGATCACCATGAAGATGAACTCGACCCAGCCCTCGTCACCGTTCCAGCCGGCCAGGGTAAACGGGACACGCTCGCCCGTCTCGTTGGCGCGAACCATGAGGAACTGTCCAGCGTGCGCATGCTTGGCGATTGCAGGCGCCTCGATGCGGAACTTGAACACCTTCTCCGAGAACTGCGTCTTCTCCAGGATCTTATACATAGAACCCCTCTCTTGTTAGGGCCGCCGAACCGTGCCTCCACGGAAATGGACGGTAGCCCGAATAAAACCGTACGCGCACAGGCGTTGTGCAGACATACGGTGCAAATTATACCCTCATGGACATGTCGCTTACGTGTGTCTTCGGCGGTTGGGGGCAGGGTTTATCCACTTCGACCTACCAAATAGGGGCAGGTTTATTTTGGTCAGTTTTAGAGGGTAAAACGGCAAGGGGGCCGGCCTCGGGTTGTGATGAGGCCGGCCCCCTTGGGGTGTTATGTGTGTATGGCGGCGAGCGGTTGATTGCGATGCTGCGGTTGTGGCGTTTCCGCAGGTAAAACCTGCCAAAATAAACATCCCTAAATGGTAGGTTTTAGTGCTTGCCGTTGGCGGAGGCGGCGCCGTTGACATGGTCGCGGGCATAGACCACGCCGTGCACGATGGCGAGACCCGCGGCGTCGGCCGCGCGGGCGCAGGTGTCCTGGAAATCCTCGGCCTCGCGGGCGCGCAGCTGCTTGAGCACGTAGTCGGCGACGGCCATCTTGCCGGGAGGGTTGCCGATGCCGGTGCGGATGCGGCTGAAGTCGCGGCTGCCCATCTTGTCGATGATGGAGCGCAGGCCGTTGTGACCGGCGTGGCCGCCGCCCACCTTGACGCGCACGTCGCCGGCGGGAATATCGAGCTCGTCGTGGATTACGAGCAACTCCTCGGCCTTGATCTTGTACTCGCGGCAGAGCTTGGAGATGGGACCGCCCGAGGTATTCATGTACGACTGTGGCTTGACCAGCACAATCTGGCGCTTGCCGCCCTCTTCCTCGGGGTCGTTGATGTTGATGAGCGCGACCTCGGCGCCGGCCTGGTTTTTCCAGTACGTGACGCCGGCTTGACGGGCCAGCTCGTCGATTGCCTTAAAGCCGGCGTTGTGGCGGGTCTCGGCATATTCCTCGCCCGGGTTGCCAAGCCCGGCAACCATGCGAATCTTAAGCGGCTGTGCAGCTGCCATATTTGTCCTTCCGTTACACATAAGAGTTTAATCAACGACAAAGGCTACCACGCCCGCCGAAGGCGAGGAAAGGTTGCAGCAAAGTCATTTCAGAAAATAGCTGCCCCGAGACAGCAGGAAGCCCCGGACACGCCGGGAGGGGTTATCAAAGCGAACATCCCGCAGCCGCAAAGCGGCGAGGACGTTCGCGTGATAACCCCGCAGGCGCGTCCGGGGCTTCCGGAGGGATGCGAGGGTCGAGCGGCTACAGCGCGAAGTCGCCGCCGACGAGCGTGGAGACGGGCTCCTCGTGGTAAACGGCGGAGATGGCCTGAGCGAACTCCTCGGCGACCGAGATGGTCTTGATCTTGCCGCCGACCTCGACGGGGATGGCGTCGGTGACGACGCACTCGACGATCGGGGCGTCGTTCAGGCGCTCGATGGCCGGACCGGAGAAGATGCCGTGGGTGGCGCAGACGTAGATGTCGCCAGCGCCCATAGCCTTGAGCTCCTTGACGTTGGCGCACAGGGTGCCAGCGGTGTCGATCATGTCGTCGTTGATGACGCAGGTCTTGCCCTTGATGTCACCGATGATGCCCATGACCTCGGCGGCGTTGTGGCGCGGACGGCCCTTGTGGGCGATGGCCAGGTCGCAGCCGAGCATGTCGGACAGCTTCTTGGCGGCCTTGGCACGACCCACGTCGGGGGAGACGACAACCAGGTTGTCGGTGTCGAAGTGCATGTCGTTGTAGTACTGGCCAAACAGCGGCAGTGCGGACAGGTGGTTGACCGGGATATCAAAGAAGCCCTGGATCTGACCCTGGTGCAGGTCGAGGGTGATAATGCGGTCGACGCCGGCGCGCTCGAGCAGGTTGGCGACGAGGCGGGCGGTGATGGGCTCGCGCGGGCCGGCCTTGCGGTCCTGGCGGGCGTAGCCGTAGTGGGTGATAACGGCGGTGATGGAGCGGGCGGATGCGCGCTTGGCAGCGTCGGTGGCGATGAGCAGCTCCATGAGCATGTCGTTGACGTTGCCGCCGGCCACGGACTGAATCAGGAAGACGTCGGCGCCGCGGACGGTCTCGTCGTAGCGGGCGTAAATCTCACCGTTGGCGAACTGCTTTAGCGTAAGGCCCGAAAGCTCGACCCCAAGGTACTCAGCGATCTTCTGAGCGAGGGGACGGTTGGAGGAACCGGAATACACGCGGATGGACTTGCGCATATTCTCCGACTTCTCGGGATCATTAATCGGCATTACCCTTCTCCTTTATACATCGAATGCCATATAGATGCCTTTTTGCATTGTAACCGTGCGGCGGGGTTAATCGGGTCTTGATAACGTCTTTACCGTCAACGGACACGAACCGACCACTCATCCGGTCACGCAGGTCACGATAGAAAAAGGAGCCGTCCCCATGGAACAGCTCCTTTTGTGCTTGGCGAAACGTTATACCTCGTCGTCCTCGTGCAGACGGCGGCGATAATCGGCGGCCCAGCCCTCAATATTTACCTGACGGGCGCGGCCCAGACCGAGTGCGTCGGCCGGGACCGGCTCGGTGATGACGGAGCCGGCGGCCACGAGTGCGCCGTCGCCAATCTGGGCGGGCGCGACCATCATGGTGTCGGAACCGATGAAGGCATCCTTGCCGATGACGGTCTTGTGCTTGTGGACGCCGTCGTAGTTGCAGGTGATGGAGCCCGCGCCCACGTTGACGCCAGAGCCCATGGTGGTGTCGCCGATGTAGGACAGGTGCGGGACCTTGGAACCCTCGCCGATCGTGGACTTCTTGATCTCCACGTGCGTGCCGGCCTTGGAGCCCTCGAGCATATGGGTGCCCGGGCGCAGGTAGGCGCGCGGGCCGCAGTCGACGCCGTTCTCGATGACGGCCTCGATGGCGATGGTCTCATCGATGGTGCAGCCGCTGCCGACGGTGGTGTCGGTGAGACGGCTGTTGGGGCCGAGCTGGCACTCTTCGCCCACGGTGACGTGACCGATCAGATGCGTCTGCGGCCACACGACGGTGTCGCGGCCGATAACGGCATCGGGGCCGATCCAGGCCTGCGTGGGGTCGATGAAGGTAACGCCCTCGGCCATCCAGTGCTCGTTGATGCGGTCGCGCGCGATGGCGGTGAGCTGTGCGAGCTGGATGCGGCTGTTGACGCCCAGGCCGTCGCGGTAGTCGTCGCAGTGGAAGATGGAGACTGCCTGGCCGTGGCCCTTGAGGATCTCGAGCATGTCGGGCAGATAGTACTCGGACTGCGCGTTGTCGTTGCCGATCTCGTCAATGTGGGCGGCGAGCTGCGCGCCGTCGAAGGCGTAGCAGCCTGCGTTGCACTCGAGCAGCGTGGCGGCCTGCTCGGGCGTGCAGTCCTTCTGCTCGATGATGCGCTCGATCTGGCCGTCGGCGCCCAGCTTGATGCGGCCGTAACCGAAGGGGTCGGGCGGGGTCATGGTCATGACGGTGCAGGCGAGCTCGCCGGTAGCGACGGTCTGCGCGAACTTGGCGACGGTGTCGGCGGTGATGAGCGGCAGGTCGCCGTTGAGCACGACGACCGGACCTTCGGCGATGCCGCAGGCCTCGAGCGCGACCTTTACGGCGTGGCCGGTGCCCAGGCGCTCGGTCTGCTCGACGCACTCGACCTTGGTGGCGCTGTTGGCGTAGGCGCCGTCGATAAGGGCGCGCATCTCGTCGGCGTGGCTGCCGATGACGACCACGACGCGGCTGCAGCCGGCCTTGATGGTGGCGTCGACGATCCACTGGACCATGGGCTTACCCAGGATCTTGTGCGAAACCTTGCAGTGGTTCGACTTCATGCGGGTGCCCTCGCCGGCGGCGAGGATAATTGCGGTTGCGTCCATGTGATCTCCTGTTACGTTATAGAGACGTGTGTTTGGAAACGATACACGGCGCAATATGATACCGCAGGCATATGATGAGCGCGTAACGATTGATGCGTGACGGCCGATGTCGCTGCCGCCGATGTGGTATTTGCGCTGGTTGTGCATGGCGGCGGCGCTGCGGCGTTGGCGTTTGAGCGAGGGGGTGGGGTGCCCGTGGATATCATGCGAGAGGAATCGGGCTACGAGCCCGTCGCGGCATTTTCGATGTCGCATCCGGCGGTGCCGGCGCTCTACATGGTGCTGACGTTGGGGCTCACCATGTTCTCGATGCAACCGGTGCTGATCGCGCTGTCGCTTGCGGGCGGTTTGGCGTACGGGTTTGCGACGCGCGGCGCCGCGCGTGCGTTGGGGGCGCTTCGCTGGCAGCTGCCGGTGATTTTGATCATCGCGGTGCTCAATCCGCTGTTTAGCGCCTCGGGCTCGACGGAGCTGTTCCGTATTGGCATGCGCGCGGTGTATCTGGAGAGCATGGTATACGGCCTGTGCATGGGCGGGCTGTTTGTGGCGAGCGTGCTGTGGTTTGAGGCCGCGGCATCGATGCTTAGCTACGACAAGGTGCTTGCGCTTCTGGGTAACACCGCGCCGGTGATCGCGCTCATGATCTCGATGTGCATGCGGCTTATCCCGCAGTTTTTGCGCCGCGGTCGTACGGTACTGGCGGTGCAGGATGCGATTGAAGTGCCGGGGCGTGCGTCGGCCGACCCCGTGCGTTCGCGCCTACGGGCATCGAGCGTGTTGATGGGCTGGGGCATGGAGGATTCGCTGGAGCGCGCGGACGCCATGCGCTCCCGTGGGTGGGGTGCCGCGACGCGCCGCACGACGTACGCGCGGTATCGGCTGGGGCGCGGCGATGTTGCCGCGCTGGTTGGGCTTGCGCTGTTTGGTGTGGCCACGGCGGCAGTGGCGTGGGCCGCGACGGCGCAGTATTCGTTTTACCCGCAACTTTCGGTGCCGGCGCCGTGGCCAGGCTATGTTGTATACGCGGCCTGGATGGCGCTGCCCTGCGTACTGCACGCGATTGACGAGAAGAGGTTTGGCTGATGACTCGGTTGGACGGAAGCATGATGGCGGGCGCGGCGTGCGGCTCGGATGCGCCGGCGATTGAAGTGCGGGACCTGCGCTTTGCCTACCCCGGGGCCGAGGCGCCGGTGCTCGACGGGCTCGACTGGTCTGTTCCCCAAGGTGCGTTTGCGCTGCTGGTAGGTGGTACTGGGTCGGGTAAGTCAACGCTGCTCTCGCTGCTCAAACCCGAGATTTCGCCGACGGGCGAATGCGCTGGTGAGCTGCGCGTGCTGGGCGAGAACGTTGCCGACATGGATGTTCGGGCGTCTGCGGAGCGCGTGGGCTATGTGTTTCAGGACCCCGAGAACCAGATCGCGTGCGAAACCGTGTGGCACGAGATGGCGTTTGGCCTGGAAAACTTAGGTATGTCGCGCGACGAGATGCGCCGTCGCGTGGCCGAGACCAGCTATTTCTTTGGGTTGGAGGATTGGCTCCACCGCGATACCGATACGCTTTCGGGCGGACGCAAGCAGCTGCTGTCGCT
Source organism: uncultured Collinsella sp. (assembly GCA_902470345.1). Lineage (GTDB taxonomy): Bacteria > Actinomycetota > Coriobacteriia > Coriobacteriales > Coriobacteriaceae > Collinsella. The sequence continues at coordinate 45,088 of CABRGB010000006.1, forward strand.
GGCGGCCGTGCTGGCGTTGCGCCCGCGCGTACTACTGCTCGACGAGCCTACGTCCCAACTGGATCCCGTTGCCGAGAAGAGTTTTCTGCATGCGCTGTTTCGCGTGAATCGCGAGTTGGGCTGCACGGTTGTTGTGGCGACGCACCAGCCGCGCCCGATGCTCGAATACGCGACGTGTGCGTATCGGATTGAGGGCGGGCGCGTATGCGAGGTGCCTGATATCGCCTCCTTGGGGCATCGCGAAGAGCTGTTTTCTGGCGAGGCGCCAGGGTGGGGCGCCTCGCGGCGTGCAAAAAACGGAGTTTTCAGCAGCGCCGGTGGATGTCGAATACTCCCAAAAATGCACGCTGGGTCGGCTACCACCCTGGCAGGGAGCTGGTTTCGATACGATCGAGCGTCCGGCTGGGTGCTGCGCGGACTCGATGCGGCGTTCTCGGCTGGCGCAGTGCATGCGGTTGTTGGCGGCAACGGCTGCGGCAAGTCGACAATGCTTTCGGTGCTAGCCAAGACGGTCAAGTTGCAACGTGGGCATATGGAGCGCGGGGCGGCCTCGGCGGCACTGCTGCCTCAGAATCCCAAGGCGTTGCTGGTTGCCGAGACGGTGCGCGACGAGCTGATGGAATGGGCTTCGACCTGCGGATATGACGAGGCTGCGGCGCGGGAGCGCGCGGCGAGCCTGGGGCTGTCGGGCCTGGATGGGCGCCACCCGTACGATCTTTCGGGCGGACAGCGTCAACTGCTTGCATTGGCAAAACTGCTGCTGATTGGCCCCGAACTGCTATTGCTCGATGAGCCCACCAAGGGCTTGGACTTGGCTAGCCGTCGCATCATCGCCCGCGCCTTGCGTGACCATGCGGAGGCTGGCGGTACCGTCATCATGGCCACGCACGATCTGGATTTTGCCGAGCAGGTTGCCGATGACATTGCCATGATGTTTGACGGTGAGATTGCCTGCATGGAGCCGCCGGCCGACTTCTTTGCCGACAACGTGTTTTATAGGGCGTGATGGGATGACGGATTATCGCGTCGCGCGCCTACTCGCAAAACTGGAGATCCCGCTGCTGCTGGCGGTGCCAGCGGTGATGGCTGCGGCGTTGCTGGCGGGCGTTGAGCAGGCGGCGCTTGCCATGCTTGTCGTGGTGGCGCTGGTGCTCGCGCTGTTCTTTGCGGGCTACGAGGCGTCGCGACCTGGCCTGCGCCAGATTATGCCAACGCTGGTTTTGGCGGCGTTGGCCGCGGCGGGGCGCATCTTGTTTGGCCCCATTCCCGACTTTAAACCCGTGAGCGCCATCGCCATTATCGCCGGGGCGACACTCGGTCGTCGTAACGGCTTTATGGTCGGCGCGCTGGCGGCGCTGACCAGCAATTTCTTTTTTGGGCAGGGCATGTGGACGCCGTGGCAGATGTATGCCTGGGGCCTGGTTGGCTATGTTGGCGGCGCGCTGGCGCATGCGGGCGCTTTTGATCGCGCCGATGGCACCGTGCGCATGCCGGCGCTGCTGACCTACGGCTTTGCGTCGGGCCTGCTCTATGGAGTTGTAATCAACGCCTACGACATCATCGGCTTTGTGCAGCCGCTCACGTGGGCGGGCGCCATGGCGCGTCTTGTCACGGCGGTGCCGTTCGATATCACGCACGGTCTCGCGACCTGTGTGTTCTTGGCCGCCCTGTACAAGCCCTGGTGCCGCCGCATCAACCGTGTTGTCGTGAAATACGGACTGTAGGGCAGGTTGTGCTGGAGCAAGAACCAATACTGCTGCGGTGCCATTTCAAAACTATGCCGGTTTACGGGGCCAGATTGGCATAGGCCGACCATACCGTCATTTTTCGAAAATAGGCGAGCCGTCTACCTGCGGTTTTATTTTTCCCAAGCTGCGTATGGTTGGGGGCTCGCGATTTAGCCCCGTAATCCGGCATAGTTTTGGAATGGCCGGCTGATATGACGGGCGCCGTGGTCCTCAGAGAGCCAAATCGATCCGTTTTCTTCCGTTCCCAGACGTCCCCAAGGAATCAGTTGACGGCGCTTGCCACGAAACTGGCCCATCTACTACGTTTAGCTTGATACTCCCGACCATGACCGCGTTTTATGAAAAACCGCAGGCTTTCTACCTGCGGTTTTCTTTTTGCGCTGCTCGTTGTGGTTGAGGGTGGTGGCTTAAACGTAGTAGATGGGCGCGTTTCGTGGCGGGCGGATCATGCGGATGCCCCCACGAGACCCAAAAATGGTCCGCCTTCCTTCGTCCCCGGGGAATCGTTGGGGCTAGAGCTCCAGCGTGAGAGTGACGGGGCAGTGGTCGCTGCCAAAGATGTCGCCGCGGATGCCGGTGTCGCGCACGTTGCCGGCGATTGAATTGCTTACCAGGAAGTAGTCGATGCGCCAGCCGGCGTTGTTCTTGCGTGCATTAAAACGGTAGCTCCACCAGCTGTAGACGCCCTCGACGTCGGGGTTTGCCGCGCGCCAGGTATCGGTGAAGCCGGCGTTGAGCAGCTCGGTAAACTTGCCGCGTTCCTCGTCCGAAAAGCCTGCGTTGCCGCGGTTGGATTTGGGGTTCTTGAGGTCGATCTCCTCGTGCGCCACGTTAAAGTCACCGCAGGTTACGACGGGTTTGCCGGTCTCGCGCTCGAGTGCGCTCAGAAAGCCGCGATAGGCGTCGTCCCAGGCCATGCGCACGTCGATGCGGGCGAGCTCGTTTTGCGCGTTGGGCGTGTAGACATCCACAAACCAAAACTTGTCAAACTCGAGTGCGCAGACGCGGCCCTCGGTCGCGGCTTGGGCGACGAGCTCGGCTGCATCGCCCTTGCCGGCGTAAGGCAGCAGCGCGTCGGCGTGCAACACGCGCAGCGGTTCCTGGCGGCTAAAGACCGCGGTGCCCGAATAGCCCTTGCGCTCGGCGTAGCTCCAGGTTTGGTGGTAGCCGGGCATGTCGATATCGACTTGGCCTTCCTGCAGCTTGGTTTCCTGCAGCGCCAGGATGTCGACGTCGAGTTCCTGCGCGATTTGGATAAAGCTCGGGTCTTTTTTGAGCACGGCGCGCAGGCCGTTAACGTTCCAAGAGGCAAACGTGTAAGTCTGAGGCATGGTGTCCTTTCGACGGGGTTGGCAGGCTTAAGATTAGCGCAACACGAGCGGGGCGGAGTCCGCGAGCGACGGCGCAAACGCCGCCGCCCCGGTGGCAAGGACGGAGGACACACATGACGCAGGCAATATCGGATCCCAGATGGGCCTCCGCTGCGCTGGCGGAGCTGTTCAATACCCACAAGCGCGTGGTCTTCTTTGGCGGCGCGGGTGTTTCCACGGCGAGTGGCATCCCCGATTTCCGCAGCGTGGACGGCCTGTATCATCAGCAGTTTGCCTACCCGCCCGAGACCATGCTTTCGCATAGCTTTTACGAGGCACATCCGGCCGAGTTCTTCGACTTCTACCGCACCAAGATGATCGCGCTTGGCGCCAAGCCCAACCGCTGCCACACCAAGCTGGCCGAGCTGGAACGCGCCGGCAGACTAAATGCCGTGGTGACGCAAAATATCGACGGTCTGCATCAGATGGCAGGCTCGCAGCGCGTGTTCGAACTGCACGGATCGGTCCATCGCAACATTTGCCAGTCGTGCGGCGCGGTCTATAGCGCCGAGTGGATTTGCTCGCGCGGGCACGAGAACGCCGCGGGTGTGCCCGTGTGTCCTGCGTGCGGCGGGCGCATTAAGCCCGATGTGGTGCTCTACGAGGAGCCGCTCGACGAGCATGTACTGACCGGCGCTGTTGCCGCCATCGCCGCGGCCGATGCCCTTATTGTGGGCGGGACCTCGCTCGTGGTGTATCCGGCGGCGGGCCTTACGCGCTACTTTACCGGCGATACGCTGGCCATTTGCAATCTTGCTCCCACCGATCAGGATGCAAATGCCGACCTGCTGATTTCTTGCGACATCGCGGCCGCGTTTGCGTTCTAGCCAGTGTGCGCGGATACAATAGAAAGACTGATTGCAAAGCAACCCCGCCGCCTGTGCCCGAGCGCGGTGGCGCGGGCATTTTAGGAGGATGTTCATGGCGAACGATAGCAAGACATGGCGGTGCGGAAAGTACGAGCTCAGCTTTGACCGCCCGCGCATCATGGGCGTCCTCAACGTGACGCCCGATTCGTTTAGCGATGGCGGGGAGCACTTCGACCCGGATGCTGCCATCGAGTACGGCCTGGCGATGCTCGATGCCGGCGCCGATATCATCGACGTGGGCGGCGAGTCCACGCGCCCCGGATTTACCCCGGTCAACCCCGACGAGGAGGCTCGCCGCGTGCTTCCCGTGGTGCGCGCGCTGGCCAAAGAGGGCGCCATTGTCTCGATCGACACGCGCCACGTGGCGGTTGCCAAGGCTGCCGTGCGCTGCGGCGCCTCGATCGTCAACGACGTGACGGGCTTCACCGACCCCAAGATGGTCGAGTTTGTCGCGACGAGCACCTGCGGCGTCATCGTGATGCACGCCGGCGAGGTCGCGGCGCCCACGCGCGCGCATGCAACGGTGCAGCTCGATACCTCGGCCGCGGCGTTTGTTGCCGAAAAGGCACGCGAGGCGGCCGCGGAGGCTGCGCGCGAGGCCGAGAAGCCTGCCCGCCGTCGCCGTGGCAAGTTGCTGGGCGAGCCCAAGACGGAGGCCAAGCTGCCGGGCGGCGTGGTGCAGCCCTCGTTGCCGTTTGGCGATCCGGAGCCTGCACCCGAGCCCACGGATGAGCAGAAGCAGGAGACGCCGGCCGCCGAGCAGGCTACCCCTGTCGCCGAGGCCGCTGCGACCCCTGAGCTCGCGCCGGAGCCCAATGATCACCTGGCGGCCATGATGCGCCGCAGCGCCCGCCGCGAGGAGGCCTACGTGCCCACCTCTCAGCTCCGTCGCTTTATCCTGCCCGATTCGGCGCCCATCATGCGCCGCGTCATGGGCTTTCTGTCCGACCAGGCCCGCACGCTTATCCATGCCGGCGTGTCGCGCGACCGCATCTGCATCGATCCCGGCCCGGGCTTTGGCAAGACGGCCAACGAAGACATCGTCATCCAGCGCGAGACCGCCAAGATGGCGTCGCTGGGCTACCCGCTCATGTGCGCCGTGTCGCGCAAGCGTTTTGTGGGCGCCGTCTCGGGCGTGACCGAGGCCGCCGCGCGCGATGCCGCCACGTTTGGCGTTTGCCTGGGTGCCATCCAGGCCGGTGCCAACATCGTGCGCGTGCACGACGTCACCGGCTTTGCGCAGTTCCTGAACGGTTACTGGGCTGTCGCCAAGCCGCAGCCGCGCCGTGCGTTTGTGGCCGTGGGCTCCAACCTGGGGCATCGTTGCGATAACATCCGCGCCGCACGCGACATGATCGCCGAGATTCCGCTCACCTGCGTGTCCAACTGCTCGCGCATCTACGAGAGCGAGCCGGCCTACGAGACGCGCCAGGACGCATTCGCCAACGCCGTCATCGAGATCAAGACCGAGTTGGCGCCGCTGGTGCTGCTCGACGAGCTTATGAAGATCGAGGCCGAGCTGGGGCGCGACCGCTCCAAGAAGGCCAAGGCCAACGGCCCGCGCACCATCGACCTGGACCTGCTGTGGATGGATGGCGAGACCCACGGCGGCAAAAAGCTGCGCCTGCCGCATCCGCTGATCGGCGAGCGCGACTTTGTGCTGGTGCCGCTCGAGGACCTGATGCACGACCCGGCGCGGTTCTTCCGCTACAACGGTGTCGAGGTCAAGGATCCCGAGGAACGCGTGGGCCATATCGTGGGCGAATTGGGGCGTATGTAGATGATTGAGATGAATGCTGTAGCCGTCGGTACCGAGCTTGACGCCGCGCGCGACGCGGGTCGCGAGGGTGCGTCCGCGGGCTGGTGCGCTTGGAGCGCGGGCGAGGCGTCGTTGACGTTTTCGCTGGTCGTGCGCCCGGATGTGAATATGCATGCCTTCCACGGCCTGCCGTTTGTGGCCGCAATGGGCATGATGGACGCGCTTGTGGGCACGGCGTCGACGCCGGGCCTGGGCCTTGCCGGCAAGGTGGGCATCCAGTGGCCGAGTGACATCGTGTGCGGTGCGCCTGCGTTTGAGACGTCGTTCGCGCGCGTCACCGTCAACGGCGGCGCCGGTGCTGCGGGTATGTTCGGTGCCGTAACGGTGGATATTGAGCGTTCGGCATTGAGCGAGCTCGGCGTGGATGTGGCTGACGAAGCGCTGGTCGAGGCGCTGGCCGCCGCCGTGCTGACCCGCGTGGACGCCTGGGCGGTTGTTGCCAACACGCCGCAGGGCGCTGCCGGTCCGCTGGCCCCCGTGCTGGGCGAGTACTTCGACATGGTGCCGCTGCTGGGCCGCCAAGTTGCGGCGGTGTCGCCCAACGGTTTGCCGCTTGCGGTCGGTGTGTTTGCGGGCCTGGACATCTGGGGCCGCGCGACCATCAAGACCGATGCCGGCGAGCAGGAGTTTCCGCCCGAGGCCGTACGGATTCGCGGGCTGTAACGCGAGGCGCCCGCGCCCAAAGATAACGATGACAACGAAGCCCTCCTCGGCCTGCACGGGGAGGGCTTTCGCATGACTGCCGAGCTGTCTTAAGCCTATTCCTCAAAACTGAAATATTTTCAGTTTTGAGGAATAGGCTTGGCGAACGTTTGCGGGGGCCGTGGCATCGGGCGTGCTCGACTTTAGTCCCCGTCCTACCCCAGCTTCTGTATGCGGCGGTAGATTTCGCAGATGCCCTTAATGGTGAGCTGTCCGTCGACTACGTCGAAGGCGTCGGTCGAATCGGCGACGATGCCGGCGAGGCCGCCCGTGGCGATAACCGTGGCGTCCTCGCGGCCCAGCTCGCGCTTCATGCGCGCGACCAGACCCTCGGCCATGGCGGCGGCGCCCACCACGGCGCCTACCTTGATGCACTCCTCGGTGTCGCGGCCGATAGCGTGTTCGGGCGCCTCGAGCGGAACGCTGGCGAGCTTGGCGGCACGGGCGGCAAGCGCGTCCATGGAGATGCGGATGCCCGGCGCGATCGCTCCGCCAATGTAATAACCGTCCTCATCGATGACGTCGATATTGGTCGCGGTGCCAAAGTCCACCACGATCGCCGGCGCGCCGTAGAAGGTCTCGGCCGCAACGGCGTTGGCGATGCGGTCGGCACCCACGGCCTGAGGGCGTGCCGCGCGCAGCTTGGTCACCGCGGCCGTCTGCGGCCCGATGACGATGGCGTCCGCCGCAATGCGGTCGGCCACGGCGTGCCACTCGCGCGAGAGCTGCGGCACCACGCCGGCAAAGGCGATCGCGTCGACCGCGTCGAGCGAAAGGCCGTACATCTTAAAGAAACCCATCAGGCGCACGTGGATCTCGTCGGCGGTATAGGAGCGGTCGGTGGGCATACGCCACGACTGCACCAGCTCGTCTCCGTCAAACAGACCCATGGCCGTCTGCGTGTTTCCCATATCGATAGCGAGCAGCATGTCTACTCCCAGTGTTGGCATAAAAGGACGCGCACCATTGTATACGTGCCGTCGGCGCTGCTGCGCCGCGATTCGTCTGCGTGGGCGTTTGGACCCGTGTTCAGCTGAACCGGGTGCGACCGAAACGCCCGTTTTGCTGCCAGACTGTCGGCGACAAAGCGGGCGGTCCAAGCCCGCGGAAGCAGCCCTGGACGCGGCGCCGGACGGACCAGAGCCCGCCGCGCCCAGCCGGTGTGGACGATAAGGAGCAGAGATGTTGATTCACTACGAGGCGAGTGTTGCGAGTGCCAGGCACGAGATTCAGGGGTGTGGAAATCGGGAGCATTACTGCGTGCAGGTGGTTGAGCCGCCCCGCGCGTTCGGTACGGCGGGGGATGGTGGCCCGGACGGCGGAGGCTCGGCGACCGACGCGGCGCCTCGCCAGGCGATCGTTGCCGCTGTCGCGGGCGGTATGCCATCCATGATTTTGAGCGGCGAAGGTGCCCACCTTGCCAGCGAAGCTGCCGTCGATGCCGCGGCCGAGGCGTATCGTCGGGGCGAGCTCGTGCCGGGTGATGCCTCTGCCCTTAAGGGCGTGTTTGAGCGTGCGCTTCGTGCGGTCGCAGACGTGGCCGTCGATCAGCCCGCTGCCGATATCACTTCGTTTGCCTGCACGCTATGCCTGGTAGTATGGGATGGCGTGCGCGTTTGGTATGGCAATGCCGGTGATTCCGGTGCGGTTGCCGTGGACTTCTTGGGTGATCCGTTTGCCCTGACGCATATGCATTGCGGGCCGCTGTCGAGCCGGCCGTTCCCGCTGCACGATTCCTATCACTGGGAGTTTGGCTATCGCACGAGCGCCGAAAGCGTGCTTGTGGCCACAGGTGGCATGCTTGGGCAGTTTGCCGAGTGGGCGCCCGGCTCTTACGGTGCGCCGAAGGCGTATGACCGCGAGCTCATTGGCCTGCTCACGAATCGGAATATCGATGTGGACGATTTGCCGTTGATGAATGTCGCTGCAGCTAAATATCTGAACGAGTTTCCCGCGACCCGCGTGGACGGCGATAAGACGGTGGTGGCAATGATCAACAGCGAGAAGCCTTCGGTGACAGATTTTATTTGCGCCACGGCGAAAGACGTGACGGCTGAGCGTCTTGCTGCGGCGGGCGCGTCCTTTGCGGACGAGGATGACGATCGAAAGGTCTTGCTGCCGTGGAACGACGAGCTGCGCATGCGTGCCGGCGATGTGGCGAATGACGTGGGCGGCGACTTCACTGTAGAGCTTGAGTATCAGCTCATGTGCGGCATGTCGCTCGATCGGGCTTTTGGGCTGGCATCGGCCGTTGCCCGTGAGCGCGCCGAGAGGTATCGCGTGTTCGAGGACTGCGTAGCCGATGGGCCCGAAGACTATGACGCGGCCATGTTGTCCGACGACGAGACGTCGTTTGACGAGATGGCCTAGGAGCGTCGCGGGCCCTGGACTCTTCGCGCCGGGGGTGTTCAAGATATGAAGGAATTATGCTCTACGAGATTTTCCTTGCCGTCCGCCGAACTCCCGCGTAATATTCTTTCTTGCGCACATGAGGCGCCCAGACATTGCGGGGTGGAGCAGTCTGGTAGCTCGCCGGGCTCATAACCCGGAGGTCGTAGGTTCAAATCCTGCCCCCGCGACCAAGAACTTGCAGCTCGTCGGCCTAGCCGGCGAGCTTTTTTGTTAT
>CABRGB010000007.1 GCA_902470345.1 uncultured Collinsella sp.
CATCGTCGGCGTTATCCTGGCGTTTGTCTCTGTTGGCCTGAGCCTGCTGGGCTAAGTCGAGCGGCCGCTCGACAGCGACCATATTGCCTACGGCTTGCCCGGTCGGTAGCTTTCGCGGCTGCCGACCGGGCTTTTTGATATCGAAACAAAGAAAGGCCGGCACGCTGCGTTTAACAGCGCGCCGGCCTTATCGGTTAAGCTATCGAAGCGCTCCTGCTATGAACCGAAGTTCGTTGCAGAAACTACGCTCGAAACGCTACATCTGCTTGCGACGACGATCGCTCAGCGTCACACCAGCGGCCACGAGGGTGATACCGCCGATGACGAACACCTCGCCCGCAAGAGCGGAATTGTCGCCAGTCTGGGCGAGCTTGTCCGACGCAGCCTTCTGCTTGCCCGCGGGAGCCTTTGCAGCCGCCTGCGTGACCTGGGGCTTGGCCTGCGGTTTGGTCTGCGGCTCGGCCTTGGGGTGGTACTTGTCGTACTCGGCCTGTGCGGCAGCCAGTGCGTCCTTGGCATCGCCAAATTCGGCCAGCGCGGCGGCATAGACGCCGTTGGCATCAGACAGCTTGGCGTCGGCATCAGCAGCCGCCTGCTTGAGACCCGCCTCGGCGTCGACGGCAGCCTTATAGCGCGCGTAGGCAGCATCGAGCTTGGGCAGCTGGTTCTTGGGCGTCCAGCCCGCATTGAACTCCGTGGTGCCGGCAACGAGAGAGGCCTTATCATCAACGTTTTCGAGGTCTACCTTGAGCTCCTCGGTGGCTGCGAGCTCGGCCTTGGCCTTGACGATCTCGAAATTCGCTTCGACTACTGCCTCGTTTGCTGCGTCGAGCTGCTTTTTGGCCTCGCCAACGCCGGCGTCGGCGGCATCATAGGCTGCCTCGGCGTCGTCAACATCCTTCTGGGCCGCGACATAGCGCTGGAATGCCTCGTTCGCTGCGTCGAGCGCGGTCTGCGCGGTCGCAGCCTTGCCCCGGGCGTCGGACAGGGCCCGCTTCTTGCTGGAGACTGCCTGCCGAGCATTTACGAGAGCCGTTGCGGCAGCGGTCTGTGCAATCTGGGCCCTCTCCACCTCAGCTTGAGCGGCGGCGTCGACCTTCGTGGCGTCATCAAACGCACTCTTTTTGCTCTCAAGATCCGCATTTGCGGCATCGCGCTTGGCGGTGAGGTCCTTGACCGAAGCGGTAGCATCGTCATAGGCCTTCTTGGCCCTGTCGAACTTCGCCTGGGCGTCATCGAGCGCAGCCTGCGCCTCGGTCTTGCGGGCAGCGGTCCCCTGCGCCTTCTCCTGGCATTCGGAGAGCTTTGCGTTGGCGGCGGCGAGCGCGGACTTGGCAGCGGCAGCCTCGCTCTTGGCGGCATCAAGGTTCGCCTTCGGCGTCGTGATGTCGATACGCTTCAAATTTGCATCGGCCGCGTCATAGGCGGTCTTGGCCGCAGCGGTAGCAGACTTCGCCTTCTCGTACTCGCCCTTGGCGGTGTTCACGTTCGTGTCGGCCGCGGTGAGGGCATCCTGCGCAGCGGTTTGCCTGCTCGTGGCGGCTTGATACGATGTATTGGCAGCGGCGGAAGCCCGTTCTGCCTCGGCAAGCTTATCCTGAAGCTGCTTGAGCTGCTCCTTCTGCTCCTGCGTGCCGCCTGCATTGTAGGCGGAATCGATGTAGTCGTTCACGAGCTTCTTGAACTCGGAAACGGTGAAGTCGGCCTGAGTGTCATCCTCGCTGTAATCGAATGCGGTTACCTCGGAATCGGCGTTCTTTCCGCTACCCGTTGCAATACCGATTGCGACCGTAGCGGAATCGACGATGTTAAGATAGTGCCCGCACTCATGGTAGATGCTGTTGTAGTTCTGATAGATGTAATAGGACTCATATCGGTATTTGCCGAGTTCGTCGCCATACTGCTCTACATACTTGTCGAAGATCTTCTTCTCCCAAGTATAGAGCCTGGTGTAGGGCCAGCCGAGGGTATCCTCAGTCTCACCGCCGGTGTATGCTCCGCCGCCATCTGCGAGATTTTCTCCATTGTCCCAGTAGCAGTTCGAGTGCTTCAAATCATTATTCGATGAATAAGACACGTTCAGTGCAGCGGCAACAATCATGCGAAGGCTGACGCTGAGCGCCGACTGGCCGTTCGCCTTGCGGAGGTTGTTCTGGGTGTCGAGGTAGGTCAGGGCGTTGCGCATCTGCTCCAAGGAAAGCGGGTTGGTGTCGCGAGACATGTCCTGATCGACGTACTCGTCATACCATTCGGCCTTGTCATCAGCACCGGTCAGCATCGATACGGCATCCTTGGCGTTCTTTTTCTGCATGGCCGTGAACTGGCTGCCGCCGCTGATATAGCTCAAGAAGCCGAACATACCCTGGTTGATGACATTCTGGTCTACGGTCATGTTCGACTTGAGGTCGGCAATCTGTTGGTTAAGCTTCTCGACCTCGGCGTTCGCAGCGTCGCGGGCTTTTCCCGCAGCAGTGACGTCGGCGTTGGCGGCATCGTAGGCCTTCTGCTTCTGCTTGCGAACCTCGACGAGTCGGTCGTACTCGGCCTTCTTATCGCCCTCGGTCTGCTGAGCTTGCTCGTATGCATCCTTGGCGGTGGTGTACTTGCCCTTCGCGTCGCTGAACTTCGCGTTCGCCTCGTCGTATGCAGCCTGCGCGGATGACACGGCAGTATTAGCGGAGTTGACACGCTCCTGAGCAGTAGGAACGGCAGCCTGGGCATTTTTGAGATTCGACTGTGCAGTAGCGTCGGCGGCAGTCGCGGCGTCAAGGGCGCTCTTCGCGGTAGCAAGCTCATTGGCAGCGGTAATCTTCGCGGCCTCGAGCGCACCCAGATCGACGCCCGTGCCAGAAGTAGCGGCATCGAGCTCAGCCTGCGCCTGATCCAGCTTCAGTTGGGCGTTGTCATGTGCGGTTTTTGCAGCAACGAGGGCAGCGGCGGTCTGCTTTTTCTTTGCCTGAGCGGACGTCAGAGCAGACTCGGCATCGCTCTTTGCCTTCTCGGCATTGGAGAGAGCCGTCTTGGCGGCATCGAGCTCACCCTCGGCAGTCTTCACATCGGCGTTCGCTGCATCGAGTTTTGCCTGCGCGTCATCGACGGCCTTCTTGGCGGCCTCGTACCCATCCATGGCCTCGAGCTTGGCCCTGGCGTCATCGAGGGCTTTCTTGGCTTCGTCGCGCTTTGTCTCGGCATCCTTGAGCGCCTGGGTCTTTTCATCGACGCTCTTGTTGGCCTGATCGAGCTGGCCGTTCAGGTCGTCCAGCTTCTTCTGCTGTTGCTCGGTCTTGTCGACGGCCGCCTTAAGCTCGTCGATCTTCTCATGAAGCGCGGCGACTTCTGCCGCGTTCTGCTCGGCCGTGTTGTCGCTCAGGGCCTTTGCAGCATGGTCTCTTTGCTGCTGCGCCTGCTTTTGAGACTGGCCCGCCGCGTCGGCCTTCTTCTGGGCCGCATCGTAGGCGGCCTGAGCGTCCTTGAGCTGCTTTGCCGACTCCTCGGCCAGCTGGGCAGCCGTCTTTACGACCGCTTGGTTACCAGCGACAACGGTGTTCTCTACAGAACTACCCCCCCCCTGAACAGAATCGCCGTTATCGGTTGACGGTGCAGCAATTGCCGCCAGCGGCGACATGAGCGGTTGAGCGATGAGGCCCGCCGTCAAAACGGTTGCGACGGCGCGGTTGGCAACGCCCTTGGCGTTGACGGCCTTGGCCCGAAGCTCAAAGTGCTGTGGGCTATAGTTTGCCATGGCTTTCTCCCTTTGACACGGATGTATCAATACGCCTCGAAGTGTAGGTGCCGATTTTTGAATTCTGTTGCGCAACATTGGCGACTGTCTAATCTTTTGAAACTGATACCTCATGACATCGCAATTTCGACACATATGAGGGCGTTCGTGAATCATATTTTCGTGGGTAGCACCCGCTTTGCCATGTACGCTTGTTCTTACGTCATCCGCCCTGCCAGCCGGCATCCAACTAGCGCCCTGCCCGCCTTGGTGTAGAGTAAGGCCGACGGGCGGGATACGCGGCCCGTGCCAGAGCGAGGTGAACATGGAACTCAACAAACAACAGCTCAAGCGATTGCGCGAGCGCCATCACCGGCGTCATGGCATCCGTCCCGCCCACAGTGAGGTCATGGAGAACGCCGGCCGCTTCCTGAGGCGCGCATTCAACATTCGCGAGGGTCGCGCACCCTATCACGTGATTCGCAAGCGCTTTGTAAACGGGGCGCGCCTGACCGGCTCTCACCTGTGCATCCTCATCATCGCCATGCTCATCGCGAGCATCGGCCTCGATATCGACTCGGACATCGCCATCGTGGGCGCCATGCTCATCTGCCCGCTTATGGGATCGGTCCTTGCCATGGCATACGGCATCGCCACGCTCGACCGCGAGATTACCGTCGAAGCCGTCGCCGGCCTTGCGCTGCAAATGGCCTTTTGCCTGGTCACATCCACGTTGTACTTTAAGCTCTCGCCCCTTGGCACCACCACGGCCGCCATTATCGACAACTCGACGCCCACCGTGTGGGACCTCGCTGTCGCGCTCGCCGGCGGCTTTGCGGGCGGGCTGGGCAACTCACGCGACCAGGAACCCGCCACGCTCATCGCCGGCGTGGCCGTGGCGACCGCGCTCATGCCGCCCCTGTGCGCGGCGGGCTATGGCATCGCCATTGCAAACGGGTCACTGTTTCTCTCGGCGCTTTATGAGTTTGGCATCAACGTCGTCTTTATCGCGCTGGCGGCCGAAGCCGTGCTGCTTCTTTTGCGCGCGCCACTCAAGCGCGACCTGAACGGCGACGGTATTGTGACTGCTGAAGAAAACGCTGAGGTCGACGAGCTATCGCGCAAGGTGCGCCGCCGCATCATCGTGGGTACGGTAATCTTTGCCATCCCCTGCATCGTTATGACCGCGGGGTCCATTGGCTCAGCGCAGGCCGGCGTGCAAGACGGCTACGGCGTCACCGAGACCACGCGCGAGCTTGCCGCGGTGCTGCCAGGCTTCAAGGATTACACCGTCGCCGTCGAAACCTCGGCTACCGAGGGCGACAAGGAGGGCCTTGTCGAGCGCGAGGTTGTCGCCCACGTGACGACAAGCGAGGCGCTCGGGGCGCACGACCGCCGCGTTGCCCGCAAGCTCATCGACCTCAATGTGCCCGAACTCGATCGCGTGGAGTTTGACGTGAAGTGATGCGGGACGCGAGGTGGGCCCGGCACGAGAGCGCAGCCGCGGGGCGCAGGCACAGCCAAGCGCAGCGCTACAGCTCGTACTTGTACACGCGGTAGATGTACTTCTCGGCTTCCATCTCGTAGGTGACGATGGACAGTCCATAGCGATCGTACTCGGTGAAGGTCTTGGCCTGGCCCGATGCCACGAGCATACTAATTGAATCGCCGACACGTTGCGCGCTGCTTACGCAACCTGAGAACGGCACTGCGATCTGGTCCACAAGCTCGTAGGTGCGCGCGGTCTCGTCCACTGTAAAGATGCGCCCAAACGAATGCGTTCCCTTACTGTAGTCGGTCACCACCGCGGCGCCCAGCTGACTCCAGTCGAACTTGGGATAGCTCTCGGCCGCACCAAAGTTGTTGTCGTACAGCAGCACCTGGTAGCGACCGGTCGTTGCCGTGTCAGAACTCGGCAGATACGTCACGCTGTGCTGGCCTGCATTGAGCGAGAAATCGCCCTGGGCCTGCAATAATTTGTCTTCAAAGCCCGAGCCAGCCCATTGCCACTCCTTTCTATTTCTGGGTCCATCTTCTCACTGCTGGCGGCCGAAAATGATCCGTTTTCCTCCGACCCCGAGGGATCGTTCTTAGTACTTGAAGAAGCCCTCGCCCGAGCTTTCGCCCAGCTTGCCTTCGTCGAGCATCTGCTTGAGGACGGATGCCATGGCCTTAAAGTTGTAGGGCATCATCATCTTTTTGAGCAGTGGGCCCACCAAGCCCGGCACCTTCTGATACTGCATAACGATGTTGTAGGCCGTCTGGATACCAACCGTGTCGAATACGCGGAACGGGCCCTTGGGGGCGCCGGTGCCGCGCGTCCATGCAAGGTCGATGCTCTTGGGGTCGCTCACGCCCGAGACGTACAGGTCCAGGCCCGAAAGCAGCCACGGCACCAGCATGGAATTGAGCAGATAGCCGTTCTTTTCCTTGTTGACGGGCAGGGCAAGCATGCGAATATCGTTGGCAAAGTCGACGAGTTCATCGAAGTAGCGCTTGTCGGTCTGGTCCTGAGCCATGACCTCGGTCATGTTGTTCTTCCAGATAGAGTTGGCAAAGTGCAGCGACAGGTACTTCTCGGGACGGCCGGTGTACTTGGCAAAGGTGCTCGGCAGCAGCGTGGAGGAGTTGGTCACGATGACGGTCTTTTGTGGGAGAACCGGGGCGAGCTTCTTGTAGAAATCGATTTTTGCCTGGGTGTCCTCGGCCATCGACTCGATGACCAGGTCGGCGTCGGCCACGGCCTTGGCAAGATCGAGCTCCAGCTTGAGCGTGGAGTAGGCACGCTCGACGGCGGCAAGTGCCGCCTCCTTGTCGAAGGGCTGGCCGCTATCGGCGATGCCGGCGCACCACTCGCCCGTGCCGTCCGCCATGCCCTCGATGGCAGCGATGTACTCCTCGCGCACATGATCAATCTTGGGCTGGGTGCGGCCGATGCTGCCCTCACTGCGCAACCAAATCGTTACATCGAAGCCGCAGTAGGCGGCCTGGAAGGCAATCTGGCTCCCCAGCACGCCGCCGCCGGCAACGCAAACAGTCTTGTAGCTCATAGGAACGGTCCTCTCTTACGTAATTCCATAGATGTGTATTTATTCAACCGTAAAGATGACGCGCGTTGGGGACGGGTTCCTTAAACGGATGGTATTTCGCGGCAAACGGCTACATATGTTCATTATCTCAGGGTTCTGGGGGCGATTTTTGGTGCCGCAGAGACGTCGTTTTCGGAAGTATGCGGCAAATTCCGGAACCCTTGAGCACACCCCGGTTTTCCGCCAATAAAACCGCAGGTACAGGGCTTGGATATATCCGGTGTGCTCGACCTATTCAGATTTTGCCGCATACTTCCGATATTTAAGTTCGCAAGGGGTGATAGTTGGGGCGTTTACGCAACATATGTCCAGCAAAAACGGGTGGTAGCCGGTACGGCTACCACCCGTTTGCCTCACATCTAGCCCAAAGCGGGCCGTCTACTTCTTAATGCCGCGTCCCAGACGCTTGGCGACCGATGCAACGGCCTCCTCGCTGGCCGAGCCACAGCTCACGCAGCCGTCGTGGGCACGCATCTGGCCGGTGACCTCGTCCATCGCGAGCGGCGCCACCTTCTCGAGCTTAAAGCCCTTACCGGCGCGCATGTTCTCCTTGGCCACGCTAATCATGAGCTTAATACGGTTGAGCTGGTTGACCTCAGACGCACCGGGGTCGTAGTCCACCGCGACGATATTGCTCTCGGGGTGCTGACGGCGCAGCTCCTTGATCACGGCCTTGCCCACCACGTGATTGGGCAGGCACGCGAAGGGCTGCGTGCAGATAATGTTGGGCGCGCCATGGTCAATTAGGTCGAGCATCTCGGCCGTGAGTAACCATCCCTCGCCCATGTTGTTGCACACCGACAGCACCGTGCGGGCCTTGTCCGCCATGGTGCCGATGCGCTCGGGTGCCTCAAAGCGCTCGGACTTTTCGAGCATCTCCTCCACCGGCGTACGCATCCAGTCCACGAGCTTGATGAGCGCCTGCATACCAGCGCGCGTGGTAGCAGAGCTACCCAACTCATCCTTCTGCAGCTCGGCATTGCTCATGGAGTACAGGAAGAAGTCGAGCAGGCCCGGTACTACGGCCTCGCAGCCCTCGCGCTCGATAACGTCGACCACGTGGTTGTTGGCCGTGGGATGGAACTTGACCAGGATCTCGCCGACCACGCCCACGCGCGGCTTGGTACCCTCGCCCACGAGCGGCATGGTGTCGAACGCACGGATGGCCTCGCGGCACAGCTTGGTGTAGTTGTGGCGGTTGAACTTGGGCGCCAGCTTGCGGGCGCGCGCCATGTACTCCTCGTAGAGTGCGTTGGCGGCACCGGGCGTGGCCTCGTACGGGCGGCAGCGATAGAGCATCTGCATCATGACGTCACCAAAGAGCACCGCGTACACGGCCTGCTTAAGCAGCGCCGGCGTAACCTTAAAGCCGGGGTTGTCCTCGCCGAGCGCCACGGCCGAAAGCGAGATCACCGGAATCTCGGGGTGGCCGCTCTCGCGCAGGGCCTTGCGGATGAGCGCGATGTAGTTGGTGGCACGGCAGCCGCCGCCAGTCTGGCTGATGACCACGGCAGTCTTGGACAGGTTGTACCGGCCGCTCTCGATGGCCTCCATAATCTGGCCCGTCACCAAAATGGACGGATAGCAAATGTCATTATTCACATAGCGCAGACCGGCCTCGACGGCATCGTGATCGGTCGAGGGCAGCAGCTCCAGGTTATAGCCAGCACCGCGGAACACCTCTTTGACCAGGTCGAAGTGGATCGGCGCCATCTGCGGGCACAGGATGGTGTAGCCCTCGTCGCGCATCTGCTCGGTAAAGGGCACCTTGGGCCACGCGGTCGAAGCACTCTCGCGCTGCGCCTCGAACGTGTACTTGCGGCTCGCGAACGCGGGGGCATCCGAGCAGGGCGCCACCGGCGCGGCGTCGCCCTGCTCGTAGGCCTCGCCCGCAGCCGTGGCCTCGGCCAAGCGCTCGGCCTCCTGGTCCTTAAGCGCGGCCATGAGCGAGCGGATACGGATGCGCGCGGCGCCCAGATTGGACACCTCGTCGATCTTGAGGACGGTGTAGATCTTGCCGCTGGCCTCCAGGATCTCCTGCACCTGGTCGGTGGTCAGAGCGTCCAAGCCACAGCCGAAGGAGTTGAGCTGAATCAGGTCCAAATCGTTGCGCATCGTCACAAAACGGGCGACGGCGTACAGGCGGCTGTGGTACATCCACTGGTCGACCACGCGAATGGGGCGCTCGGGCTTCACGAGATGCGCGAGCGAATCCTCGGTAAAGACCGCAAAGCCAAAGCTCGAGATAAGCTCGGGCAGGGCGTGGTTGATCTCGGGGTCGTTGTGGTAGGGACGGCCGGCGAGCACGATGCCGTGACCGCCGTGGTCCTCGACCCACTTAAGGGCCTCCTCGCCCATGGTCTGGATGTCCTCGTGGAAACGCGCATCGGCCTCAAAGGCAGCGTTGACAGCGGCATCGACCTCGGAGCGCGTGATCTTGGGACCGCGCACGCGACCGCGACCGGCCTCAGCATCGGCCACGCGGTCGACGGCGAGCACCTGGTACAGGCGGCGCTTGAGCTCGGTCTTGTCGTGATACGGCACAAACGGATACAGGAACTCGATGTTCTGCTCGCGGATCTCGTCGATGTTGAGTGCCAACGCCGTGGGGTAGCTCATGACGATGGGGCAGTTATAGCAGTTGCCAGCCGTCGGATCCTCCTTGCGCTCCCAGCGCACGCACGGCATCCAAATGAAGTCGACACCGCGGTCGATGAGGTTCATCACGTGGCCGTGGCTCATCTTGGCCGGGTAGCACACGCTCTCGGACGGCATGGACTCGATGCCCGCCTGGTAGGTCTTTTTGCTCGACTGGTCGGACAGCTGCACGCTAAAGCCCAGGCGCGTAAAGAACGCGTGCCAGAAGGGGTAGTTCTCGTACATGTTGAGCGCGCGGGGGATGCCGACGGTGCCGCGCGGGGCCTCGTCGGGGCTCAGCACCTCGCGGTTAAAGAGCAGCTCGTTTTTCTTTTTGAAGAGGTTGGGAGCCTCGGTCTTTTGCTTTTTGTGGCCGGCACCCTTTTCGCAGCGGTTACCGGTAATGAAGCGCCTGCCGCCGCCAAAGTCGTTGACGGTAAGCTGGCAGTTGTTGGAGCAACGGCCGCAGCGGACGTGCTTTTGCGTCACAGTGAGGTGCGCGATATCCTCGGCCGAAAGGATGGTCGAGGTGCCATCGGCGCCGGCGCGATCGCGGGCGAGCAGAGCAGCACCATAGGCACCCATGCAGCCGGCGATGTCAGGGCGCACGGCATGTACGCCGGTGAGCTGCTCAAATGCGCGCAGCGTGGCATCGGACATAAAGGTGCCGCCCTGAACGATCACCTGGCTGCCGATCTCCTTAGGGTCGCGCAGCTTAATGACCTTGAACAGGGCGTTCTTGATGACGGAATAAGACAGGCCGGCCGCGATGTCGCCCACCGTGGCGCCTTCCTTTTGCGCCTGCTTGACGCGAGAGTTCATAAAGACCGTGCAGCGGCTGCCCAGGTCGACGGGGGCCTTGGCATGGATGGCGGCATCGGCGAACGCGCGCACGTCCATGTTCATAGACACGGCGAAACTCTCGATAAAGCTACCGCAACCCGACGAGCAGGCCTCGTTGAGCATGATGTGCTCGATAACGCCGTCCTTGACGCGCAGGCACTTCATGTCCTGGCCGCCGATGTCCAGAATGAACTCGACGCCGGGCAGGAACGCCTTGGCGCCGCGCAGGTGCGCGACGGTCTCGATCTCGCCGGAGTCGGCCTTGAGGGCCTCAATGAGCAGCGCCTCGCCGTAGCCCGTGGTGGTCACGTGGCCGATGGTGCAGCCGGCGGGGATGTGGTTGTAGAAATCAGCCATGATGACCTTGGCCGTGCCTAGGATGTCGCCGTTGTTGTTGCCGTACCAGGTGTGCAGCAGCTGACCGTCCTCGCCCACGAGTGCGGCTTTCATAGTGGTGGAGCCGGCGTCGATACCGATAAACACGCGGCCGGTGTAGCCGTCGAGCTTGCCCTTGGGGACGACCTCGGTGTCGTGGCGGGTCTTGAACTCGGCAAAGTCCTCGTCGGTGGCAAAGAGCGGGTCCAGGCGCTCGACCTCGGCACCCTGCGTATCACCTAGGGCATCGATAGCCTCGATGAGCTGCGGGAACGTGCTGAGTTTATTGGACTCGTGCGCCATGGCGGCGCCGCTCGCCACAAACAGGTGAGCGTTTTGGGGCACGATACGGTGCTCCTCGTCCAGGTTGAGCGTGAGGTAGAAGCGGTGGCGCAGCTCGGAGAGATACTGCAGCGGGCCGCCCAGGAAGGCGACGTTGCCGCGGATGGGACGGCCGCACGCCAGGCCCGAGATGGTCTGGGTCACGACAGCCTGGAAGATGGAGGCGGCCACGTCCTCGGGGCGGGCGCCCTCGTTGAGCAGCGGCTGGACGTCGGTCTTGGCAAAAACGCCGCAGCGACTGGCGATGGGATAGATGGTGGTGGCGTTGGCCGCGAGCTCGTTGAGGCCGCTGGCATCGGTGTGCAGCAGGGTTGCCATCTGGTCGATGAACGCGCCCGTGCCGCCGGCGCAGGTGCCGTTCATGCGCTGCTCGATGCCGTTGTCGAAGTAGATGATCTTGGCGTCCTCGCCGCCCAGCTCGATGGCGACATCGGTGGCAGGGATGAGGGTCTCGACGGCACGCTTGCTGGCGATGACCTCCTGGACAAAC
Organism: uncultured Collinsella sp.; assembly: GCA_902470345.1. Taxonomy (GTDB): domain Bacteria; phylum Actinomycetota; class Coriobacteriia; order Coriobacteriales; family Coriobacteriaceae; genus Collinsella. Next base: position 11,498 of record CABRGB010000007.1, read on the forward strand.
TCCAGGTCGAGCCACTGGGACAGCAGCAGGCCGCCCGAGCCGGTGATGGCGCAGGTCATCTGGGCCGTCGGCAGCACGGTCGCAGCGCCCTCGAACAGGTCGCGAGCACAAGCGCGGACGTCGGTGTGGTGGCGTTGGTACTTAGCGTACACGATCTGGTTGTCGTCATTGAGCACGGCAAGCTTGACGGTGGTGGAGCCCACATCGATGCCCAAGTGCAGGTTGCCGCGAGCGTTCTCGGGGTTGAAGATCGCGCCTTCGGGGGCCTGGACGGCGGTGGCGGCCACGGGCTCAGCGGCGGTGGCGGGCTCGCTAGCGACGGACGTCTCCCCTGCCGCGTTCTTGGCATCGGCAACTGCCTCGGCAACTTTCTCGGCAGCTGCGGTCGCGGCCTTCTGCGCGGCATCCACCACGGCGGGTGCAGCCTCACGCGCGGCAGCGACCATACGGTCCTTAATGCCCTCGACGAGTTTGCTCATTGTCTCTCCTCTTAGTTGTTGGACTCGACGGCTGCGGCGGTGTCGGCCGTGTCCTCGAGCTGCAGGTTCAATAGCTTCATGCCGTATTCCGGCACGTTGATATCGATGGGTTGGCCATACAGGTCACCAGGGCGCACAAAAGCGAGCACCGTCATAATGCGCGCCATGGCCTCGGGCGATTCGGTGAGCCCGCGCTCAAACCAGCGCTGAATCATGCCGACCTCGGCGCTCACGACGTAGGTAACGTAGTAGTCAAAGAACGTGCCCAGTGCCAGGCCCAAAATGCCCGTCTGTGCACGAGGCACTACGGCCTCACGCGCGGTATCGATAATCCTTTTAATGAAGGCCTGGTCGCCGCCCGGACCCAGCAGCGCACCGATTAAGTCGCGGTTGGCCGCAAGATAACGCAGCAGCTCAACCGAACCGGGCGCCGGCTCGAGCTCATCGATGTTGTGATAGAGATCGGGCAGTTGAGCCGCGGTGATAAGCTCAATGCGCTCACGGATCTCGGCCAGCAAGCCGTCCTCGATTTGATTGATAAAGTCGGGAATATCGCGGTAGTGCGAATAGAACGTGCGGCGCGTAAGGCCAGCGCGCTCGGTGAGCGACGCGACATTAATGCGCGAAAGGTCGCCGCTTTCGGCAAGTTCGCTGGCAAGTGCCTGGCGAAGGGCACGCTGTGAGCGAAGGGACCGGCGATCGCATTTCTCGAGCTGGGACAAGCGTCCTCCTTGTTACTCAGCCTGTGCGCTATTGCACAGTGCGAGTATTATTGCACACCGTGTGCATCAACACGTAAAGGCAATATTTTGGATGTGATAAAGGGACAGTTTCTTTGCCATATTCAGCGACCGCCTAGGTTGTGCCAGTTGTGCCTGGCTTTTGGAGCGGCATTACCGATTGTTCAAAATGTCATTCGTGGGTAGAATAGTGTCGACGGCAGCCCAAGTTCTGGAAAGCTGGGCAGCGCCGTTGTTTGCATTAGGGGGTCAACGCCTTAGCGGCGGCGACCCCTTCTGTTGCGCTTCGAACGCTGCTTGAGTGCCTCGGAAAGGCCGACAAGCGCCGTGGAGAACGAGACCAAAGCGGTCAGAAGTCTCACGAAATCAATCAGATCGGTCATGGGCATCACCTCCCATCAGATGGAGGGCGTTGCCCGGCACATGGAACTGCCGCCAACAGTATCAATTCTATCAAAGCGCAGTTAGATATGCGAATGTTTGTTCGTATTTCAAGAGACCAGCGTCAGCTGTGACAAAGGGACAGTCCCTTTGTCACATTATTCGATGATGGTGCGAGAGTTTTGCTTGTGCATGGTGGCGAGCATGTGTTTGGGGACGGCGTGGACCATGCAGCTGCCGATAGTTGCGCTCGCGGCGGCTTTAGCCGCATCGCTAGCGTTTTTGGTCGCGTAGCTGTGACGGAAACGCTTGAGCATGGCGATATCGTTGCCGCCGTCGCCATAGACCGCGACCTCGTCCTCGGCAATACCGTAGTAGCCCGCCAGCCAGGCCACGCTCTCGCCCTTGTTGCACGCCACGTCCGTGATCTCAAACATCACCGGATCGAACGGCGCATTGACCACGCGGTCCGAACGCTCGGCAAGATAGGCCTTAAGGTCGCGCTCCAGCTCGGGCGAGGTCACGCGACAGTTGATCTTGCACACATCGTGGCGCAGGATGCCACTGATCGACTGGTCGAAATACTGCTCCTCGTGATACCCGCCACGCGCACGCATGCCGCGCATCACGATACGCTTGATAGGACTGTCCTTCTTAAAACCCGCTTGGTGCATCTCGAACGATCCGCTCGAGAACATGCCGTCGGGCGTGGAGCAATCAAAACAGATATCCGGAAACTCCTTGAGCAGCTCCTCGGTAATCTGCGGGTCGATAGTCCAAGTCTTGAGCACCTCGCCATGGCTGTCGCGCACGATGGATCCGTTGGAGCAGCAGGCGTCAAGCGCCAGGCCCGTAAAGCCATGCTCGCCGATCGGCAGCGTCGAGCGTCCGGTCGCGGGAACCACATGCAGGCCGTCCTCGATCAGCTCGCGAATGGCGCGGCGGATGGTCCCATCCGCCTCGTGCAGGGCGTTGAGCAGCGTTCCGTCTAAGTCACTCGCAAACATCTTGATCATGGGCGTGCCTCTCCTTCGTCTGCACGATATTGTAGACGAGAACGGGCGCGCCCCGAGAGAGGCGCGCCCGTCAGTCGAAAGATTGTCCCATACCGCAGAAGAGCCGTATTCGCCGGTACGGATGCGGATAACTTCCTCGACCGGCTCGACCCAGATCTTGCCGTCTCCAACGGCGCCGCAATCTTGGAAACGGCGCGGCAACGGGCGCGAAACGAACGGGAAATACGCGAGCAAGGGGGCCGCGAGCACACCCGTCCCGGCTAACGCCGAAACAGCTCGTGAGCGCGGTCGCGGAGATTAGTTGCTCGAATGACACCTTCGTAGCGATTGATGCGCAGACGCGGGAAGGCATTGAAGAAGCGCAGGTCGCGACGACTGAGCGACACACTCGGCACCGGACGGCTCGCGCGCCTGCCGGCACGGAGACGGGCGAGCGACGGATGGGGCACGCTCGGCGCGGCATCGGCCACGCGGCGGGCGGCAAGCGCCAGACCATGAGCGCCGTCCGAGATAAACGTCGGCATCGAAGCCTTCTCACGCAGGGCATCGAGCGTTGCGTCGCCCAGCTCAGCCAGCCACGCATTAACGGCACGGCTGCGGATATGCGTCTGCGCCACCGAGTCAATCGCCGAATCGGGAATACGTTCGAGCATGGAGTCAGACGCATCGGCAAGCGACTCATTGATGCGGTCGGCAAGGTCGGCACGCACACACTCCAGCTGATCGGACAGGCGGCGCCAACTGGCCAAAGAGCATGCCGCGTCGACCATCATCGCGACAGCGACGATAAAGGCGAACAGCCGCACAATCAGCACCGGCAAATGGTCGAGCAAGCCCAACACCGCCGGTTCCACTACGCGGCAAATGCACAACGCACCCAAGCCAAACGCGCAGGCCCAGTACAGGCAGATGCGTCCGTGCAGGTTAAACGGCAGGTGCGAATAGTCCCAAAAGCGAGCGCCTGTTGTCTTTTCCAATAGGAGGCCCACACTGTACTCGATTACGCTGCACACAAGCGCCGCGGCGACAAACTGGCTCGAGGCATCCGGAATTCCGCGCAGCAAAAGCCAGCAGGCTATGCCGCCCACACCATAGATAGGACAACAAGGCCCCAGCAAAAATCCGCTGTTGGCGAAGCGTCCTTGGTTGAGCATGGCGCATACTGTCGACTCCCAAGCCCAGCCGCAAAGCCCGTAAAAAGCAAACGAGAGTACCAATGCCGAGAGCGGACAGGCGGCAAGCGTCGCACCGCCAAACGCCATATCGATCGCGGTTTCCACCGTCTACCCTCTCCTCTTTTCGCTCGATGCTTTACTCACGCCATCGTCCGCCTCGTCCTTGCGCGGCAGGCGGCCGGCGACTGTCTCGCGCAGCGCGCACCATTTGTCTGCCAGGCATACAATCCAAGCCTCACGACACGTCGGCGGCACCGGCACCAGCGGAAACATATGCCGCACGATAATATTCCGCTCGCGCGGCGTCAGCTCAAAATCTTCTTCCGCGCGCGCCAGGGCAAAAAACGGATGCCGAAATCCGTGCAGGCGATGGCTCGGGTCGGGGTCGTGCCAATCGTAGAGAAAGTAATCGTGTAACAGGGCTCCGCGCAGCAGCGAGGCACGGTCGACCGAAATGCCAGCACGGCCCAAGCGCTCGGCAAAGGACAGGCTCGCCCGCGCTACCGAAGTCACATGTGCATAGACCGTCACGTCACCATGCTGGATAAACTCGTGCGTCAGGTCCAAGCGGCCCGCCTGGGCCAGCTGGCGGGCGGCATCGTCGACCTCGCGCGCGATTTTCTCGGCACGAACGGCACTGGACATGCTGCCTCCTTCCAGCGGCTCACGGCGGCAAACCACGGACTGCACGCATTGAATAAAATCATCATCGAATTTACTAGTATGGCATCGGACAAAACGTTTTGCCCCGCCAGTTGGCGAATTACCGCGCCGCCGTCACATATCAAACGCCAAAATGTGCGAGACTGTTTTGTGCAATTGTGCCGGCCGAGGGAGCGCCGGCGCTCGATTCGCATGGAGTAACCCACAACGATGCTGCTTACGCAAACGACAACGCCCGAGGACGTCAAGGCTCTTAATCGCGCCGAGCTCCCGCAGCTCTGCGACGAGATTCGCCACGCCATCCTCGAAAGCTCCGCCGCTGTCGGCGGACACGTTGCCCCCAACCTGGGCGTCGTTGAGCTCACGGTCGCGCTCCATCGCGTGTTTAACTCCCCCATCGACAAAATTGTCTTTGACGTGTCGCACCAGACCTACGCCCACAAGGCGCTGACTGGGCGCGCGTACACTTATATCGATCCGGAGCGTTATGGTGAGGCTTCTGGCTTTGCCAATCCCAACGAGTCCGAGCACGACCTGTTCGCCATGGGCCACACCTCGACCTCGGTGAGCTTGGGCTGCGGCCTTGCCCACGCGCGCGACCTGGCGGGCGACACGTATAACGTCATTACTGTTATTGGCGACGGTTCGCTTTCGGGCGGCCTGGCGTTTGAGGGCTTTAACAATGCCGCCGAGCTCGACAGCAACTTGATCATTATCGTCAACGATAACGACCAGTCCATTGCCGAAAACCACGGTGGCCTCTATCGCAATCTGGCCGAGCTGCGCGCCAGCAACGGCACCTGTGAGCGCAACGTTTTCCGCGCGCTGGGGCTCGACTATCGCTACCTGGACGCCGGTAACGATGTCCAAGCGCTGGTCGATACGCTGCAGGAGCTGCGCGATATCGATCACCCCATCGTGCTGCATGTCTCCACCGCCAAGGGCAAGGGCTTTGAGCCAGCCCAGAGCGACCCCGAGCACTGGCATCATGTGGGGCCCTTCGATATGGCAACCGGCCGCAAACTTTGCCCGGGCCACCCGAGCGAGCCCGCACCGCGCACCTATGCCGATATTACGGGCGAGGCACTCAACGCCGCTATTGCGAACGACCCGCAGGTTGTCGCTATCACGGCTGCCACACCCTATATCATGGGCTTTACGCCCGAGCTTCGCGCCGCGGCAGACAAGCAGTTTGTCGACGTGGGCATTGCCGAAGAGCACGCCGTGACCTTTGCCACCGCGCTTGCGCGCTCGGGCGCCAAGCCAGTCTTTGGTGTGTACGGCACGTTTTTGCAGCGCGCCTACGACGAACTGTGGCACGACCTGTGCCTCAACGATGCCCCCGCAACCATCTTGGTGTTTGGCGCGTCGATCTTTGGCACCACATCCGAGACGCACCTCTCGTTCTTCGATATTTCCATGCTGGGCGCTCTTCCCAACATGCGCTACCTAGTGCCGGCCTGCATGGAGGAATATCTGTCCATGCTGAGCTGGTCGCTCGACCACCGCGAGCATCCCGCGGCAATCCGCGTACCGGGCATCGGCCTGGTGAGCCGTCCCGATCTGGCGCCCGCCGAGGACACCGACTACAGCGCCGTTCGCTACAACGTGGTGCGTCAGGGCCGCGACGTTGCCGTGCTCGCACTTGGCGATTTCTTTGAGCTGGGCGAGCGCGTGGCAAACCGCTTGGCTGCCGAGTACGGTATCGAGGCCACGCTCGTCAATCCGCGCTTCGCAACCGAGCTTGACCGCGAGTTCCTCGACAGTCTTGCCGCCGAGCATCGCGTTGTCGTCACCCTCGAGGACGGCATCTTGGACGGCGGCTGGGGCGAGCGCGTGGCATGTTATTTGGCCTGCACGCCGTTACGCACGCGCACCTTCGGCATCGCCAAGGGCTTCCCCGACCGCTACGATCCCAACGAGCTGCTCACTCAGAACGGCATGACGGTCGAGAACATGGCCGCCGAAGCCGTAAGGCTACTCAACGAGTAAGAAAACCTCCGCAAGGGAAGCACCCCTGCGGAGGTTTTTGTTTTCACAGCTCAATTGTCTCGATCTGTAACATCTAGGGCCCGAATTCCCGTCTAACTGTTACAGATCGAGACAAACCGTCTTTGCCCCTGTTGTTTGTCTCGATCTGTAACAGATAGAGACCTTTTGGCCGTCCAGATGTTACAGGTTGAGACATTCGAATTCCCCTAAGGAGATAATCTCGATCTGTAACAGTCACTCGGCAAAAACGGCTGCAGATGTTACAGATCGAGACAAAGCAGCAAGGCAATTAGCAGTAGCTGTTCTTGAGGATTTCGACGACGTCGGGGTCGGTCAGTGTTACGGGGTCGTGGCTAAACAGGACGCCGTTGGTCGTCAGAGCGTTGTGCGCGATGGCCGGCAGCTCTTCGACTGTAATCCCCCACTCGCTCATGGCGAGGTCTGCCACATGGCAAGCCTCCATCAGGCGCGTTAGCTCAACCACAAAATCGTGCGGATCATCCGCGGCGGCATTACCCATCAGACGCGCCATGTCGATATAGCGCTCGGGTGCGGCACCGTGATCGATCATCCACGTGTGATAGGCACGGGCGATCATAATGAGACCGGCACCGTGCGGCAGGTCGTGATGATGCGCGCTCATGCCGTGCTCAAGACCGTGCGAGCCCGTGGTGCCCGAGGCATCCATGGCATAACCGCCGAGCGTGTTGGCAAACGCAAGGCTCGAGCGCGCCTCCAGGTCATCGCCATTATTGACGCACGTGGGCAGCGCCGCGGCGGCACGGCGGATGCCTTCGCGGCAAATCATGTCACCCATGGGCGTGTTGGTATTTGAGATGTAGCACTCAACGCAATGGAACAGGGCGTCGAATCCCTGATAGGCGGTCAGATGCGCCGGGACGCTCACCATGAGCTCGGAATCGACGACCGAAAGCACCGGAAACAGACGCGGATCGCCCAGACGAAGCTTCTCGTCATTGTCCTCGCAGGACAAGACACCGCCCGCATCGACCTCGGAGCCGGTACCCGCCGTGGTGGTCACGCAAACAAGCGGCAGCGGATCGTTGGGGATCGGCAGGCCGAGTGCAGTGCCACCATTCACAAAGTCCCAGATGTCACCGGGGCATTCGTTACCCTCGGTATCGGTATGCGGGTTTGCCGCCACCGCGCAGATGCCCTTGCTGCCGTCCATGACCGAACCGCCGCCGAGCGCGAGGACAAAGTCGCAGCCATGGGTACGCGCCATCCAGCCACCTGCGTTGACGGTCTCGCGCAGCGGGTTGGGCTCAATACGGTCGAACAGCTCGTGCGCCACGCCGACGCGGTCGAGCTCCGCCTCCACGCGCTTCAGGTATCCAAAGCGCTTGACCGAGTTGCCGCCGGTGGTAACGATGAGCGCTTTGGTGCCGGGTAGCTTCTGCGCGCCCAGCTCGCTCAGCTTGCCCGCGCCAAACAAAACCTTGGTCGGCGCGAAAAACGAATAACCGTTCATACGCGATCTCCTTACTTATATATGTGTCGCGTTGCCGCCATTATAGCGACCGCTGCGAGCGCCCGCCCCAGCTAAAAGCTAGCGTCCCAGCTGCAATAATCGACGTTTACCCAGATAAAACCTGCCAAAATAAACCTGTCCCTTTTTGGTAGGTAGAATAACCCATAAGGTAAGTATGTTTCTGAGTTATTTCGTGTTGACCCATTTGAGCGGGATAGGGTATAACTCTACTCAACCGCTAGGGATTTTATTGAGAAAGGTGTTCTACCATGAGCAAGAACCTCTCCCAGCAGGTCGTTCTCGACCGCCGCGGCTTCGTTGCCGCCACCTTCGCAACCGTCGCCGGCCTTGGTCTTGCCGGCTGCTCTGACACCAGCGCCGAGGCCGACAAGGGTTCCGCCGCCGGCTCCCCCAAGGGCTCCGAGGATACCGAGGTTTCCGCCACGCTCGATGCCAAGGCATTCGACAAGCTCGTCAACGACGGCCCCAAGGCCGATGACGACGCCATCGCCGCCAGCACCTGGGCGACGGCCATCAAGGACGCCGGCGTCTTTAAGATCGGTGGCGTTCAGACCTCCACGCTCTTCTCCCTCCTCAACGAGAAAGACGGTCAGACCCGCGGCTTCGATGCCGGTATCGCACAACTCCTGTCCAACTACATTCTGGGCGAGAACAAGGTCGAGATTACCCAGGTGACCTCGGACACGCGCGAGTCTGTCCTGCAGAACGGCCAGGTCGACGCTGTCTTTGCCACCTACACCATCACTGACGAACGCAAGAAGCTCGTCTCCTTCGCCGGCCCCTACTACTACACCCAGCAGGCCATCCTGGTGCTCGCCGATAACGACGACATCAAGAGCGTCGACGACCTGGCCGACAAGAACGTCGCCGTCCAGTCCGGCTCCAACGGCCCTGCCATCCTGGAGGAGTTCGCCCCCAAGGCCAGCCAGCAGGAGTTCAAGACCGACGAGGAGGCCCGCCAGGCACTCCAGCAGGGTCGTGTTGACGCCTACGTCATCGACAACAACATGCAGCAGAGCGCCCTGGTCCGCGAGCCCGGCAAGTACAAGATTGCCGGCAAGCCCTTCGGCAGCAAGGAGCCCTATGGCATCGGTCTGCCGCTCGATTCCGACGGCGTCGCCTTTGTCAACGACTTCCTTAAGAAGATCGAGGATGATGGCACCTGGACCGAGCTGTGGCAGATCTGCATCGGCGACCGTACGGGCGACACCAATGTTCCCGAGCTGCCCGAGATCGGCGCCTAGGCAACGAGCCTAGTAACAGCCGCAACGAAACCATATGGAAACGCACGATGCGCTTTATTGCGGTAAACTGTTTCCTCACAGAGTTGTCGGGGCTTCCGTACACACGGAAGCCCCTTTCCTTATCGGCGGGAGGTCCGCATGAGTCTCTCCGAGCTCTGGTCGCTCTATGGCCAGAACTATATCGACGCGCTGCTAGCAACCTGGGGCATGACGCTTGAGTCGTTTGCCATCGCCATGGCACTGGCCGTCGCCGTCACCGTGATGCGCGTGTCGCCGCTCAAGCCGCTGCGCGTCTTTGGCGACCTGTATGTCCAGGTCTTCCGTAACATCCCCGGCATCGCGCTGCTCATCATCGTCGTCTATGCGCTGCCGCCGCTCAAGGTCGTCCTGCCCTACCGCACCTGCGTTATCGTCGCCACGGTCCTTTTGGGCTCGGCCTTTGGCTCCGAGAACTTTATGAGCGGCATCAACACCGTTGGCGTCGGTCAGGTCGAAGCCGCCCGTTCGCTGGGCATGAGCTTCAGCCGCATCCTCGCCAAGATCGTGATTCCGCAGGCGCTGCGCTCGAGCGTGCTGCCCATGACCAACCTCTTTATCGCCGTCATGCTCACCACCGCGCTCGGCAGTCAGGTGCCGTTGCAACCGCAGGAGCTCACCGGTGTGGTGAGCTACATCAATACCCGCTCGCTCGGCGGCGTCGCCGCGTTCTTTATCTCGGCGCTCGGCTACCTGGGCACGGCCTTTGTGGTGAGCCATATTGGCAACTACATCGATAAGAAGGTGAGAATCCTCCGATGAGCAAGCACTCCACCTCTGTGCTCACCATGCGCGATGCGCTCTACGAGGCTCCCGGCCCCAAGATGCGCGCCAAGATTCGCATCGGCACCGCCATCTCGCTTGTTGCCGTCGCCGCGCTCGCCGCCCTGGTACTGCAGCGCTTTTATGTGACCGGCCAGCTTTCGGTCCACTATTGGTATTTCTTTACGCACCTCACCACCTGGAAGTTCCTGCTTGCCGGCTTTGAGGGCACCGTCAAGGTCGCACTCACCGCTGGCGCCATCGCGCTGGTGCTGGGCTTGACCCTCATGCTCGGCCGCACGAGCGACATTAAGCCGCTGCAGCTGGTCTGCCGTGTACTCACCGATTTCTTCCGCGGCGTACCGAGCCTGCTGTTCATCTACTTCTTCTTTTTGGTGCTGCCCCAGTACAAGATTGCGCTGCCGTCGTTTTGGATGCTCACGCTTCCCGTCGCGCTCGCTGCCGCCGGCGTACTCGCCGAGATTTTCCGTGCCGGCGTCAACGCCGTGCCGCGCGGCCAGGTCGAAGCCGCCCAGGCACTCGGTCTCTCCAAAGCTAAAATCACCTTTAAAATCGTGTTGCCGCAGGCGATTCGGTTTATCATTCCGTCGTTGATTTCGCAGCTCGTGGTCGTAGTCAAAGACACCACCGTCGCCTATGTGGTGAGCTACCCCGACCTCATGCAAAATGCCCGCGTGCTCATTACCAACTACGACGCCCTCGTGTCGGTCTACCTGGTTATCGCGGTCATCTACATCCTCATCAACGTCGCGATCAACAAGGCCGCTGTCTACGTTTCGCACAAGACCGGCGCGACCATCATCCGCTAATGCTTTACCATTTCGAGTCATAAGGAGCCGAGTACCATGGCACAGAGCACCTCTTCCACCGGCAATCAGCCGCTGATCGAGCTCAGACACGTCGATAAGCACTATGGCGAGCTACACGTTCTCAACGACATCAATCTGTCGGTCGACCGCGGCGAGGTCGTCGTTGTGATCGGTCCCTCGGGCTCGGGCAAGTCGACCATGTGCCGCACCATCAACCGCCTGGAAACCATCGACTCGGGCGAGATCCTCATCGAGGGCGAACCCCTGCCGCAAGAAGGCAAGGACCTTACCCGCATGCGTGCCGAGCTGGGCATGGTGTTCCAACAGTTCAACCTGTTCGCACATATGACCGTACTGCAAAACGTCATGCTGGGGCCGGTCGATGTGCTGGGTGTCTCCAAGGACGAGGCCCGTGAGCGCGCCATGGACCTGCTGAGCCGCGTGGGCGTGGCCGAGCAGGCCGATAAGGTGCCCGCACAGCTCTCGGGCGGCCAGCAACAGCGCGTAGCCATCGCCCGCTCGCTTGCCATGCAACCCAAGGCCATGCTCTTTGACGAGCCCACGAGTGCCCTTGACCCCGAGATGATCAACGAGGTGCTCGAGGTCATGGTCCGTCTGGCCCAGCAGGGCATGACGATGATCGTCATTACGCACGAGATGAACTTTGCCCGTCGCGTGGCCGATCGCGTCGTGTTTATGGCCGACGGCCAGATCGTGGAAACCGGCACGCCCGACGAGTTCTTCGACCACCCCCAGACCAAGCGCGCCCAGGACTTCCTCAACTCCATCAAGGGCCACTAACCAGACCGCCCACCTACCCGCCATGCCCATCCAAACTCGAAAGTTACACCTATGATCGGAACTCGTACTTCATCGTCCTACACCCCGCACGTCGACGTCGCCCCCGCCGACCGCCCACTCATCCTCGTCGCACCGCGCTGGGAAGAGGCAGAGCCGTTTTTAACCGAGATGCTCTCCCCCAACGAGGAAATCGCAAGTGTCTTTGTCGATGCCATCCTTGCCGCTGGCGGCCTGCCGCTGCAGATGTCCATCACCGAGGACATTGAGGTCATCCGTCATTACGTCGATATCGCCGACGGCATCGCCATTCCCGGCGGCCCCGATGTCAATCCCAAACGTTGGGGCGATGATCGACCCTACGACCCCACCCTCTGCTGCGAGATCCGCGATAGCTTTGAGTTTAAGCTGGTCGGCGAGGTGCTCCGCGCCAAAAAGCCGCTCCTTACCACCTGCCGCGGCACGCAGTTGCTCAATGTCGCCACCGGTGGCACTCTGTGCATGGACGTACCGAGTCTGGGCGCGCGCGAGGGCCGCACGCAGTGGCGCCATACCCACGTGCTCAACGACCCCGTGCATCCCGTCGAGGTCGTGCCGGGTTCGTTGTTGGAGCGCGCGGTTGGCGGGCACAGGCTGATCCAGACCAACTCGGCACACCACTGCTGCGTCGATCGTCTGGGTAAAAGCACGCGCTTGGTCGCCAAGGCAACCGACGGCGTTCCCGAGTGCATCGAAGTCGAAGGCCAGCCTTTCTGCCTGGGCGTGCAATGGCATCCCGAGTACACCTGGCAGACGCTCGAGACCGACTTTAACCTGTGGAAGTCGTTTGTCGAGGCAGCGGCAAAGGTTAAGCAGGCTCGCTAGTTCACGGACAGCACGACACAAAAGGGCGCCCCGCCGGCCACATGGTCCGACGGGGCGCCCTTTTGCCTATACGCGGCAGGCACACAGCCCAAGGCTCGCAGCCTCTTATTCAGCCGCCTCGCGCAGGGCCGACATCGTAGCCGCATATTGCTGCTGCAACGCATGCATTCCCTCGCGAGCGCCGTCAACGGCATCGGCGCCACGCAGCGCTTCGGTTACCACGACCGCCGGCTCGTACAGATTATCGAATCCCAGGTTCTGGCTCACGCCCTTGAGTGTGTGCGCCGCCATAAACGCACCCTTGGCGTCTCCTGCCGCCATGGCAGCCTCCAGCTTGTCCATGCTCTCGTCATCTAAAAACTTGAGGGCAAAGCGGGCAAGCATTTCCTCGCCCATCAGCCGAGCGCACGCGTCATCATAATTGGCGCCAATCTTCTCATACGCCTCACGCATGGAAATCATGGGTTAAACTCCTTTGGTCAAACTAAATCGTGGGAAACGCGACGACGTCAGCGGGGTGTGCCAACGTCTCGGCAATTTGGTCTTGCACCTCGAGTAGGCAATCGAGCAGCAGCGGGTTAAAGGTGCCGCACTTACCATCCAGGATCATCTGAATCGCTTCCTCGTGCGGGATAGCGTCCTTGTACACGCGCACGCTCGTCAGGGCATCGTACACGTCGGCCACCGAAACCACCTGTGCGGCAATGGGAATTTCATCGCCCTTAAGGCCATCGGGATAACCCTTGCCGTCCCAGCGCTCGTGGTGCCAACGCGCAATCTGGTACGCATATTCCATAAGCGCATTGCCGGCGTGATGGCTACCCAGCTCACGCAGCATGTCGGCGCCGATCGTGGTATGCGTCTTCATAATCTCGAACTCCTCGGGCGTAAGGCGCCCAGGTTTGTTGAGAATCGCATCGTCAATCGACATCTTGCCGATATCGTGCAACGCCGAAGCCAGGGCAATCGTGGAGCGTTCCTCGTTATCGAGGGAGATGGTGTCGCTACGCCGGACCAGACAGTCAAGCAGCAGCTCGGTCAGCTTTTCGATATTCGTAACGTGCCTGCCGCTCTCGCCATTGCGAAGCTCCATGACGCCGGCAAGCATGTCGATGAGCATGCGACTGTTCTTGACGCGCTCGTTGTACTGCTGGGACAGCAGGTTCGTCAGGCGGCGCTGTTTGGCGTATAGGCGGATGGTGTTGCTTACACGGCGGCGCACGACACGGGAGTCAAACGGGCGGTTGATATAGTCCGAGGCACCCAGCTCGTACGCGCGCAGAACCATATCATCGGAATCTTCGCTCGAAATCATGATAAAAGGCAGATTGTCGATACCCGATCGGCGCGACAGATCGGCCAGCACCTCAAAGCCGCTTATGCCTGGCATGGCAATATCCAGCAGCACGAGCGACAACTCATCGCCATAGCGGTCGACCATGTCGAGCGCCGTACGACCGTTGGCGGCCTCGAGGATGCAATACTCGTCCTTGAGCATCTCGTTGAGAATGGCTCGGTTCATCTCGGAGTCATCGACAATAAGCACCAAAGGCTTTTCGCTTTGGAAGGCTTCGATGGAATCGGCATCGGTCACGACCGTACCGGCTTTTGCCTTAGCGCGGCTCAATAACTGGACAGCGCGGCCAACGCCCTCATCGACCGTCTCGCCATGAATGCGAACGCCACCAACACATGCCGTCAAGCTCACGTACTCATGGCCCGGAACAATCGTGGCATGAACGGCATCGGACACCTGATGCAGGCGACGGGTGAAGTCATCGGAGGGAATATTGGGCATGACGACCACAAACTTGTCGCAGCCATAGCGTACGAGCTCGTCAGTCGAACGAATTCCGCTGCGTATGGCCGTCGCCACAGCACCGAGCGCAAGGTCGCCGGCATGACGGCCGCACGTATCGTTGAAGACCTTAAAATCATCAAGGTCGATCACCGCCACGCCAGCCTTCATGCGAGCGCTACGGAGCTTTTCTTCGTAATATCGGCGATTGCGCACGCTCGTCAGCACATCGGTGTAGACAAGGTCCTCTTCTGCAGCCTCCCGCTCATCGATCGGACGCACCATCAGCAGGACGTGAGGCTCGCCCTCGACCTTCAGAGGGCGCAGGCGAGCGCGGTACTCGGTACCATCATTGAGCAGCTGCTCCGATACATCATCGGAACCTGCCAAGGCCTCAAGACTTGCCTGACGCAGACAAGGGCACCGATTGCCGGCGAGCAGGCAGTTAGGCTCGCTCTTAATCTGATCGGCCGACAGCAAACGCACCACGGGGTAGGTCTTCGCGACGCGGGCGACCTCAGCGGCAGCCTCCTCGTCGGTTAGATTGACCTCGTGATTATTGAGCATATGGGGCCCCTTCTATCGTTACGCACGGCAACGGTGCATATCAATTGGTACAAGGGTAACATCTAACAGCTGAAGGTAAACGCGCGATTATCGTTACATTTTTATGACCTGGCAAACGGCGGTGATGGAGCCGCGGGCGCGTGGTTATTGGCGCATTCGTTAACAATGACGAAACGCTAACAGCCCCTCTCCCCGCAGGTCATCGGGTGTGCTAACGCTCCAAGACATCGCGAACGGCGTTTGCCGCCGTAACGGGGCGATCGCGCAGACCGTTATGCGCGCCGGGAACCATTACGAGTGGACAGCCCAAAAGCTCAGCCGCCACCCTCGTACCAGCCTCGCGGGGCGTGCCGACCGAAAGCTCGCCCAAAAACACGGCCGACACCGCCTTTGACGCGCGGGCGCGCTCCCAGTCGGGAGCATATGTCATATTTGTTCCATATTCGTTCGCCATAAAGCAACGACCATTGCGCAGGGCATGTTTGACTTCCGCTTCGGTCGTCCCAGGAGCCTCGGGGTCCAAGTCGCCGAGGGCTCCCAAGAAAAGCCGGAGCGCCCTTGAAACCTTTCCAGCCGCAATCATATCGAGCAAAACCGGAGCTGCGCCCATGCCGACGCCTTCGGCCGACACAGCCGGTTCATGTAGAATCGCACGGGCGACGAGATGGGGTTCGGTGCGAAAAAGCTCCAGCGCCACCAACGTACCGGCGCTATGCGCAAGCACATTTGCCGGAGCGCCAACGTGTTCGATCACGGCTTGCAGGTCGGCGGCCTGAGCGGCAAGATCATAGCTGCCGTCTGTCGCATCGCTGCTGCCACCGCAGCCGCGGCGGTCGTAGGCAATTACGCGGTAGTTGCGGCTGAGCTCACAAGCGATGCCGTCGAAAAATGTGCCGTCGACACAGGCGCCGTGCACGCACACCAAGGCAGGAGTATCAGGCAACACATCCGGGCCGGCATATTCGCGACAGGCAATCGTGGTGCCCGCATTCTCGACCGTAAAATCCATGTTGTGCCCCCATCATCAATGCTCATCCAGTTGCACGTCAGTGCGGTTGGATGGACCCGCATTGCCTTGCGCCTTGTTAACAGATTAACTGTACCCGACCCGAGGCTTTTCATGGCACGGCATAATGAGCGACGTGAAAAAACGAAACTTGTAAAGCAAGGGCCCGCACCTTGCTTTGGAGCCGATGCTATGCTTAGGCACAATTGTCTTGAGGAGCATATGCCTATGTCTACGTTTTTGAATGCCAGCCCCATCTTTGGGCCCGTTCGCAGCCGTCGCCTTGGTCTCTCGCTCGGCGTCAACATGATGCCGGCCAGCGGCAAAATCTGCACGTTCGACTGCATGTACTGCGAAAACGGCCTCAACGCCGAGCGTCCCTGCCATGAGCCGTACAACACAGCTGCCGTGGTACTCGACGCGCTCGAGGCAAAGCTGCGCGAGATGGCAGCTGAGGGCGAGCTCCCCGATGTGATCACCTTCGCAGGCAACGGCGAGCCCGCTGCCGCACCGGAGTTTCCGCAGGCCATCGCCGGCGCCGTCGCGCTGCGCGACGAGCTTGCCCCAAACTCCAAGATCGCCGTGCTTTCCAACGGCACGCGCGCCGACCGTCCCGAGGTGCACGACGCGCTCATGATGGTCGACGACAACATTCTTAAGCTCGATACCGTCGACCCGGCGTTTATCCAGCTGCTCGACCAGCCTGTTGGCACCTACGACGTCGAGCACCAGATCGAGACGTTCGCAAGCTTTGACGGTCATGTCATTATCCAGACGATCTTTTTGACCGGTGAGTATCAGGGCAAGCTCATCGACAACACCGGCGAGGAGTACGTTGCCCCCTGGCTCGCGGCGCTTGAGCGCATTCGCCCACAAGAAGCGACCATCTACACGGTAGCGCGCGAGACACCGGTCGCCGGCCTTGCCAAAGCAGCGCCCGAGGTGCTCGACGCCATTGCCGCGCGCGTACGCGCCCTTGGCATCCCCTGCCAAGTGAGCTACTAGCAAAACCACACAGCAGCCAGTGTCCGCCATTCCGCTCCATCAGTTGCGGTGATATAGTTCCTGTTTATGCTGTTAAACCGCTTAAATCGGAACTATATCACCGCAAACTCTTATGGACGCGTGGGTGGACTATACTAGCTGCGGATGAAAGGAAGTTAGCCATGTATGACAAAGAACCCGTGCCTGGCCGCAACGACGCTTGCTGGTGCGGCAGCGGCAAGAAATACAAGAAATGCCATAGCGCCTTTGATGAGCGCCTTGAGCGCCTGTGGGAAGAGGGCTGGGAGGTTCTGCCCCGTACGCTCTACAAGACGCCCGCCGATATCGAGGGCATCAAGCGCTCGGCAGCCATCAACGTGGGCGTGCTCGATTATGTGGGCGAACACATCGCTGCGGGCATGACCACCAACCAGATCGACCAGATGATCTACGACTACACCGTCGAGCACGGCGGCACGCCGGCCGATCTTAACTACGAGGGCTATCCCAAGAGCGTGTGCACCTCGATCAACGACGTCGTCTGCCACGGTATCCCCTGCGATGCGGATGTGCTGCACGAGGGCGACATCATCAACGTGGACTGCTCTACGATCCTAGACGGTTACTTTAGTGATTCGAGCCGTATGTTCTGCATCGGCGAGGTCTCGGCCGAGCGCCAGCGCCTGGTCGACGTCACCCGCGCCAGCGTGGAGGCGGGTCTGGCGGCCGTCAAGCCATGGCTACCGCTGTCCGTGATGGCCGAGGCCGTGCAAAAGACGGTCGAGGACGCCGGCTTTAGCGTGGTGCGCGAGTACGGCGGACACGGCATCGGTAAGGAGTTCCACGAGGACCCGTTTGTCGGCTTTACCACCGAGGCGCCCGATGTGGACACCATCATGGCTCCGGGCATGGTCTTTACCATCGAGCCCATGGTCAACGCCGGAGCGCCCGACATCAAGATCAGCAAGGGCGATGGCTGGTGCGTGCGCACCAAGGACGGCAGCGACTCGGCCCAGTGCGAGGTACAGCTCGTGGTGACCGAGGACGGTTACGAACTGCTCAGCTGGTAGCCGTGGATGCGCCGGATGCTGACGGGCACGCTCGTCTTGCATCCGGCGTTTTTATTTGAACGTTTTGCCTGATAAAACCTGCCAAAATAAACCTGTCCCTTTTTGGCAGGTCGAGCGGAGAGGACTGCTTGTGAACATTCTGGTTTTGTTGCCCGTCAACGACCGCCATCGCGCGATTCTTGAGTCGAGCGCTCCGGGCGAGGACTTTATCTACACGAGCGCCGATGCCGTCACGCGTGAGCAGGTCGCCAACGCCGACGTAATCCTGGGCAACATCGACCCTGACATGCTTACCGCGTGCGAGCACCTCCAGCTGCTGCAACTGCAGACCGCGGGCTATGATGATTACTTGGCCGCCGGCACCGTGCCAGCCGACGCCAAGCTTTCCTGCTCGGTGGGCGCCTACGGCCAGGCCGTAAGCGAGCACATGTTTGCCATGGTCCTTTCCATGATGAAGCGCTTGCCCGGCTATCACGACTTGCAGCGCGAGCATCGCTGGGAGGATTTAGGGCCGGTCACCTCGCTCAAAAACGCCAACGTGCTGGTGCTGGGCGCGGGCGATATCGGCGGCCACTTCGCCACGCTCTGCCGCAGTATGGGTGCACACGTCCGCGGCATCAAGCGCCATCCGCTCGTCTACCCCATTGTATTTGAGGACATGGACGGCATGGACGCCCTGCCCGAGCGCCTGGCCGAGGCCGACATCGTCGCATCCTTTATGCCCAGCACACCCGAGACCCGCGGCCTGGCGAACGCCGAGTTCTTCGCCGCGATGAAGCCGGGTGCCTTCTTTGCCAACGGCGGCCGCGGCGATCTTGTGGTTGCCGACGATTTGGTTGCCGCTCTGGAGTCGGGACATCTCGCCGGCGCCGCGGTCGACGTCACCGACCCCGAGCCGCTGCCCGCCACAAGCCCGTTGTGGGATGCGCCCAACATGCTCATCACACCGCACGTCTCCGGCTGGTTCCACCTGGCAGCCACGCTCAACAATGTGGTCGACATCGCCGCGGAGAACCTGCGTCACCTGCAAGCCGGCGAAACTTTACGTTGTTGGATCGAGCACTAATCTTGTTCCGCCGTTCTAACGAACGGCGGACCGGTCGACGCTGCGCGCCGCCCAGAGCGACAATTTGCCATTCAAAAGGCAAGGCATGACCAGAAGGTCTATGCCTTGCCTTTTTCATGCCAACTTGTTCGCTCTGGACGTCGCTCGCTGACGTTTGCTCAACCCGCGGTGTGTTAACAATTCTGTCCAGCTGTTGGCATTGCGGCATTTGTCCAGATAAAACCTGCCAAAATGAACCTGTCCCTTTTTGGTAGGTTTGGCGCAATGGAGTCAGGTTGGCTTGCGCTATACCGGTAGTTCTGTCTGCAACACTCTCGCCAAAGTGATATCAAACATACATCTAGCGTTTTCGACACTTCGCTTATTAGAGCCAGTCCGTCTCCTCGTCATAGCGGTCCGAATAGGCGTTACGCTTGAGTTCTTCAGCACTTGTTGGTCGCGCCTTGGACACGTCGACCCCTGACTCATGGCAAGCGGCGACGAACAGCTGTAAACCCCGATCAATAAGCTGAGCCCCACGCTCGGCCTTCATTTCTTCGGCTCGCATTTAGAGCTCCACGCTTTCGGCGCCGTTGATGGTTAGGTTTCGCTCGTAGAAGGCGGTGAGAGCGCGGATGGCGTACATCACGTCGCGTACGCCGCCGGTCTCGTAGCTCGAATGCATGGCCAGCTGCGGCAGGCCCACGTCCACGGCATGCATGCTCGCCTGCATGTTCGACAGGTTGCCGAGCGTGGAGCCACCCGCCATATCACTCTTGTTGGCGAAGGCCTGCGTGGGCACGTCGGCGTCATCGCAAATAGCCTGGAACACCGCGCGGCTAAAGGCGTCGGTGCAGTAGTGCTGGTTGGCAGCCTCCTTGATGACGATGCCGCCGTTGAGCACAACCTGGTTGCGTGCATCGCACTTCTCGGCGTGGTTGGGGTGCACGGCATGTGCATTGTCGCAGCTCACGAGCATCGAGGCGGCAAGCGCACGGTGGTACGACTCGTCGTCAAAACCCAGCGAACCGTTAATGCGGCGCAGCGCGTCGGCCAAGAACGTCGACATGGCGCCCTGCTTGGTCTCGGAGCCAACCTCCTCGTTATCAAAGCAGCAGAAGACCGAAACGTCGTGCGCGTTCTCGGCGCCCAAAAATGCCTGTAGCGAGGTATAGGCGCAGGCCAGGTCGTCAAGCTTGGGCGTCGAGATAAACTCGTCGGCCCAGCCCCAGATGCGTGCATCCTGACGATTGACCAGGAACAGGTCGCGACCCAGGATCTGCTCGAGCTCAACATCCAGCTCTTCGGCGACCAGGGCATCGAAGTCACCCTGCTTAAGCTCGCCGGTGCTGATAAGCGGGCAAAGGTCAACGGCTCGGTTGGGAGCAAAGCCCTCGTTAACGCCGCGGTTCATGTGGATAGCAAGGCTCGGGATAATAGCGACCTCGCGCTCGGTGGCAAGCAGACGGCTCTCGATACGGTCGCCCTCGCGCACCAGCACGCGGCCCGCGAGCGCCAGTGGACGATCGAACCAGGTGTAGTCGATCATGCCGCCGTAGGCCTCGGTGTTCAGGCGCAGCGTCTCACCCGCGCCGTCAAGCTCGGGCACGGCCTTGACCTTAAACGTCGGCGAATCGCTGTGCGACGCCGTGAGCTGAAAATGATAGTCACCGGCAACGCCGTCCTCGCCCCACGTCGCGGCCAGGTCCTCGCCCACCTTAAAGGCAACAACGCTCGAGGTGTTGCGCTGCGTGTAATAGCGACCGCCCGGCTCGATGTCCCACGCCGCGTTCTCGGGCAGGTAGGTAAAGCCCGCCTCGTCGAGCTCGGCCATAATGGTCGCCGCCGTATGGAACATGCTGGGGCATGCCTCGATAAAGTCGATAAGGTCGTTGGCGGCCTCGATATCATCGGCCGTCACATGCGCGCGCTCGGGCGTTTCCTGATCCGTCATGCTCTCCCCTTTCGCTGGGTTGATGGTCCCCTCCAGCATACCCCGCCACGCCAGCGCCGCGCCTTTCATTCCATGTTTAATCCCGCGCCGCTCGCCAAGTTGAGCCATCATGCCCGTACACCTTTTGCGACAATTACGTTAACAGGACGAGAGGAGCCGTCATGAAGCCACGTAACATTGCCATCGCCTGCGGTGTTGCAGGAACCGCCGTCGGCCTTGCCGCTGCCGCCGGCATCGTTTACCGCAAGCAAATCAAGTCCGCCGCGTCGCTCAAACGCTTGACCGACTATGCGGATGGCTATGACCTGTATGCAATCGACGTCGCCTACGACTACGACCTCGACCGCATCATCGCCGCTGGCGTGCGCGACGACCAGGCCTACATCGATGCCGTGGTGGCGCAGGTGCTGCCCGGTGTGCCGGCACATGTCCAGGCGCCCCAGTTTGCCTGCAGCGCTTTTGTCGCCGTAGATGCCGAAGGCCGCGTGCGCACCGGTCGCAATTACGACTTTAAGGACGATACTTCGGCGCTGCTGGTGCGCAATCACCCGCGCGACGGCTATGCCTCCATCGGCTTTGCGGCCCTCAACAACCTGGGCACCAACGCTCCGCTTGACTCCGTCGCCGGACGCACCGCTGCACTCATGGGCCCGTTTGCCCAGCTCGACGGTGTTAACGAATGCGGCGTGTCCATTGCCGTACTCACCCTGGATTCCAAGCCCTGTGACCAGGACATGCAACGCCCCGTCATCAACACTTCGCTCGCCATCCGTCTGGTGCTCGACCGTGCCGCCACCACGCAGGAGGCCGTAGACCTGCTTTCTGCCTACGACATGCACGCCATGGCCGGACGCGACTACCACTTCTTTATCAACGACGCCGCCGGCGACGCGCGCGTAGTAGAGTGGGATCCGTACGATCCGGACCGCGCTTTCAAAGCGACTCCCGTACGCCAGGTTACGAACTTCTACGCCTGCTATGGCGACGAAGTGCTGCCCAACCAAAAGAATGGCGAGCTTGGCCATGGCAAGGAACGCGCCGTCGCCATCGCCGATGTCCTTGACGCCCATGCCGGCGCCCAAGACGAAGCAGTCGCTTGGAAGGCCCTGCGCGCCGCAGCGCAAGAGCCCAATCCGGAAGACATCACCAGCAACACGCAATGGTCGGTCGTCTTTGACAATACCAAGCCCGCTGCCGCTATTACGCTGCGCCGCCACTGGGGCGACGTCGACGCCTTCGCACTGTAAGGAGCTGGCACCGTCGTCCTTACGCTCGCCTGACGTTGCTTACATTTCCATACGCTTGAGCTAACACGTTTTACCCCCGCATCAACAGTGTGCGGGGGTAAACTTATGCGCATGTTATAACTTGCCCGGAAGGATTCACCATGCTTAGGATCGGTCTTCTTACTAGTGGCGGCGACTGCCAGGCGCTCAACGCCACCATGCGCGGCATTGTCAAAACGCTTATGACCAATAGCGAAGAGCCTATCGAGATTTATGGCTTTGAGGACGGATATCAGGGCCTTATCTACAGCAGGTTCCGTGTCATGACGCCCGCCGATTTTAGCGGTATCCTCACCCGCGGCGGCACTATTCTGGGCACGAGCCGCACGCCGTTCAAGCGCCTGAACATTCCCGAGGCCGACGGCGTCGAGAAGGTACCCGCGATGGTCCACACCTATCACAAGTTGCAGCTCGACTGCCTGTTTATGCTGGGCGGCAACGGCTCCACCAAGACCGCCAACCGCCTGCGCGAAGAGGGCCTCAACGTTATCGCCCTGCCCAAGACCATCGATAACGACACCTGGGGCACCGAGATGACGTTTGGCTTTACGAGCGCCATCGACGTCGCCACCAAGTGCATCGACGACATCCACACCACCGCTTCAAGCCACGGCCGCGTGTTCGTCATCGAGATCATGGGCCACAAGGTTGGCTGGATCCCGCTGTACGCCGGTGTCGCGGGCGGTGCGGATGTCATCTTGATTCCCGAGATCCCCTACGACATGGACCAGGTCATCAAGACCATCGAGCATCGCATGGAGACCGGCAGCCGCTTTACCATCGTGGCCGTCGCCGAGGGCGCTATCTCCAAGGAGGACGCGGCGCTGTCCAAGAAGGAGTACAAGAAGAAGCTCGCCGAGCGCACGAGCCCGTCGATCGTCTACGACATCGCCAAGGAGATCGAGGCCAAGACCGGTCGCGAGACCCGTGTCGCTATCCCCGGTCACACGCAGCGCGGCGGCCAGCCCGACGCTCAGGACCGCATCTTTGCGACCCAGTGCGGCGTCGAGGCCGCGCTTGGCTGCCTGCGCGGCGAGTTTGGCTACATGATCGCCCTGCGCGACGGCAAGATGTGCCACATGCCGCTCGAGGATGTTGCCGGCAAGCTCAAGTATGTCGACCCCCAGAGCGATCTGGTGCGCGAGGCCAAGGCGTTGGGCATCAGCTTCGGCGACGAATAGCCTCGGCCGAAATCCATCCCATCGGGCCCTCCGACCCCGCCCGACGTATTTCGATTTGGCTCCTCCCTTGACTCCGTCAAAGGTCGCCAATCGAAATCGTCGGGCGGGGTCGGAGGGCCCTTCGTTTACATACTCGCCGAGGCTATTCGCCTTCTTGCTACAGGTGCCTGGTCTGAAATTAAGTTGCGGTGAAATAGTTCCAGCTTAGCCCTCAAATGGCTGAATCTAGAAACTATTCCACCGCAACTTACTGAGTGGGGGCTCTTGGCCGCTACTTGCACTGACATTTGTCCTGAAATGGCTGGTCGTTAGGGGTTGCTACCGGTAGTTGCGGTAGGGTTGGAGCAGATTCTAACTAGAAATGGTGGTCGCTACCGGTTGTTCTCGGCATACTCGGCTCATTCGATTCGACCATCAAACGAAAGGAACCACCATGGATCTTGCGATGGCGCAGCGCCTCGTCGATCGCCGCAAAGCTGCCGGGCTTTCTCAGGAGGCGCTTGCCGCCCAGCTGGGTGTGAGTCGTCAGGCTGTCAGTAAATGGGAGCGCAGCGAGTCCTCACCCGATACCGATAACCTCATTGCGCTCGCCGCGCTGTATGGTGTGTCGCTGGATGAGTTGTTGTATGGGGAAGCGGCTAGTGATGCCGATGGCTCAGAGGACGGCAGCACCGAAACGGTGGATGAGGCTAAAGAGGCCGAAGATTCTGCCGAGCACGCCGATTGTGGCGACAAACCACTTGTCGATATTTCCCTCGCGCGCGGCATCCACGTCATTGATCCCAATAAAGGCGAGGAAGTCCATGTTGGCTGGAACGGCATCCATGTGACCAACGAGCGCAAGGGCGAAGAGGTGCATGTGGGGCCGGACGGCGTGCATGTCGATACGCTTGAGGACGATGGACATAGCGTGCATACCGATGACGACGGCACCGTCACCATCGACGGCGAGACGTTCTCCAGCTGGAAGGAAGCACACGACAAGCTCGACCATCATGGCAAGCATTTCCACACCAAGGTCGGACGTACATGGAACAAATTCCCCTTCCCCGCGCTTGTCGCCCTCGCCTATCTGGTGCTCGGCATTGTCTACGGCACATGGGCTGCGGGACTCTTCCTCGTCTTTTTGATTCCCGTCTACTACGCATTTGGCGACTTTATCGACCAACGCCACTTATCTAAGCTGATCGATGTCGTCTATTCAGTCAGTGCCGAGGCATGGTTCCTCTACATGTGGCTCTGCCTGGAACAACCCCATCCCGCCTGGGTAATCCTCATCACCATCCCGGTCGTAAAAGCACTCATGCGCTGGTGCCGCAAACAATGGAAGCATCGCGAGCGAGCCTAAACCATCCCAGCCCGACAGCAGCACCCAACTAGTACTCCCCCGCCCATCCCCCCTAAGTTGCGGTGATATAGCTCCGGTTTTAGCCTTGAGTAGTCGAGTTTAGGAACTATTCCACCGCAACTTACGAATGGTCGGAGCGGCTGCAGCACAAGCGTCGGCGTTCGTTTGATGGTCCGCCACGAAAAGGGCCTATCTACTACGTTTAACTCGATGGGGCCAACCATGACCGCCTTTTTCGAAAATCGACAGGCCTTCTACCTGCGGTTTTATTTTTCGTTTTCCCGGCATGGTTGAGGGTATCCAATTAAACGTAGTAGATAGGCCCGTTTTGTGGCATACGACCCATTCAAGCCCAATCTCGAAGGCTAAAGAGAGCCTCTCATCCGCACCTGCGAGCGAAAACCAAATAGAATGAAAGGCAAATGGAAAGCCCGTTTGACGAGCGGAGAACATATGCGCGACGTAACCGAAAGCGACTGGAAGCTGTTTAAGAAAATGCTTCCTCAATGGCAAGAACGTTATATGGAAAAGCTCATCGGCCAGTACGTTGAGATGCTGAACGGCGACAGCGAAGCGTCCAGTAGATTTTGGGCACTAGAAGAGCGCCTCAATAGAGACAAGCTGTCCTCAGGCGTAATTGCAAACGACATTCGCCGCAGCACAATGCACCGCGAGATAGCCAATTTGCTTATCGACAGCGTGATCACCCTTGACGACCTTGACGGTTTTACCGAAGACATTAAGAGCTATGCGCAACACTGGATTGGCCAGTAAGAGCACTGAACGACAGACATCCCCAGCAAAACGGGGCAAACGCTGGGCCACCTAATGGTTGTCCGGCGTTTGCCCAGATAAAACCTGCCAAAATATACCTGTCCCTTTTTGGCAGGTTACTCGGCGCTCTTGAGGGCGCCGACCATGTCGATCTTGTTGAGCGTTCGATTGGTGGCAAGGTTGACGATAAACGTAAAGGCAAAGGCCAGCAACACGGATAGCACGTAGCTCAGCGGCTCGACCTCAACATCAAAATACAGCGACGGCATCTGCAGGATGTACGTAAAACTCTCGGCCAGCAAGCCGCCTAGCGGTACGCCCAGTGCGGCGCCAATCGCCGTGAGGATCAACGTCTCCTTGTTGACGTAGTGGTGCACCTCGCCGCGACGGAAGCCCAACACCTTAATGGTCGCCAGCTCGCGCTCGCGCTCGGAGATATTCGTGTTGGACAGCGTAAACACCACCACAAACGACAGGCACGCCGCCATAAAGGTCACGAGCACCACGACCGAATTGATAATCGTAAAGTTCGCCTCATAGTTTTCCCAATGCTCGGCCGTACTCGAAATCGTAAGCCAACCGTCACTCTTAAGATTCTTGCTAAACGCAATCTGGTCGGCCGACGAACCCTTGAGCAGTGCAAAGATGCCGTTAAGACGCGCGCTTCGGCCGAACGTGCGCTCATAGGTGCCCTGCGTCATGTAAAGCGTGTTGCCCAGATAGTTAAGCGAAATGTCGCTGACTTTGACCTTGGCAACATTGAGCGACGAATCCTGGACGTGAGCCGTATCGCCCGGCTGAATCCCCAGCACCAGCTGTGAACTTTTGCTCAGATACACGTCTCCGTCACGCAAAGGCAGCGGTTCTTTGGACTCATCCTCCAGACGCACGTAATCGCCCAAGTCACTCGTGCGGTCATCGGGCACCACGATCAGCTGCACAGTCTCGCTCTTGCCGCCAAATGTAAAGGTGACGTTGTCGGTCATAATCGGCAGCGTCGAAGTCACGGTCACGTTGGAATCATTGGACGCGCTGCGCCCATCCAATGCCGCGCACGTCTGTGAAAAATCGTCGGGATTGGCGACCGCCAGCAGATCGTAGCGCGTGACGTGGCCGTACTGCTTGGGCGACAGCGCGACCGACGTATCACGAATGCCCATGCCGCAAATTACAAGCGCTGTGCAGCCCGCGATGCCAAAGATGGTCATAAAGGCGCGCTTTTTGTAGCGGAACAGGTTACGCGCCGCCACCTTGTTCAAAAAGCCCATGCGACGCCAGATAAAGCCGATGCGCTCAAGCAAGATGCGCGAGCCGGCACGCGGGGCCTTGGGACGCATAAGCGAGGCTGGGGTCTCGGACATCTCGTGGCGGCAGGCGATAATCGTAGCGCCCACCACGCCCACGGCAAACAGCGCCACCGACACGAGCGACGACACGATGTCGTACGAAAGCAGCATCTGGGGCAGCGAGTACATGTCGTCGAACACCGTAAACAGGAACAGCGGCAGGCCCACAAATCCGATGATGTTGCCGAGCACGCCGCCGATCAGACACGCCCACAGCGAGTAGTCCACGTATTTGGACAGAATACGCCCACGTGAATAGCCGAGCGCCTTGTACAGGCCAATAAGCGTGCGCTCCTCCTCGACCATGCGCGTAGCGGTGGTAAGGCTGATGAGCACGGCGACGATAAAGAAGATAAACGGGAACACCGTGGCGATGGCCTCAATTGACGAGCTATCGCTTTCCACGCTCGAGTAGCTTGCGATATTGCCGCGGTCCTGGATGTACCACGTACATTCGCCTAGATCGGAAAGCTCGGCGCGGGCATCGGCGAATTGTTGGTTGGCGGCGGCGCGGCGCTGGTCCAACTCGGCCTGAGCTTGGACGCGCTCCTCGCTGCCCTCGGCCATACGGTCGATGTTGCCCTGTTCAATCCCAAAGAGCATATTCGCCTGGCGTTCGGCCGCATCTAAGCTTGCCGGCGTGTCAACCGTCAACTCCTGAGCACGTGCCTTCTCACGCTCCTCGCGGATCTTCTCGATATTGCCCTTGACCTCGTTGATCTTTGTCGTGTAGGCGTCCGAATAGGAGCTGAGGCTCTTGGCTCCCTCGACGATCACGTGGACCGAGGAGTAGGAAGAAGATGTCGCGGCGTCCTCGTTCACATAGAACTTATAGTCCGCAGCCGAAGCAGCGCGAAAGGCGTTGACTGTCGAGTCGGAGCTCACGTCGGTGGGATCGAGGACCTCGGCCGTAATGGTGTAATCGCCCGCGGCAAACTGGTCCTTGGCACTTTGGTTCGACGAGCTCGCGTCATTGGCGGCAAAACTCACCGTATCGCCGAGCTTTTTGCCCGAAGCCTTCAGGAACTTCGAAGTCACCGCGACCTCATCGGCGCTCTCGGGCAAATCACCGCTCACCAGCACCGGTTGATCGATATTCTCCTTGGAAAGACTTTGCACGATCACGCGCTCGCGTGTTGTGCCCACGGCGGTGTAGGCGGTCTCGGTGTAGATACCCTCGGCCGTCTCGACGCCGTCGACCTCTTGGATAGCCGCAAGATCGTCGCGCGTAAGGCCATAGGTCGACTGCACGTTAATGTCATAGACATTCTGCTGGTCAAAATAGGCGTCGACCGAATCGCGCAAATCTTCGCAGCCTGCCTTAAGACCGCACATCACGCTCACGCCAAGCGCGGTGATGACCACGATAGACAAGAAGCGCTTAAGACTGCCGCGGATTGTACGGTAGATGCCACGGCGAAAAACCGTCGGCACCATATCGTTTGAGCTCTGAGCGGTGCGGTAGGTCGCAAACTCCCGGTCGCGACCCGCGCGCTCCGTATCGTGGTTTTGGCTGTTTTGGCGGTCCTGGTCCATGGGCGCTACCACTCGATCGTCTCGATAGGCACGGGATTTTGCTGGACCGTCTCGCTCTCCACGCGACCACTCTTAAAGCGGATCAGGCGATCGGCCATGGGCGCGAGCGCGGAGTTGTGCGTGATGATGATGACCGTAATGCCCTGCTTGCGGCAGGTATCCTGCAGCAGCTGCAAGATCTGCTTGCCGGTTTTATAGTCGAGCGCGCCCGTGGGCTCGTCGCATAAAAGAAGCTTGGGGTTCTTGGCCAGTGCGCGGGCAATGGACACGCGCTGCTGCTCGCCGCCCGAAAGCTGCGCGGGGAAGTTGGCGAGGCGCTCGCCCAGGCCAACCTGGCGAAGCGTCTGT
The DNA here is from genome assembly GCA_902470345.1 of uncultured Collinsella sp. Classification (GTDB taxonomy): domain Bacteria; phylum Actinomycetota; class Coriobacteriia; order Coriobacteriales; family Coriobacteriaceae; genus Collinsella. The sequence continues at coordinate 40,234 of CABRGB010000007.1, forward strand.
TCGGCATCGAGCGAATCGGGGCAGATCTGAGCTGCAAGCTCAACGTTTTCGAGCGCCGTCAGGTTGGGAACCAGATTGTAGAACTGAAAGACAAAGCCGACGTCGGCACGGCGGTATTCCACGAGCTGCGCCTCGTTGGCGGAGCTCACGTCGCGCCCGTCCACCGTCACGGTGCCGGAGGTAACCGTGTCCATGCCGCCCAGGATGTTGAGCGCCGTGGTCTTGCCGGCACCCGAGGCGCCCAGGATAATGGCGAGCTCACCGCGCTCAACGGTAAAGCTCGCGCCGTCGAGCGCGTGAATGCGGGCATCGCCCTCTCCGTACGCCTTGATGACGTCTTTGAATTCGATATAAGCCATCGATTAATTCCCATCTGGTCGGATAACTCTTTAGTATTACCCATTTCACGCCGACCAAAAAGGGACAGGTTCATTTTGGCAGGTTTTATATGGGGAAACGGGGAGCGCAGGCAAGCGCCGGGAAGGCAGAGAAATCATCGACGGGGTCAGGCCGACCGCCAAACACAACGCACGCATCTCTATCTGTCAGCAAAATCATTCGAACAGCTGTTCGTTTCTATGATATGATTCCGTTATCTAAGCAGGCCAATACGCAGAAAGGCGGCCAACATGGCGTTCGACTTTAAGAAGGAATGCAAGGAGCTCTACAAACCTGCAAGCAAGCCGAGCATCGTAACTGTCCCGCCTATGAGCTACGTTGCCGTTCGCGGAAAGGGCGACCCAAATACCGAAGGTGGCGAGTATCAAAACGCCCTGCCGCTGCTTTACGGCATCGCCTATACCGTCAAGATGTCGAAGAAAGGCTCAAGGAGTATCAAGGGCTATTTCGACTTTGTGGTACCGCCGCTCGAGGGTTTCTGGTGGCAAGACTCCCCGAGCGGCGACATCGATTATGTACGCAAGGACGATTTCAACTTTATCTCGTGCATTCGCCTGCCCGATTTCGTCACCCGAGATGACTTTGACTGGGCAGTCGCGGAAGCCACGACCAAAAAGAAACTTGACTTTTCTGCCGTCGAGCTGCTTAAAGTTGACGAGGGCCTCTGCGTTCAATGCATGCACACCGGGCCCTACGACAACGAACCGGCGACCGTAGGCGCTATGAATGAATACACGACCGAGCAGGGCTATGTCCCCGACTTCTCAGACACCCGTTTCCATCACGAAATCTATCTCTCCGATCCACGCAAATGTGCACCGGAGAAACTTAAGACTGTGGTTCGTCATCCTATCAAGCGCGCTGAATAGCGTGGAGCGTCATCTCACGCGCTAGGTTTTAAGCCAGCCAACCAGCCGCCTCCTAGGCCGTCCGGTAATTATCTTGACGCGGCCCGTCGCATCTTATAAGTTTGTTTTGCTAAAGCTGGAAAGCCTCTCAACGATGCGCAACTCCAGCTCTTTTTCTATCAAGAGGCTTAAATGAAATACCGGAAGTCGCGGATATCCATCAACGAACAAATAGCACTATTGACAGAATACAGGGGTCTTAAGTGCTCTGATCAAAGCGAACTCGAGCGAGCTTTGGTCGAAGTCGGCCACTACAGACTGTCGGCCTACTGTTTTCCCTACAAAACCAAATGCAAGTCCGGGATTACCATCTTTCGCGAAGGCACAACATTCGAAACCATCATCTACACGTATGAATTTGACCGAGCCCTCCGGCAGTTAATGTTTGATGCGGTCGGCAGAATTGAGATCTACCTCAAAAGCAGAATTGCCTATCTTGCCTCTGAGGAACGCGGGCCTTTCTGTTACCCAGATGTCGCCATAACGAGGCTCAACTCGGCATGTCCATCGCGCTTTGCGCCGCGCTGGGCTACGCAGCCGTCTTTGGCAGCGCCACCAATACGCTGCTCGCACCCATCCTGATTGGCTGCGAAGTCTTCGGTTTCGGTAATCTGCCGGCATTCTTCATCGTCTGCGTCGCGGCTTACCTGTTCAACATGGATAAGTCGATCTATGCCCTGCAGAAGCGGGCGTAGAAAGATGTCCAAGCAAGTGGTCTCAACCGGAAACGGCATCCCACTCTAAGGCTGTATTCCGGGACACGGTTTCCGTTTGGGACGCCATTCGGAAAGCGCATCCCGTTCTTTCACGGCGTCTTGGCTATGCAAAGTGCTCGAACGTTATTCCTCGTACGCGCCCTCGAGCCGAAGCAGCCACTCCTTGCGGTCAAGCCCGCCGGCATATCCGTTGAGCGAACCATCGGCGGCAACCACGCGATGGCACGGCACGATAATCGAAATGGGATTGCGTGCAACCGCAGCCCCCACGGCACGCGGGGACACAACGGGAGCCTCGTTTCCCGGCACACGATGTCGAGCCGCAACTCGCTGGGCTATCTCACCGTACGTAGCGACCTCGCCACGCGGGATAGAAAGCAGCTCAAACCAAACCTCGCGCTGAAACGCCGTGCCAATCATATGCAACGGCGGCGTAAACCGAGGCTCCTGCCCCGCAAAATAAGCATTCAGCCAAGCCCAAGAACGCTCAAGCACCGAAGAAGCCGCACCATTTGCCGGATCCACCGAAGACATACCGCCGGCGCCAGAAACCGCATCGGCACCTTCAACGTGCTCCGCATCTTCTTTGAGCAGCGTAGAGCCAAAGTGCTCCTGTCCCTCAAACCAAAGCCCCGTCAGACCGCGGCCATCAGCGGCAAGCAAGATTTCGCCCAAAGGCGAAGCAAACGTCGTCGTGACCACCTGCGGCTCCTTTCAAAACTCCGCAAACATAATACCGCGAACTGTGCAGACAACCCCGCAGATACGTCTGGGCGGGCTCGTAATTGTTTAAGCGAGGCTGTTTTCCCCAATCAAGCGAAGAAGACGCGGGGCATCGACGCCAGAGCGGTACCTCTATCAGCTGAGCTCTAATACTTTCCCGAGAAGTGAACGAGTAAAATCGAAGCCCCGGAGCATCCACACCTTTAGACCGCAAAACCGCAGGATTCGCGCAACAAAACCGCAGGAAATGGCGGTCAAAATATGCCAATGCTTCGGGGGTCCAAATAAGGTCGTTCACTTCTCGGAAAAGTATTAGACCTCGATTCGCACCAACCCCAAAGTCCCCGCAGGCAGCAGGCGCGACAGCGCCGCAGCTGCCGGCCGCGCCCCACAGTCCCCCAAGGCGGCAGGCGCAAAGCGCCGAGGCCGCCGCCGGGATCAGGGCCCGCAACGGCCACGTGCCCTCACATCAGCCCAGCGGCCCCAACCAACAACGGCCCCATCGCAGGCCGCTCGCAGCAGCGTCACCGCAGGCGGTGGCCGGGCTTAGTTTTCAGAACACTCCGCAGACCAGTGTGGCGCCTTGTCCGCGGCTCCGAAGGAGCAGGACAAGGCGCCACACATGGTCGAGGACGTTCTGAAAACTAAGCCCGGCCCCCGCCGGACAGGTCACACTACTCGCAGAGCAGCTTAGCGATCTGGACGGCGTTGGCTGCCGCGCCCTTACGGATTTGGTCGCCGCAGCACCAGAAGGTGATGCCACGCGCAGCCTCGGGGTTCGAGATGTCGCGACGCACGCGGCCGACCCAAATCAGGTCCTGGTCGGACGTATCCATCGGCATGGGGAAGCGATCGTGCGCATCCTCGGCGCTCATGTCGTCAACCAGCTTGACGCCCGGAGCGGCAGCCAGCGCAGCGCGGGCCTCCTCGACCGTAATGTCGCGCTCGAACTCGAGCGTAATGCTCTCGGAATGCGAGCGCAGCACAGGCACGCGCACACAGGTGCAGTTCACGCGCAACTCGGGCAGGTGCATGATCTTGCGGCCCTCGTTTTGCAGCTTCATCTCCTCGGAGGTAAAGCCCTCCTCTTTGACGCCGCCAATCTGCGGAATCAGGTTGCTCGCGAGCTGGGCGGCAAACGCGCGCGGCTCGGGAATCTCCTCGCCACGGCCCAGGGCGGCCAGCTGAGCCTCGAGCTCGGCCATACCGGGGGCGCCAGCACCCGAAGCCGCCTGGTACGTCGAGACGATCATGCGCTTCACGCCAGCGAGCTGATGCAGCGGCCACGTGGGAACCAGGCCGATAATGGTCGCGCAGTTGGGGTTGGCGATAAGGCCGTGATGCCACTTGATGTCGTCGGCATTGATCTCGGGCACAACCAGCGGCACCTCGGGATCCATGCGGAAGGCATGGCTGTTGTCGACCACGACGGCGCCGCGCTTGACGGCCTCGGGCAGTAGCTCCTTCGCGATGTCGTCGCCGGCAGCTCCAAGCACAATGTCACAGCCCTCAAAGGCCTCGGGACAAGCCTCTTCGATCACGATCTGCTCGCCGCGGAACTCGACGGTCTTGCCCGCAGAACGCGCGCTCGCCAGCAGCTTGAGCTTGCCAACCTTGAACTCCTGCTCGTTGAGGCACTCGAGCATCTGGGTGCCCACGGCTCCCGTCGCGCCCAAAATAGCAACCGTGTACTGTTTCATGCTTCCCCCTTTAAAGGTTGTGGCTTTTGCCCGCACGCCAAGCAGGCCGATTATTGTTGCCAGTGTATACAAGAACGGGGCGGGCACGAAACCCGCCCCGTCGAAACGAAACCGAAACGAAACGCCCCGCCATAGATTTTTGAGGCAAGTCCAAAAATCTACTGGGATAGCAGCTACTTGTGGAGCGCGACCAGAGCGGGATCGACCGGCGCGGGAGCCTCCAGATCGGAGACCTTCACAATGCCGTTCTCGTCGGAGAAGGCGCGGTAAATGGTCTGAATCGCCAGATCAAAGTCCTTCTCCTCCACACCGATGATGATATTGATCTCGTCGCAGCTCTGCGAAATCATACGCACGCTCACGCCAGCCTGGCCAAGCATGCCAAACAGGTGGCCCGAGATGCCGGCACGACCGCGCAGGTTACGGCCGACGGTCGCGATAAGTGCCAGGCCCTCGACAACCTCGATCTCGAGCGGCTCGACCTCCTGCTGAATGTCGCCCACGAGCGAGTACAGTGAATCGTGAACGTCCTGCTCCTGCACCACGGCGCCAAAGCGGTCGACACCGGTGGGCATGTGCTCGACGGAAACGTCATAGCGCTCGAACACCGAAAGCGCACGGCGCATAAAGCCGACGCGGGGCTTGGTGCGGTCGCGGGCGACGTTGATGGCGACAAAACCGCGCTTGCCGGTCACGCCGGTAATGATGGGCTCCGCCTCGCCTTCATCAGCCGTCTCGCTAATGATGGTGCCGGGGTCCTGCGGCGCATTGGTGTTCTTGATGACCAGCGGAATGCCTGCCTCGCGCACGGGGAACACGGCTTCCTCGTGCAGGACGCTTGCGCCCATGTACGAAAGCTCGCGCAGCTCCTCGTAGGTAACGCGCGCAATGGGCTGAGCCTCCGGAACAATACGCGGATCCGCAGAATAGAAACCCGAGACGTCGGTCCAGTTCTCGTAAAGGTCGGCGCCCAGGCACTTAGCCAAAATCGAGCCCGAGATATCGCCGCCGCCACGATCGAGCAGCTTGATCTGGCCCTCACGCGTCGCGCCGTAGAAACCGGGCATAACAAAGCCGCCCTGCTGACCGTACTCCTGCACCAGCTCGGAGGTGCGGTTCATGCTGAGCGTACCGTCGTGATGGAACGCAACGACCGTCGCGGCATCCAGGAACGGCAGGCCCAGGTACTCGGCCATCAGGCGAGCGGTGAAGTACTCGCCGCGGCTCACGAGCTCCTCGGTGGAGTAGCCGCCCGAGCGGGCGCGCTCGGCAAAGGCCGCAAACTCTTCGCGGATGGGATAGGTGAGTTCCAGCTCGTCAGCGATATCAAAGTAGCGCTGGCCAATGTCCTCGAGTAGCTCCTCGCACGACACGTGATACTTAACGTGTGCGTTAACCAGGTAGAGCAGGTCGGTCACCTTGGTGTCGCCCTTAAAGCGGCGACCGCAGGCAGAAACCACCACAAAACGGCGGGCAGGGTCGGCATCGACGATGGCCTTGATCTTCTTGAAGTGTTCGGCGTCGGCGACCGACGAGCCGCCAAACTTGGCAATCTTAATCATGGGCTGGAGGTTACCTTTCTAAAAGCCTCTGCAAACCTGTTTTGCGCGCTCTGATACCATGGGTTCACCGATTGGGACCAAGGCATCCGAGGAGTAGTGTTATATGGGAACTTATCATAGTACACGAGGACGCACTTTATCGTGCTCAAGTAAGGTGGCAATCCGCACCGGCATCGCTCCCGACGGGGGTTTGTTTGTCTCGGACGAGCTCGGCACCCAGCAGGTCGATATCAGCTCGCTTGCAGCTAAATCGTACTTTGAAATCGCTCAAGATGTGTTGGGAATGTTACTGAATGATTACACGGCCGAAGAAATTTCGGCGTGTGTCGACGAGGCATACCGCGGCACGTTCGCGAGTGAAGAGGTTACGCCGCTCGTCAAACTCGACGCTGCGCCGGGTGTTGACGCCCCTCAGACCTATGTGATGGAACTCTTTGGCGGCCCCACGAGCGCCTTTAAGGACGTCGCCCTACAGATGCTCCCCCGCCTGATGGCCCGCACCTCCGCCAAGGACGGTGGCGCCGAGCGCATCATGATCGTCACCGCCACATCGGGCGACACGGGCAAGGCAGCACTCGCCGGCTTTGCCGACGCCCCGGGCACGGGCATCACCGTCTTTTATCCCGAGGGCAAAGTCAGCCGCGTGCAAAATCTGCAGATGTCCACTCAGGAGGGCGATAACGTCGCCGTCTGCGGCATCCGCGGCAACTTCGACGATGCCCAGAGCGCCGTCAAGCGCATCTTTGCCGATAAGGAGCTTGCCGAGCGTCTAGAGGCCGCCGGCACGGTGCTTTCGAGCGCCAACTCCATCAACGTCGGCCGCCTGGTGCCGCAGGTCGTCTACTACTTTGCCGCCTATGCGCAGCTGCTGCGCGCCGGCGCCATCGAGGCCGGCGACGCCGTGGAGTTCTGCGTACCGACCGGCAACTTTGGCGATATCCTGGCCGGCTACTATGCCAAGCGCATGGGTCTGCCCGTCGCCAAGCTCATCGTCGCAAGCGACAAGAACAACGTGCTGGCTGACTTCCTGACCACCGGCGTCTACGACCGCAACCGTCCGTTCTTCACGACCATCTCGCCGTCGATGGACATCCTCATCAGCTCCAACCTCGAGCGCATGTTCTACTTCCTGTCCGATGGCGACTGCGAACTCGTTGCTAGCCTTATGGAGCAGCTGGCACAGACTGGTCGCTACGAGGTTCCCGCCGACCTGCTAGCAAAGATTCAGAGCGTCTTTGGCTGCGGTTGGGCCAGCGAGGACGAGGTCCGCGCTGTCATCAAGAGCTGCTGGGACGCGAACGGCTACGTGATCGACCCGCACACCGCTTGCGGCTATCACGTCTTTGAAAAAATCGCTCCCGCCGAGGGTGCCAAGGCCCGCGTGCTGCTTTCGACCGCAAGCCCCTACAAGTTCCCGCGCGCCTGCTGCGACGCCCTGGGCCTCGACGTTCCCGAAGATGATTTTGAGGCTATGCGTGTGCTCGAGCAGGCCACCAACACGGTCGCCCCGACCCAGCTCGCCGAACTCGAGTCCAAGCCCGTCCGCTTCGAAGACGTCTGCGACGTAGCCGACATGGCCAACTACGTAGAGTCTGCAGCAAAAAAGATGGCTTCCAACTAAAACCCCTTATAAGGCGCCGGCGAAAGCCGGCGCACTTTCTTTCATCAGATAACCCCCGGGATGATGACGAACGCGCACAGCGTGCCTGGCTGTTTAGTTCGTCGCGAGTTCCGCACGCAAAGGAAAGCACTTAATGTGCTTTCCGTCTTGCGCAGGACTGCCCGAGCAGCGAACTAAACAGCCAGGCACGCCAGGAGGACTCACATGATCAAAATCACCGTCCCAGCAACGAGCGCCAACTTGGGTATCGGCTACGATACCCTCGGCATGGCCGTCAGCCTCTACTCGCACTTCACCTTCGAGCGCGCCGACAAGCTCACCATCACGGGCTGCCCCGAGGAGTTCCAAAACGAGAATAACCTGGTCTATGTGAGCTTTGTCGATGCTCTGGCCGCGTGGGGCGAGCCGGCTTTTCCCGTTGCTATCGACATTCAGACCGACGTGCCCGTCGCCCGTGGCCTGGGTTCCAGCTCCACCTGCGTCGTCGCCGGCATTATGGCCGCCGCCGCACTGACAGGCCACACCGTCGACCGCGCTGAGCTTGTCCGCATTGCCACCGAGGTCGAGGGCCATCCCGATAACGTCGCCCCTGCTATCCTGGGCGGCGCCGTCTGCTCCTTTACGCCGACCGATTCGCTCCCCCAGTGCCTGCGCTACGAGGTGAGCGATCGCTTGCGTTTTATTACCGTGATTCCGCCCTACGAGGTGCATACGAGCGAAGCGCGCAAGGTTGTGCCGCAGGAGATTCCACTCTCCACCGCCGTATGGCAAATGGGCCGCATCGCCGGCATGACGCGCGGCCTGGAGACCGGCGACCTTGACCTGATTGCCGCCGCCAATGACGACCGCATCCAGGAGCCCTATCGCCGCCGCCTCATCCCCGACTACAACGCCGTGCGCGACACCTGCCTTAACGGAGGCGCCAAGACCATCTGGATCAGTGGCTCCGGCTCGACCCTCATGGCCGTGACTGACGACACCATCGTGGCAAAGTTCCTGCAGGTCAAGCTGCGCGAGCAGTTCCCCAAATGTGAGACGCATATTCTAACGTGCGACACGGAAGGCGCTCAAATCGAGTACCTGTAGACATCCTTCCCATTACCTGTCCGGGGCGGTCGGGGTGTTCCCTCAAAATCGTCCTCGCGCATGAAGGCCCCTTGCCCTGCTCCTACGGAGCGACGGACAAGGGGCCTTCGCGCTGCGGAATGATTTTGAGGGAACACCCCGACCGCCCCTGCGCCTACCTTGCTGAGGATGTCTATAGGGACCCACGCTTTGAAGGGGCGCCGGGCTGATAGCCTGCTTTTTATTGGTGGGGGCTCTTGCTGGTAAGGGGCACTTATTAGAGGCAAGCCTCGGCGATGCGCTTTTTGAGTTCGTCGATGCCGGTGCCAGTCTGAGAGCTTGTGATGATCACGTTCTCGGCCGGGACGTTGAGCTGCTTTTTGATGGCTGCTGCCTGGCGGGCCTGCTGGGTGCGGCTGAGCTTGTCAGCCTTGGTGAGGCAGACGATAAAGTTGAACTCGTTGCCCTGCAGGTAGTCGATCATGT
>CABRGB010000008.1 GCA_902470345.1 uncultured Collinsella sp.
GTGGCGGTTTTGGTGACCGTGGCGGCGACCGTGGCGGTCGCGGCGGCTTTGGCGGCAACCGTGGTGGCTATGGCGATCGCGGTGGCAACCGTGGCGGCTTCGGCGGCAACCGTGGTAACGACCGTGGCGGTCGCGGTGGCGATCGTGGCGGCCGCAACGGCGGCGGCTTCCGCGGCAACCGCTTCTAGTTGGGTTACGCGGTTTTACCAAACCGCGTAACTAGTTGACGTTGCAAACCCGCCAGAGCGGCAATCTGCCTTTCAGCTTCGATGGCATGACCAGAAGGTCAATGCCGCTTCGCTTCAAGGCACCTTGCTCGCTCTGGCGGGTTTTCGCTGTCGGTACCAAAACATCGGCGTTGTCCTGATCAAAGCCTGCCAAAAAGGGACAGGTTTATTTTGGTGGTCGTTGGGGACGTTCTTGTTTGACTAGTCGTTTAAGAACACCCAACGACTACATAGCATGAGAGTGGATAATCTCCCGGTTTGAGCCTGCATCCAAGCTTAAAGTGGGAGATTATCCACTCTCATTTCGTTTGTTGATTTCGATGCCTACATTTGTAGGAACAGTTCGTGGAGGCGGGTGTCTTCGTCGAGTTCGGGGTGGAAGGTTACGCCGAGCTGGTTGTCTTGGCGGGCGGCGACGATGCGGCCATCGACTTCGGCCAGGGCCTCGGCATCGCCGTGCACCTCAACGATGCGGGGCGCGCGGATAAACGTCAGCGGCACTTCACCGTCGATGCCGGCTACCTGCCCCTTGGTTCGAAAGCTGCCGAGCTGCCTGCCGTAGGCATTGCGCTCGACGAGCACATCCATGGTTGCCAGGCGCGGCGTCCCCTTATCGTCGTGGGCGGCAAGGTCGCGCGCCAGCAGAATCAAGCCGGCGCAGGTGCCCAGGACGGGCATGCCTTCAGCGATACGGGCACGAAGCTCCTCGAGCATGCCGAGCTCGGCAAGCAGCTTCCCTTGAACGGTGGACTCGCCGCCGGGAAGTACCAGACGGTCAAAGTCCTGCTTCAAATCAGCCGCCTGCCTCAGCTCAATACAGTGTGCGCCAAGCCCGGATAGTCTTGCCTCGTGCTCGGCAAAAGCGCCTTGGACCGCCAGCACGGCGACCGTTTGGTCTGCATAATCGCTCATGTGCGATCCTTTCTGCCGGACTAGCGTCCGCGCTCCTCCATGATGATTTCGATCTCGTCGGCGTTGATGCCCACCATGGCCTCGCCCAGGTCCTCCGAAAGCTCGGCGATGAGCTTGGCATCGGTGAAGTTTGCCACGGCCTTGACGATGGCGGCGGCGCGCTTGGCGGGGTCGCCGCTCTTAAAGATGCCCGAGCCGACAAAGACGCCCTCGGCGCCCAGTTGCATCATCAGCGCGGCGTCGGCAGGGGTCGCTACGCCGCCGGCGGCAAAGTTCACAACGGGAAGCTTGCCCGTGGCATGGACCTCGCGCACCAGCTCGACCGGAACCTGCAGTTGCTTGGCTGCCTCAAAGAGCTCGTCGTTGCGCAGGGCAACAACGTCACGGATCTGCTTTTGGATCTTGCGCATGTGACGCACGGCCTGAACGACGTCGCCCGTACCCGGCTCACCCTTGGTGCGAATCATCGTGGCGCCTTCGGCAACACGGCGCAGCGCCTCGCCCAGATCACGGGCGCCGCAGACAAACGGCACGTCAAACTGGGTCTTGTCGATGTGATAGACGTCATCGGCAGGGGAGAGAACCTCGGACTCGTCGATGTAGTCGATCTCGATGGCCTGCAGGACCTGCGCCTCGACGATGTGACCGATGCGGCACTTGGCCATGACGGGGATGGAGACGGCCTCCTGGATGCCCTTGATCATCTTGGGGTCGCTCATGCGCGAGACGCCGCCTGCGGCACGGATGTCGGCCGGGATGCGCTCGAGGGCCATGACGGCGCAGGCGCCTGCCTCCTCGGCGATGCGTGCCTGCTCGGGCGTGGTAACGTCCATGATGACGCCGCCCTTGAGCATCTGCGCGAGCTCGCGATTGAGTTTGACGCGGTCGGCCTTGCTGTTCTGTTCTGCCATGGTTGCTCCCTTGGTTGGCATGTGCATTGCTTGTCGGAACATCCTATCGGGGAGCTGGGTATGACAAAATACTCAGTTTTCGAGATAATTACAAGGTCAGACTAATACCAGATTGAATGACTTAATAAGGTCAGGTGATAGGCTCATGCTTGACTACAATTTGGAAAAACGCGGCGAAGCATCGCTCTATGAGTATGTTTACCAGCAAATTCGAGATGATATCGTAGCTGGACGCATTGTGGCGGGGGAGCATTTGCCGTCTAAGCGCGCCTTTGCCAGTCATCTGGGAATCAGTGTTATTACCATCGAGAATGCATATAGCCAGTTACTCGCTGAGGGCTATATTTGCTCAATACCACGTCGTGGCTACTACGCTTGCGAGCTTCCGGATGCACCGGTTTTGGCTTCGGCTGCGGAGGGCATCGACCGAGATGCCGTCTCTGTGGGCCCCAGCGTGCATGATGTCAACGGACAGGTCGAGCGATTCGATGCGCTTTCTCCTTCTGCTTTGGAGGCGGCGCGGCTTTGGCAAAGCGCGCTACGGGCGACGCTGGCATCCGAAGACGAGCGCGAAATCTTTTCGCCCGCACCGGCGCAGGGCACTGCTCGGCTGCGACGCGCAATTGCTCACCATCTGCACGGGACAAGGGGTATGAATGTCGACCCCAACAACATCGTTATCGGTGCGGGCGCCCAGCTGCTCGATACCATGTTGGTTCAGTTGCTTGGCGCGGACAAGGTGTATGCGGTTGAGGATCCGGGCTATTTGCGTCTGACGCGTATCTATCAGGCTATGGGCTGCAAAGTTCGACATATCCCGTTGGATGATGAGGGCGTGGACTTGAGCACTCTGCAGAAAAGCGGGACCGATGTCCTTCACCTGATGCCGTCCCATCAGTATCCGACCGGCCTTGTGACGAGCATTGCGCGTCGCTATGCGCTTCTGAGCTGGGCCGCCGAGCAGCCGGGCCGATATCTCATCGAAGACGACTTCGATTGCGAGTTTCGCCTTGCCGGCAAGCCGATTCCTGCGCTCGCGTCAATCGACGCCGCCCAGTCGGTTATCTATACCAACACGTTTTCGAAGAGCCTTTCATCGGCGTTGCGTCTAGCGTACATGGTGTTGCCCGATGAGCTGATGGAGCGGTTTAGGCACAACCTTGGTTTTTACGCCTCATCGGTGAGCTCTGTTGACCAGGTCGCTTTGGCTCGTTTGCTGGAATCGGGTGATTACGAGCGACATGTGAACCGCGTGCGCGTGCGCGCTCGCGAGGCGCGCGATGGCCTGGCGGCGCTTGTACGGAAAGCGTTCCCGGCAGGGGAGGTTTCAATCGAGCATGCAGACGCCGGCCTTTACTGCACCGTGGCTGCAGAGCGCGGAGCGGGTGGAAGCTCTTTTGTGCGGGCCCTCACGCGCTCGGGTATCCCGTTCGTCGATGTCAGTGACTGCTATTGGTGTGCCGATGGCGCATCTGTCCCTGAAAACTCAAGTCAAATTCTTGTTCAGTATGACGATTTGAGTCCAAAAGTGCTTAATACCTTGGAATTGCAGCTAATGGGAGCACTCTGCAACCTAAGTGAGTAGACCTTTGGAACTTTGGCGACCAGGCAGTTTTGTAACAAGCTATCTACCTGCGGTTTTGAAAAGCAGGATGACCGGCCTGCTCGGGATGTTCAAAAAAATCTACTCACTTGCCGCGCAAAGTTTCTGCATAAGAAAAAAATGGGTTTTCAACAGGGCTTCGTCCAGCTTTTGGCAAGCTTTTGGCCAGTTGGTGAGGGCTGTTGAAAACTTAACAGTCCGTTCGGTGCCATTTTTGGTGCGTTCGCCCCAATGCGAGACAGGCTGGGTTGAAATTCGTGTTTTCCTGTGCCTATGAAGGATTTACTTTGTGACATATCGGCTTTTAGATACTGGCGTTTGCCCCCTCAAGTCCGCGCTTTGTGTCCGCCGCTTCCGCGACCGGAAGAAGACCGGCAGCGATATGACCTCGCCCGTAACCCGACGGCTGCGGTTGCGCTCGGCTTTCCGTTGTATACATTGGTTCGGACGAGAAACAAACGGACTTGTCCTGCCAGCATTAGACAGCGGCTGTTCCTTGGTGAGCTCCCCAGGGAATCTGTGCTGGAAACGGAGCATGGATTTTTGATTACGTCTCCTCTACTGACGGCATTCATCATGTCGCGGCATCTGACGGATCTTCAGCTTCTTTTTGTGTTGGCGGAGATGTGCGGCCTGTTTGCGGTGTGTGCTCTGCCAGCGGCACTCGAGGCGGAGCTTTCGCGTGCAATTGATTCGGGCACGATTTCGACAACGTTCGGTTGGGTGCGCTGCCCGTCCGAGGACGGCACCGCTTCAAATTTATGGCGTCGAGACGCTTTGGTTTTAGGCAGAGACCTTGACCGTTTTTGTTCAGATGTTTGCGGGATGCGTTACGGCAATAGATTTATGGCGGTATCGCAACTCGTTCCATTGGGTGCCGCGTCGCCTTTTGAGGTCGAGGCGTATTTGTTGCTTGGACTGCCGCGAGCCCTGGGAGGCGAAGGGTTTTGCGGCATAGAGCTCAATGTCGAAGTGACGTTAGGCACAAGTGCTCAAGCGATTGTGGGAAAGTCCCGTGTGTATATCGATCTACTTCTGTCTTCGCCGGACGGCAAGCGACAGGTGGCCATTGAATGTCAGGGAAAGGCCTCGCACGGACGCGCAGGGGATGGCTTGCGTGACGCTGACCGCATGACAGCCCTTCAGGCCATGGGCTACGATGTACTTCTCCTGACACACAGACAGATATCCGATGAGGGTAGATTCCGCGCGATCGTTAAGGCCGTATGCAGAATGCTCGATGCGGAATATCGTGATAAAAGCTCGGATGAGCAAAGGGCTGAGACATTACTTCGGTCTGAACTATTCGTTGACTGGACAAAATTGGGAGTAATCGACGGAAAGATGCCTGTTAGACACAAAACAGCTCGATCGTGGACGGCTGCGGTTCTAAGTGAGTAGACTTTTGGCACTTTGGCGACCAGGCCGTTTTGCAGCAAGTCATTTACCTGCGGCTTTATAAAGCAATATGGATGGTGTGCTCCGCAAGTTTCAAAAAGTCTACTCACTTAGTTTTTGACGAGAAACTGATGCCTAAGGTGGTCTTATTTCAGGGCGTTAACGAGTCCTCGAGACACAAAAAGGCCCGAACCATGCGGTCCGGGCCTTATCGAGCTAAAGATTGTCTCTCAGGCGGTTGGCTTAGCCAAAGTAGCGCTTGAGCAGGCCGGCGAAAGCCTTGCCGTGGCGGGCCTCGTCGCGAGCCATCTCGTGCACGGTGTCGTGGATGGCATCGAGGCCGGCGGCCTTGGCACGCTTGGCAAGATCGGTCTTGCCGGCGGTGGCGCCGTTCTCGGCCTCAACGCGCATCTCGAGGTTCTTCTTGGTGGAGTCGGTCACGACCTCGCCCAGGAGCTCAGCGAACTTGGCGGCGTGCTCGGCCTCCTCGTGAGCGGCCTTCTCCCAGTACAGGCCGATCTCGGGATAGCCCTCGCGATGGGCGACGCGAGCCATGGCCAGGTACATACCGACCTCAGAGCACTCGCCCTCAAAGTTGGCGCGCAGGTCGGCAACGATGTCCTCGGAGACACCCTCCATCTTGGCGACGCCCACGACGTGCTCGGCAGCCCACTCGAGCTGACCCTCCTCCTGCTTCAGGAAACGAGAACCGGGAACGCCGCACTGGGGGCACTTGAAGTCCTCGGGCAGCTGGTCGCCGTCGAACTCTTCCACATAACCGCAAACGGGGCAAACAAACTTCATGATTCGATCCTTTCGATCGATGGCGATGGCGCGCTCGTCCGGTCCCGTAAGGGCCCTCTCCGGACGTGCGTCTTGACGGGTTCTATTATCCATAAATGCAACCAAATGTGAAGCCTATTAGGAATGATTTTTAATAAAACAATTTTGAGATATGAAGATGTTGATTGATTAACGATTGGCAGACCGTCTGCGATCTCTGCTGAGTACAATCGGTCGAGCAAATGTTGACCTATCAACAAATGAAGGAGCTTCCTTTATGCATCTAGCCCGCCGCGCCTGGTGCCGAACGTATCAAACGGTTTTTCGCATCGCATTGCCGGTGCTGCCCTATACCGAGCCACGCATTCTAGAACACGCTGAGGATGTGCCCACAGTGCTTCAAAAGCGTTCGATACAGCGGGTTCTTATCGTGACGGATCCCGGCATTGCCCGTCTGGGGCTCACGGCACCGCTCGAGACGGCGCTCGCGTCCAAGGGAATTGGCGTTGCGGTCTATGCCGAAACGCGTGCGAACCCCACGGTCTCAAACGTGGAAGAAGCGGCGGCGCTGTATCGCGAGAACGACTGCCGGGCCATTATCGGCTTTGGTGGCGGTTCGGCCATGGACTGCGCCAAGGGTGTGGGGGCGCGCATTGCGCAGCCAAACAAGCCCATCAACAAGATGCGCGGCCTGTTGCGCGTCCACCGTCGTCTGCCGCTGCTTATTGCGGTTCCCACTACCGCCGGTACGGGAAGCGAAGTCACGCTCGCGGCGGTTATCACCGATGTCGAGACACACTACAAGTATCCCATTAACGACTTTGTGCTTATCCCGCGCTTTGCGGTCCACGACCCCGAGTTTACGCGCGCGTTGCCGGCGTCCATTACGGGGCAGACGGGTATGGATGCCCTGACGCATGCTGTCGAGGCCTTTATCGGCCGTAGCACCACGCCCTACACTCGCAAGATGGCGCGTCAGGCGGTGCAGCTCATCCACGACAATTTGCTCGAGGCCTATGAGTATGGCGACAACATGCGTGCGCGCCGCAATATGCTTTCGGCGGCGTATAAGGCGGGTGTTGCCTTTACGCGCTCTTATGTTGGATACGTTCATGCCATCGCACACAGCTTGGGCGGGCGTTACGGGATTCCGCACGGTTTGGCCAACGCGATCATCCTGCCGCACATGCTTCGCGCTTATGGTGACGCCGCCGCCCCCAAGCTTGCCGATCTTGCTCGCATGGCGGGCGTTGCGCCGGCTACCGCGCGGGACAGTCTTGCAGCCGAGGCCTTTATCGATTGGGTCGACCGCATGAACGAGGCCCTGGGAATCCCCAAATATGTCTCGGGTATTCGCCGCTCCGACATTCCCGAGATGGCGGCGCATGCCGATGCCGAGGCCAATCCCTTGTACCCCGTTCCTCTTTTAATGGACCGCCTGGAGCTCGAGCATATGTACGAAGTTGTTGCAGGTGGTATGTTTGAGGACGAGAACTAGGAGGTTGCCATGAACACCGAGGAAATTGCGCGCATCGTCGGCGATCAGCGCACCTACTTTAAGACGCACGCTACGTTTGATGTCGATGCTCGACGTCGCGCGCTCGTGAGTTTACGCGATACGGTACGGGCGCACGAGGCCGATATTGCCCATGCGCTCAAGACCGATTTGGGTAAGTCGCATGACGAGGCATATATGTGCGAGATCGGCACGTCGCTTTCCGAGATTCGCCATCAGATTGCGCATATGGCCCGATGGAGCCGCCCGCGCCTGCGCCCCTGCGACCTCGCCAATGCCATTAGTGTGTGCAAAACGCAAGCCGTGCCCTATGGCGTCACGCTCATTATGGCTCCGTGGAACTACCCGTTTTTGCTGACGCTCGAGCCGCTCGCTGGCGCGCTCGCTGCAGGTAACACCGTGGTCATCAAGCCGAGCGCCTATGCGCCGGCTTCGAGCGCGGTGCTCAGGCAGATTTGCGAGGAAGCATTTGATCCGCGCCTGGTGACGGTCGTCGAAGGCGGGCGTGCCGAGAATGAGGCGCTGCTCGATGAATGCTGGGACAAGATCTTCTTTACCGGTAGCGTTCCGGTCGGCAAGCTCGTCATGGAGCGCGCGAGCAAAAACCTCACGCCCGTGACGCTTGAGCTGGGCGGCAAGAGCCCCTGCATCGTGGATGCAACGGTAAACTTGAAGGTCGCGGCACGTCGCATCGCATTTGGTAAATGGCTCAACGTGGGCCAGACCTGTGTAGCGCCCGACTATCTGCTGGTCGATACGCGCGTGCACGATGAGCTGTTGGGCCTCATCAAGGAGGAGGTCCGCCGCATGTTTGGCGAGCATCCGCTCGACAACGAGGACTACGGTCATATTGTCAATGCCAAGCATTTTGCGCGCGTACGCGGGCTGATCGATCCCGATAAGGTTGTGCTGGGAGGCATGGCGCGCGAGTCGTCGCTCAAGATTGAGCCGACGATCCTAGACGGCGTGACCCCCGATGACGCCGTGATGCAGGAGGAGATTTTCGGCCCTATCTTGCCGGTACTGACGTTTGAGAGCCTAGACGAGGCCGAGACGTTTATTACGGATCGTCCGACGCCGCTGGCCCTGTATATCTTTAGTCAGGATCGCGAGGTTCAGCAGCGCTTTGTGCGCTACGTGCCTTTTGGCGGCGGCTGCGTTAACGACACCATCATGCACTTGGCTACGAGCCATATGGGCTTTGGCGGCATGGGTGCGAGCGGTATGGGTCAGTACCATGGCCGCGAGAGCTTCGATACGTTTAGCCACAAGAAGAGCATCGTGAACAAGGCAACCTGGCTGGACGTGCCGTTTCGGTATGCGCCCTACGCAAGCTGGAAGCACAAATTCGTGCGCATGTTTGTGCATTAGGAAATGACAGGTAATACGAACAAGTGTTCCTATTACCTGTCATTTACGTTAGACTACTGCTATGGGGTGCGGATGGGCCAACTCCCTTTAGAAGGGAATTGGTATGAACGTAAGCGATGTTATTTCGTTACTGGCGTTGTTAATCGCGGCTATCGAACTCGGCCTGTTTATCGGCCGAATGAAATAGCCGCCCCCGCGTAAGCGAAGACGGCCACTTCTCACGATGAAAACGTGTATCGGAGTTGGCAAGACCCGCTGCAACGGGTGCCATCCGTACTCCTATCTTATCTGCAAGCGCTCTGTCTCGCAAGCGTTGCGAGACAGAGCGCTTGAAAGACGCAGGCAGGATGAATTTGTGTCCGCGCGAGTTCGTAGACTTCTCTGTAAGGTTAAACGCCGGGTATTCCGGCTGTTAGAGGAGTTGCCATGTACGAGCCTTCACGTGTTCTTTTGTCGTTTCATATTGCAGGATTTCAATATGCCGACGGCGCTTTGGTCCTAGGCGATCTTAAAGCGGGCGATAAACTGACGCTGTGCGCCGAGCGCGATAATCCCCATGACCCCGAGGCGGTTGCAATCTACTATGGCAAGACCAAACTTGGCTATGTTCCGGGAAACGAGGCCGGCCCGCTGTCCTTGATGATGTATTACGGCCATGAGGGCGTATTTGAGGCCCGCGTGCAACAGGTCGCTCCCGAGCGCAGCCCGTGGCATCAGGTGCGCGTTGGCCTCTACGTGGTGGACGCTCGCTAATCGGCAAGGGAGGCGGCCATGTTTGATGGCGATGATCTGTTCGATCTGACAGACGATCCGTTTGAGTGGGATATGCTACTCGATGACGATGAGTTGGAGCAGGATCGTAAGAAGCGCCAGGACAAGAACGCCCGGGGTGACGCTTCGAAAAAGCAAGACAAACGCCGCCGCGGACTGTTCGGCGGGCTCTTTGGATAACCGCCGCATCGCTGCGTCTGTATACTTAGCACGAGTTGAACACGTTGCGAAATGAGGACACAGACGATGATGTGGTTTACCGCCGACTTGCACCTGGGCGATACGAATATCTTGCACGACATGGACCGACCGTTTGGCTCGGCCGAGGAGATGAACCGCAAGGTCATCGATGCCATCAATGAGTGCGTGGCTGCGGATGACCGTCTCTACATCCTGGGAGACTTTACCTATCGTTTGCCCCTGGCGGAGGCGGTGCGCCTGCGCGAGCGTATCGAATGCAAGAATGTGACGCTCATCCGCGGTAACCATGACGGCGACTGGGAAGATTCCGACGTACCGCAGATTTGGGAAGACGTGCGCGATTACCTGGAGATTGCTCCCGGCTATGCCAAGGGCCATCGTCTGGTTATGAGCCACTACCCCATGCTTAGCTGGAATGGCAAGGCGCGTGGTGCCATCATGCTGCACGGGCATATCCACAGCAGGGGAGACCGCACCAACGCGCGCAACCGCGATCGCGAGCGCCCCATTTACCGCTACGATGTCGGTCTCGATGCCAACGAGTACAGGCCCATAAGCCGCGATCAAATCCTTGGCTTTTTTGGACTGTAATTCGAGGTGCAGGTAGAATGAACGCGCCGTGTGGATGGTCTACGCGGCGTGTGTTTGCGGGAACGGTGATTCCATGAGGGCTATCCAGCGCATTAACCACAACGCTGCCATCTGCGAAGATGGTGCGGGGCGCCAGCTTATCGCGTTGGGTCGTGGTATCGGTTTTGGCGACATGCCGCACGAGGTCGATCTTGACGTTATTACGCGTACCTTTTACGGCATCGATTCAAAGTATCTGGCGTTCATCGACGAGGTCGACCCCGAGGTGCTTGAGTTTTCTGCTCAGCTGGCAGATATTGCGACCGGACAGCTTTCGTACGAATTGAGTCCTAATCTGCCCATTACGCTGGCAGATCATATCCAGTTTGCCATTAAGCGCGCCCGCGAACATATGGTGGTGTCGTTGCCGCTCAAGCGCGATCTGGAGCAGCTGCATCCTATTGAGTATCGATTGGGCGAGTTAGCCGTTCGCGGCATTAAGAAAACTTTTGCCGTTCGCATGCCCCAGAGTGAGGCCGCGGGTATCGCCATGTCGATTATCAATGCGGCGATTAAGCCGAGCGAGCGGCGCGTGCTTGCCGAGCAGCACGAGGAGCATCTCCTCGATATGACGGTTGCGATTATTCAAGAAGAGTTGGGCGTGACAGTCGATCGCTCGTCGTTTGCCTTTACTCGCTTTGCCACCCATGTGCGCTATCTGCTCGATCGCGTGGCAAAGAAAGAGCCGATTGACACCGAGAATTCCGGTCTTTACGACGTGCTCGTGGAGCAATATCCTGCGGCATCGCGCTGCGCTCATCGTATCGACGCTCTGATTCAAGAGGCCTTTGGCGAGCCATTGGCCCAAGAAGAGCTCGTCTATCTGATCATGCATGTGAATCGTGTGGCTCCCGCAAGCTTGAATAAATAGGGTCTCTGGCGTTTTATTTCCGTCGTAGTGACCGTTCGCGGACTGTTTGCTACCGTTCGTCGGCAATCTGGGTCACGGAGAACGCATCTGCCGCATATACTCGCCGTGTTTTGGGTGTTACTCACGGCGCAGCTCCGAGAGGCACTACCGATTCTGTCGAGGCCCCCATTGGGTCTCTGTCGGTTGTGCGCGGGGCTTTTTTCATGTCGATCCACCCGGGAATCACATGTAATCAAATCTCTTGCCAACGGGCATCGCGTGCTGCGCAGGCGCGAGCAGAATCGTGCGTCTTGGCGCTGTGAAACCCCACGGGCTTTTAGTTGGAAGAGAAGGGATTCGACATGGCTGTCGATAACAAGAAGATTGCCGAGGACGTGCTTGCTGCCATCGGCGGCGCCTCCAATGTAACGAACGCGACGCACTGCATGACCCGCCTGCGTCTGAACCTTAAGGATCAGTCCATCCCCAATGACGATGAAGTTAAGAAGATCAAGGGCGTACTGGGTGCCCAGTGGTCTGGCGGCCAATATCAGGTCATCATCGGTCAGAACGTGCCGAAGGTCTATGACGCCGCCATTGCGTTGGGCGTCAAGGGCGAAGGCTCCATTGACGAGAGCCTCGATGGCGGCGCCAAGGAGCCGCTGACGCTCAAGACCGCGGGCAGTAAGACCCTCAACTACCTGTCCAAGACCATGGTCATGACGATCCCCATTATCATGGGTGCTGCCATGTTCCGTACTATCGCCGTGGTTTGCGGTGACGGCATGCTCGGCATTTGGTCTGCCGATTCCGACATCTACAACTTCTTCTACAACTGGATTTACAACGCCGGTTATTACTTCCTTCCCGTTTATTTGGGTTGGGCTGCTGCGAAGCAGCTTGGCTGCAGCCAGCCGCTCGGCATGATGCTCGGCGGTGTGCTCATTGCCCCCGAGCTCATGACGATGGTCAACGCTGCAGCGGATTCGGGCGTAACGACCACCATGGTCTACGGCGTGCTGCCGGCCCAGCTGAACAACTATTCCTCCACCGTGCTCCCCATGGTTCTGTCCATGCCGGTACTCATGGTCGTCGAGAAGTTCATGAAGAAGATCATTCCTGACATGCTCTCTACGGTGTTTGTGCCCGTGTGCACCCTGGCCGTCATGGTTCCCGTGTCGCTGTGCGCTCTGGCTCCGATCGGCTCTATCCTGGGTAGCGTGGTTGGCAACTTCATGTTCGGCCTTGGCAACGCCGGCGGCATCGTCACGATCCTCTCCCTCGTCGCCATTGCCGCGCTTTGGGAATTCCTGGTTATGACCGGTATGCACCAGGTCCTGCTTACCCTTGGTATTGTGCAGGTGCTCACGATGGGATCTGACTCCTGCGTTATGGTTGCGGCCGGTATCGCTCAGTTCGCTACGTGGGGCATGGCCTTCGGTGCCTTCCTGCGCCTTAAGGAGACCGATGAAAAGGGCGCCATGCTTGGTTTCTCGCTCTCCGGCATTGTCGGTGGCGTGACGGAGCCCGCACTGTATGGCTGCGGCTTTAAGTACACCCGCTGTTTGGGTGCCATGGTTGCCGGCGGTGCTCTCGGTGGCCTGATCGCAGCTCTTACTAATGTGACGCTGTATGTTCTGGGCGCGTCCAATATTCTGTGCGTCACCGGTTTTGTTGCCGGCGGAACCGCTAATCTCGTCTGGGGATGCGTTGCGTGCGGCGTCGCATTTGTTGCCGCCGCCGCCATCGCCTACCTCTTTGGCTTTACCAAGGAGCAGCTCGAGGAAGATGCTGCTGCCGCTAAGGCTTAAAGTGACTGTTTGGCTAGGAAAAATATCGGGGCACTTGGCTATGCTCCAAGTGCCCCTTTCCATAGATTGGAGTCGTTATGAAGCAACTGCTTATTCGCGCCGATGATGTCGGGTATTCGTATGCCGTTGACCTGGGGATTGCCCGAAGCGTCAACGAGGGCTTGGTGCGCTCGGCGGGCCTCATGCCTAATATGCCCGAGGCCGAGCGTGGGTGGTCGCTCGTCGCAGATGTCGATATTGCGGTGGGCCAGCATACCAACGTGTGCCTGGGCAAGCCGTGCGCCGACCCGGCGCTCATCCCGAGCATGCTCAACGAGAGCGGTGAGTTCCATAGCAGCCGTACCTTTCGCGAGCATTTTAAGCGCGGCGAGGAGCTGATAGACTTCGACGAGGCCTGCATCGAGATCCGTGCGCAGCACGACCGCTTTGTCAAGATTGTGGGCCGCGAGCCCGATTACTTCGAGGCCCATGCCGTCATGAGCAAAAACCTTAACCGAGCGATCTCGGCGGTTGCCCAGGAGCTGGGCCTTAAGGAGCAAAAGGCGAGCTTCGACCCCACGGCGGTGGTGCATTGCGGAGATACCGACCTGCGCATGGTGATGCGCTCGATGGAACCGGGCTACGAGCCTAAAGAAGCAATCATGCAGACGGTTCGCGAGATGTCCGACGGCGAGACGATCGTCTTTGTGTGTCACCCGGGCTATCTCGATCGCTTTATCCTCGAGAGCAGCTCGCTTACGACTGATCGTACCAAGGAGGTCGATGCGCTGATCGATCCTGAGCTGCGCGCTTGGCTCGAGTCTCAACACGATCTTCGCTTGATCGACTATCGCGACCTGTAAGGACTCAAGCCAACACAAGGGGAACAGGCACCTTTGTGGTGGTTCTGGCGCCGTTGCCATTATGGCGGCGGCGCCCTTTTTGTCCGTGCGGCGCGGTAGAGTGTAGGCGGTTGAAATTTGCGTCCATCGAGGAGCTGCTATGAACGAGATCAAGTGCCCGCATTGTGGCGAAGTTTTTAAGGTCGACGCGTCTGGCTATGCGGATATCGTCAAGCAAGTGCGCAATGCCGAGTTTTCGCGCGACCTGGATGAGCGTGTGAAGGCAGTCCAGCGCGAGGGCGAGCAGGCGCTTGAGCTTGAGCGCTCGCGTTCGACGGCTGCCTTGCAAAAGGCAGAGTCTCAGCGCAATGCTCAGCTTGTCGAGCAGAAGAACGCTGCGGCTCAGAAGTTGGCACAAGAGGTTGCCAAGCGCGATGCTGAACTTGCCGAGCTGCGCGCCAAGCTCGAGGGCGCCGCCACAGAGCGCGAGAGTGCAAGCCAGCGCGCGGCGGTTGAGGCCCGCGCCGACGCTCAAAAGGAGAATGCCGAGCTTCAGCGCGAGATCGACAATTTGCGTGCACAGCTGGGACGCAAGGATGACGAAGCCAAGCTTGCCGAGGCTTCGGTGCGCAATGCCGTTCAAAATGATTTAGCCACGCGCGATGCGCAGATTGTCGAATTGCGGGCAAAGCTCTCCGCAGCGGACAAGGCCCAGGAGATGGCGCTTGCCGCCGCCGCGGCCGAGTCGCAGCGTGAGCTTGATGCCGCTCGCAGCGAGGCCGAGCGCGCGCTTGCTGACTACCGCGCAACGGTACAGGAGAAGCTTTCCGCCGCAAAGGCACAGTCTGAGCAAGAGGCCGAGGGCCTGCGCGCCCAACTGCGCGAGCAGGAACTGATGGCAAAAATGAACCTTTCGGAGGCGGTCGCCGCCGCGGAGCGAGAGCGCGATGAGGCACGTGCAAAACTGACGAGCGAGCTGGCGGTGCGCGATTCTCGCGAGGAGCAAGCCAAGGCGGCACACGAGCTCGAGCTTGCGCAGGCCAAGCGCGCGAGCGATGACCTGATTCGCTACAAGGATGAAGAGATTGAGCGCCTTAAGGACATGAAGGTCCGCCTGTCCACCAAGATGGTGGGCGAGTCGCTCGAGCAGCACTGCGAGACCGAGTTTAACCGTCTGCGCATGACGGCATTTCCTAACGCGTACTTCGAGAAGGATAACGATGCGTCCGAGGGCACCAAGGGCGACTTTATCTTCCGCGAGTGCGACGCGAGCGGCAACGAGGTCATTTCGATTATGTTCGAGATGAAAAACGAGAACGATGAGACCGCGACCAAACATAAAAACGAGGACTTCTTTAAGAAACTCGATCACGATCGTCGCCAAAAGGGCTGTGAGTACGCGGTGCTCTGCACGCTGCTCGAGCCTGAGAGCGAGCTCTATAATGCAGGGATAGTCGACGTGAGCTATCGCTACGAGAAGATGTACGTGATCCGTCCGCAGTTCTTCATTCCCATGATTACGCTTCTTCGCAATGCCGCCATGGGTTCGCTGCGCTATAAGCAGGAGCTGGCGGAATACAAGCAGCAGAACATCGACGTTACGAACTTCGAAGCCAAGATGGAAAAGTTCAAGAATGATTTCGGCCGCAACTACGAGATTGCGAGTCGCAAGTTCCAAACGGCAATCGATGAGATCGACAAGACGATTAGCCATCTGCAGAAAACCAAGGAGGCATTGCTGTCCTCCGAGAACAACCTGCGCCTAGCCAACAAGAAGGCCGACGATCTTACCATTCGCAAGCTCACGTGGGGCAACAAGACCATGAAGGCGGCGTTTGACGAGGCGCGCGGGGCTGCGCCAGAGACAAACGATGAGCTCGCCGAGGCGGATTCGTATGAGGTCGAGGATGCCGAGTAAGGCATAGCGTATAGTGCAAAAGCGGGGCCGTTGGCAATATTGCGAACGGCCCCGCTTCGTTTTGTTCCAGTATGTTCGGCTAGCCCTCGAGCAGGTCCTCGATAAAGCCGACGCGGTAGTTTTTGAAGATGACCTCGCCGCCGTCTTGCGTGGCGTCCAGATCGACATCGCCCATGATGCCAAAGTCGTGGTCGCCATCCTCGTCGGCAAAGATCTGGTGCACGTGCCACACGTGTGCGGTCTTCTCATCGGATTCGTCGATGGAAAACATCGCGGCGCTGCGGGCATCTCCGTCGGTGAGGATCTCCTCGTGCTGCTCATGGTAGGCGTCGAGCGCCTTTTGCCAGCGGATCTCGCTCATGCCCCAGTCGTCGTCGAGCTCGCCCAGGTCGCGAACGTGCTCGCGGGCGGCAAGGGTCACGCGGCGGAAGAGTGCGTTGCGAACCAACAGCGTGCAGCCTCGGCGGTCCGCCACGACCTCGTTGATGCCTTGTGGCGGCGCGGCATCGAGGGCTGCCGGGTTGCCGGCGTTCTCCCACTCGTCCACCAGGCTCGAGTCCACCGAGCGCACCACAAAGCCCAGCCACGAGATAATGTCGCGCAGGCGCTCGTCGCGCTTCTCGATGGGTACGGTGCGGTCGAGAGAACGGTAGGCCTCTGCCAGGTAGCGCAGCAAAATGCCTTCGGAGCGGGCGATGCCGAGCTTTTGGATATAGCCCTTAAAGCCGCTCGCGCTCTCCAGCATGTCGCGCAGGACGCTCTTGGGAGAGAGCTGGTAGTCGTTTGCCCACGGTACTTCCTGGCAGTACTTGTCAAAAGCGGCATCGAGCAAATCCTCGAGCGGCTTTTCGTACGTGACGTCCTGAATGCGCTCCAAGCGCTCCTCATACTCGATGCCGTCAGCCTTCATTTCGGCCATCGCGCGGTCGCGCGCGGCGCGCTCCTGTGCGCGCAGCACCTGCTTGGGATCCTCGAGCGTTGCCTCGACCATCGAGATCAGATCCATGGTATAGGCCTCGTTCTCGGGGTCGAGCAGCTCCAACGCGGCAAGCAAGAACGGCGAGAGCGGCTGATCGAGTGCGAAGTCCTCGGGCAGATCGACCGTCAGCGCATAGTCGATGTCTGGTGCGGCGTCAGTCGGGGCGTCAGGCGCGGGCGGCACCTCGGTGCGAACGACGACGCCGGAATCGATGAGCGTGGCGAAGATTTCGTCGGCGCGAACCTCGAGCTTAGCCTTTTCCTCGGAAGTCTGCAGGCTCGTCTCGATGAGGTCGTGTACGCGGGCTCGGGCATCGCCGCCCTGCTCGACCACGCTAATCACCATGGAGTGCGTGATGCGCAGGCGCGGCTTGAGCGTCTCGGGCTGCGTCTCAATCAGACGCTCAAAGGTCTGCTTGTTCCAGGTGACAAAACCCTCGGGGGCCTTTTTCTTTTTAATCTTACGGAGTTTTTTGGGGTCGTCGCCCGCCTTGGCCATGAGCTTGGCGTTCTCGATCTCGTGCTCCGGGGCCTCGGCGATGACCATGCCCTCGGTATCGAAGCCCGAGCGGCCGGCGCGGCCGGCTATCTGATGGAACTCGCGGGCGCGCAGGCGACGCATCTTGTAGCCGTCGAACTTGGTGAGCGCAGTGAGAACCACGGTGTGGATGGGCACGTTGATACCGACGCCGAGTGTGTCGGTGCCGCAAATGACGGGCAGTAGGCCCTGCTGCGCCAGGCGTTCGACCAGTAGGCGATAGCGCGGCAGCATACCGGCGTGGTGCACGCCGACGCCGCAGCCAAGCAAACGCTTGAGGATCTTGCCGAAGGCCGTCGAGAAGCTCGTGCCCTTGGCCGCCTCCTTGATGGCCTCGCGCTGCTCCTTGCTGGCAATGCCAAAGTTGGCGAGCGACTGTGCCGTCGCAAGGGCGGCATCCTGGCTAAAGTGCACGATATAGAGCGGGGCCTCTCCGCCGCGCATCGCGAGCTCGACGGTGCCCTCGAGGGAGGTCGTCACGTAGTCGTAGCTCAGCGGCACGGGGCGTGGGGCATCGACGACCAAGTCGCAGGTAGCGCCGGTGTGTTCCTCGAGTGAGGCGGCGATGGCAGTGACATCGCCGAGCGTGGCGCTCATGAGCATGAATTGCGTGTGAGGCAGGGTGAGCAGTGGCACCTGCCAGGCCCAGCCGCGGTCGGGGTCGGCAAAATAGTGGAACTCGTCCATGGCGACGCAGCCCACGTCGGCGCCCTCGCCCTCGCGCAGTGCATCGTTGGCAAGGATTTCTGCCGTGCAGCAGATGACGGGCGCCTTGGTGTTGATATGCGTGTCGCCGGTGATCATGCCGACGTTATCGCGGCCGAGCACCTGCACAAGGTCGAAAAACTTTTCGCTGACCAGAGCCTTGATGGGGGCCGTGTAATAACAGCGCTTGCCCTGTGCCATGCCCATAAAGAGCATGCCTAGCGCGACAAGCGACTTGCCCGATCCGGTCGGCGTTCCCAAAATGACATGGTCACCGGCGGCTAGATCCATGAGGGCCTCTTCCTGGTGGTCCCACAGCTCAATACCGCGGTCGCTTGTCCATTCAAAGAAGCGTTCGAAGGCCTGATCGGGCGTGAGCCATGGTTCGGGCTCGCTACCATCCTCGGGCTCCCACCAGGTGGGGGAGAGCGCGCCGAGCGAGCCGAATTCGGCTTCGGTTCCCGTGCCGCCCGAGAACGAGCTGGCGGCGCCGGCGCCAGAAACGGTGCTGGCGGAAGTATCTGTCGTGGTCTGTGCCATGTGGTTGCTTTCTCTCGCCGTTTGTCCGCCAACTATTATGGCGTAGCAGCGGCGCGGGGTGCCAGCGCGCGAGAAAATGCAGGAAATGGGCGTTCTGCCCGGCCGTTTGGTGCGGTTGCCAACTAAGTGAGTAGACTTTTTGCGATGTCGCGAGCACATGGCTTTTGCACAAGGGCTCTACCTGCGGTTTTATTTTTCGCTACGCGGGTTGTGCTTGGCTATTGCAAAAAAGTCTACTCACTTAGGCTTGAGGGTCGTTCGCCGGTGCCTATTCGCGCTTGTTTGCCGACGTCGCGACCATCAGAAGCCCCTAGGACTCTTGCGGCAGGCGCTTCTTGCCTTTGCGGGCGCGGTTTCTAAAGTTCTCGACGGCCTCTTCCATGCCCAGAGGTACATAGGTGAGCGCATCGAGGTTTTCGGGCAGGTAGCAGGCAAGGCTTTGCTCCTGCGCGCGGCCCGCCGCGAGCTGTTCATCGCTAGGCCGCGCGTCGGGTGTGGCGCAAATGCCATAGACGACGGCACCCATCTCGCGCGTGCGGCATTCATATTCGGTCTCGGGATGCTCGGGATGGTCGCGGCGGACGTCGTCACTTACCCAAAGCGTGTCGTAGCCTGCCGCGGCAAACTGTCCCAGGGCGTAATCGCGCAACGGCTTGCTGTCGGTGCGCAGCGTGACGGTAGCGCCGGCTGAAAAGAGCGGGCGGTAGAGCATCAGATGGTCGACATGGACGAGTCGTTTTTTGGCGTACTTGGCCTTGGGCTGTGGCGTGGGAAAGTTAATGGTGATGGCATCGAGCTCGCCTGCGGCAAACAGCTGCGGCAGCGATTTGGCGCCTCGGGGCAGGACGAGTGCGTTGGACAGCTCCTGCTCGCAGATTTTCTGTGCGGCATAGGCGATGCAGATGGGCTCCTGGTCCATACCGATAAAGAGCGTGTTTGGCTCGTGGGCCGCGCGCTCTACAAGGTACGTTCCCTTGCCACAGCCAAGATCCAGGTGAAGGTGTTCGAAGGGCTTGCCGCCTGCGGGCGCACAGGCCTCGCGCCAATCTCCGGCATAGGCCTCGGGGTTCGTCTCAATCGCATCGGCGTAGCGCTCCAGGCGCTCCTCGAGCACAAAGTTCTTAGGCGTGCGAACGTGGACGGCTCCCATGAGGCTCCTTGGTCATAAGTATGGAACGCATAGCTGCACGTTCCGTCAATGGATTGAAAAAGGGCGGGCATAGTTTGCCCGGAAGATGCGGTGCGGCTCGGCGGCGAGTCGTCGATGCCTACAGGCGCTTGAGAATCACATAGCGGTTGAGCTCGCCGCTACGACCGTCGGCATGGAAGCGCTCAAGCTCACGCACGGGGACCTCGCCGCTCTTGTAGAACGTACGGACGCCGCGCACCAGGTCGGTGATCTGCTGATCGTCAAAGTGATGGCAATAGCGGTAGGCGTGGCGGTCGTTTTGCCAGCCAATGAGGTGGTCGCCGGCTTCAAACTGGGCGGAATCGTAACCCTCAAACGGCGGGGTGAGCTCGGCGCGGGCTTCGGCGCGAACAGCCTTGCGCGCCATGCGCTCGTCGTTCATAAACTCCCAAAAGCTGATGGCGATGATGCCGCCCGGGCGCGTCTGCCGCACCAGGGCGTCGAGCACGCGTACACGGTACTCGCACGACGGCACATGGTGCATAAAGCCAAAGCAGACCGAGATGTCGGCGAGCGGGGCGTCGAAAAGCACGTCGGGCGTCTCGGCGGGGTTGAGCTTCATAAGGGCGTCGAGCACGTCGAGTTCCTGGAAGTGCAGGTTGGGAATGCGCAGGGCGTGACCGCGTGCATCGATGGCCAGGTCTTGGCACGAGTCGACGCCATAGAACTCAAACGGGCAGCTGGCGTCTGCCGAGGGGTTTGCGCCATCGACGCCCTTGGCGGCAAGTGCGCCGCCGGCGGCAAAGTTTTCGAATCGCATGTTGCCGCAGGCAAGATCGAAGACGCGGACGGGATGCTCGATCGTGGCGACGTCGAGCTGCCCGAGCGCGATGTCCATGGTGCGCACCCAGCCGGGCCACGGGGCCTGGCGCGTATCGGAAAAGGAGGCGGAGTGCTCGCGATAGAACGTGTTGTTGAGCTGGATGAGCGATGAGGCGAAATCGCGGTTCACGGCGCGGAACTCCCTCCGTTGGCGGTGCGGAATAAACAGTACGACCATACTACCGTTAACGCAGCAACGGGGACAACCAAGCTACGGGTCATTGCTTTGTTTGGACACATTTCCGCAGCTCATATGCACTCGCAACCGCCGGTTGTCAAAAATCTCACTAGAATAGGTGGCATGCTTTTGGCGGTGGCGGATACATTTTTAACTGTGCAAGGCGCCTTTAGAACAAAAACGGTCCGGCGGCACGGCTGGCATCACATAGGAGGAACCATGAATGTAGAAACTGCGCAGCGGCTCGCCGACCTTCGTCGCAGCAAGGGTTTTAGCCAAGAAGGGCTGGCGCGAAAGCTGGGGCTGTCGCGCCAGGCGGTCAGTAAATGGGAGCGTGCAGAGAGCTCGCCCGATACCGAGAACCTGATCTCGCTCGCCAAGCTCTACGGTGTGAGCCTGGACGAGCTGCTCAATCCGAGCGATGAGATTGAGGACGATATCGAGTTTGAGAACGAGGACCGCGCCCGCCAGCGCGAGGCCGAGGCAGCAGAGCGCGCACGCACCCATGAGGCGGCGGCACGAGCTACCGAGGCGGCAACACAGGCGAGTGACGCCGCCGCCAAGGCGGCGCAAGCGGCAAGTTGGAGTGCGCAGGCCGCCAATGCCGCGACGGCGCAGGCGACGAGTGGCGGCGCAGTTGGCTCGACTCCGGTGAAGGGCCCGTTCCAGTCGTTCCCGTATTGGGCCGTGTGTTGGCTGCTGTTCTTTTTGCTGATGTTCCTGTTTGGTGCCGGCCCCTTTGCCGCGCTGATCTTCTTCACGATTCCCATCTATCACTGGGTGGCGCGTGCGCTCGATGGTGATTGGGCGCGTGGAGATATTCAGGTTGGTCCGGCGCCGGTGGCGGCTAGGGCTCAGAATACTTCCGCTTCAGTTGATACTGACGTGGCTACCGCGACCACCGCTGAGCCGATCGCCAAAGAGGGTGATGAATGATGAAGCTTTCGCATGAATCCAAGGTACGCTTGGGCGTTGGCATCGGAGCGTTTGTGCTCATCATCGGGCTTGTTTTTGGCGTTTCGCGGACTTTGATTCATTTTGATGGCCCGTGGGATCTCGACGATGTTATACCCGGCTTGTCCGGTATGGACGATGTGGTTGATGACGACGATTTTATGAACGATAGCGGTAACTATTCCGCTCGGCCTCAGCAGCTTTCGTGTACGACCTTTGATGCTGATGAGTTTCGCTACCTCGATTTCGATATCGATGCGGCTACGGTGGACGTCAAGGTTGTTGATGGCAACAAGGCTCGCGTTATCGAGCGGGGACGCGTTGCCAATGGTATGGATGCCTCCAAGGCCGCGACGCAGAACATCGCATCCGTCGAGGACTCGACGCTCAAGGTTTCTCAGTTTGGAAGTGATGACGGTAAGGCAATTGACCGCTCGGTTACGGTTGAACTGCCGCGCCGTGTTGCCGAACATCTGAAGGGAGTCAACGCGCACGTGGGCTCGGGTGATCTGCAGATTGCCGGTGTCATCTGTGATGGTTTCGACCTTTTCCTGGGTGCGGGAGATGTAGAGTTTACGGGCAGCGTGACTGATGCGCTCAGCGCTGAGGTCGGTTCGGGCGATGTGACGTTCGAGCTCTACCAGGCCCCCGCGAAGTCGATGGACGTGAGTGTGGGCTCGGGCGATGTGGAGATGACGGTTCCGAACTCTACGGGCTTTAAGGCGAGCCTCACCTTGGGCAGCGGCGACTTTGAGAGCGATTTCCTCCCGCTTGACTACGACGGCGAGACCATTTTGAATCTTGAATTCGATAATGGCGATAAGTCCGCCACGTATCGTTTTGAGGTTGGTTCGGGTGACATGTCATTTGATTCAGAGTGACGGGCGGTTATCGAAGACTTATAAACCATAGCTGCGCTGTTTGATGAAGGCGCCGAAGCCGAGGTCGGCTCCGGCGCCTTTACCTTTACAATGGGGACATGGAACAGATTATCTTGAACATACTCGAGGCCCTGCGTCGCGGCGAGACCGTAGACGACAAAGCGCTCGTCAAACTGATACATGCCGAGGCGCGCCGTGAGGGCGCCGACAAACGCGATTTGGCCAAGCGCCGTCTGCTGCCGTTCTACCAGCGGGTAAAACGTGAGGAGCCGGCTCGTTGGGCTGGGTGGAATGTCGATGCCGAATTGGAGCGTCAACTGCTGCAGGTCCTGCGCATGAAGCCTCGTCGCACGGCTTCGGGCGTGGCGACCATTACCGTCATCACCAAGCCCTGGCCGTGCTCGGGCGATTGCCTGTTTTGCCCCAACGATCTGCGCATGCCCAAAAGCTATCTGCACGCCGAGCCGGCGTGCGCCCGTGCAGAGCAAAATTGCTTTGACCCGTATCTGCAGGTGAGCGCTCGTCTGACCGCGCTTTCGCAGATGGGGCATGCGACCGACAAGATAGAGCTCATCGTGCTCGGTGGCACCTGGAGCGACTATCCGCAAGGGTACCAGACATGGTTTATGTCGGAACTTTTCCGTGCGCTCAATGACGATGCCGTCGCCGGCGTGGCGGCAAACCCCATGTTGGCGCGTCCGGGCATCAGTCGTGCCGAGGCGGGGCGCCTGCTCGATGACGCTCCCGCCGATGCCCTGCCGCCGGTGGTAACAGAGCGCCGCGAGCGCTATCGGGCTGCCGGCATTGCGATAGACGAGGCTGAGCTTGCTGCCGGCGTTGCCGACGAGCAGGAGCGTGTGGATGCCGCCGTGGGCGGCTATAACCGCGCGGTGCGTCGTCTGTACGGCCCTGGTACGCCGTGGGGCGAGGTTGCCGAGTGGCAGACGGCAACGATGGAGGAGCTTGAGCGTCAGCAGCGCATCAACGAGACGGCGAAGCATCGCGTGGTGGGGCTCGTTATCGAGACGCGCCCCGATGCCGTAACGCCGCAGGCCCTCACGCTCATCCGCCGCCTGGGCTGCACCAAGATCCAGATGGGTATTCAGAGTCTCGACCAACATTTGCTCGATATCAACGAGCGTCGCATTTCGGTGGCTCAGATCGAGCGGGCGTTTTCGCTTGCGCGCCTGTTTGGCTTTAAGATCCACGCGCACTTTATGCTCAACTTGTTGGGCGCTACGCCCGAGGGGGACAAGCGCGACTACGAGCGCTTTATGACCGAGGGCGCTTTTATGCCCGACGAGGTCAAGGTCTACCCGTGCGCGCTCATCGAGGGCTCGCGTCTGGTGGGCCGCTTTGAGCGCGGCGAGTGGCGCCCCTATACCGAGGAAGAGCTGCTCGATGTGCTGGCCGACGACATCGTGGTGACGCCGGCGTTCTGTCGCATCAGCCGTATGATTCGTGACTTTAGCTCCGACGACATTATGGTGGGCAACAAGAAGCCCAACCTGCGCCAGCTCGTTGAGAACCGCCTGGCTGCTCGGGGTGATGGTGCGACGGTGCGTGAGATTCGCTATCGCGAGATCAGCACGGCGGGTGCCGACCTGGACGAGTTGACCCTTGACGAGGAAGTGGCGTACGAGACGCCGGTGACGCGCGAGCGCTTTTTGCAGTGGGTGACGCTCGAAGGCAAGATCGCCGGCTTTTTGCGCCTGTCGTTGCCCGATCGTGCGTTTGTTACCGCGCACGCAGACGAGTTGCCGACGACGCCGGACGAGGCGATGATTCGCGAGGTGCACGTGTATGGCATGGCGGCACGTGTGGGCGATCAGGGCCAGGCGGCTCAGCATCATGGGCTGGGGCGGTCGCTGGTGGAGCACGCATGCGAGATTGCCCGGGATGCGGGTTATGCGCGTATCAACGTGATTAGCGCGATCGGTACGCGCGAGTACTATCGCCATTTGGGTTTTTATGACCACGGACTCTATCTGCAAAAGGAGCTCTAGATGAACAAGCCAAGTGTTTCTGCTGGCGTCGTTGCCGGCGTTGCTCTGGGAGCCGCGGCGCTTGGTGCGGCCGCCGTCGCTGTTCGTGCTGCCTGTCTGCAGGTTGCGAGGACCCGCAATGGGTTGGCGCGTGTGAAGCGCGTGCACGATGAGGGCGGCGATGAGATTCGCGTGTTGGTGCAAGGCGGCGTCTACCAAAGCGCGAGCTATGTCGGCGATCGTTGGGCGGAGCCGGTCTTTGCGTACTATCGTGCATTTGACGATGTGTTTGAGGCCGAGGACGCAATGCGTGATGCTTACGGGCATGGTATCGACCGTATGCTCATGCTGGGCGGCGGCGGGTTTGCCTATCCCAAATTTGCGCTGATGTCGCACGAGGGCTTGCGCATGGACGTCATCGAGTATGACGGAGAGATTACGCGCCTGGCACGTCGCTGGTTCTACCTGGACGAGCTGGAGCACGCGGTGGGCGATCGCCTGCGGGTGATAACCGCTGAGGCTCGCTCGTATCTGGGTGTGACGAGCGTGGGCCATCGTCGCTACGATGTGGTCGTGAGCGATTGCTTTGGCGGTGCCGAGCCCGTACGCGAGCTGGCGACGGTTGAAGCGTTGCGTTTGGTGCGAGGCAGCCTGAACCCCGGGGGTATCTACGTTGCCAATATCGTGAGCGCGAACGAGGGGAGCGACGTGACGTTCCTGCGCGACTGCGCTGCCACGGCACTCGAGGTATTCGCCCACGCCTGGGTGGTCCCATGTGGCGATGCGGAGTTCGGCGGCGAGGAAAACTACCTGCTCATCGCCAGCGACGGCGACTACGTCTTTGCCGAAGCCGTGCCTTTTGACGCCGACTTCCTTGGCGCTGCCCTTCACGACTAGCGCGTCTTTCTGCGACCAGTCTTTCTGGGACGGGGCTTTTTAGCTGCTTTCGGATGCCGGCTCGCTCCACATCGGGAGCAGTCAATTTGGGACGGGGCTATTTTAGCTATCCATGCCACTAATCGGCCAAACCTTTCGCTTTACCTGCAAGGGTAGCTAAAATAGCCCCGTCCCAAAAAGACTGGTCTTAGGCGTGGTCGTGCCAGCTGCGGACACGCTGCTTCATGCCCTCGATGTCGAGCACGCCTTCGGCAAAGCCCTTGCGCACGAGCTCTTCGGGAACGAACTCATCGTAACGATCAAAGTAAGGCACCTCGCCGGGATAGACGAGCTCGATGGGATCGAAGTCCTTCTCGGCCTCGGCGGCGAGCACCTCAAAGAACGTCTCCTCGTCGGCCTTCATCTTAAACTGCATAAAGTACGGGCGTGATGGGTCGAGTCCGCGAAGGCCAAGCTCCGCGGCACATTTAATCTTGAGCATACGTTCGAGCGCCAGAAAGGCGTAGCTGCCCAACCAGGGGAAGAGCACCCAGGTGTCGCCGCCCAGGTTGATGAGCGGCTTGGTTCCCGCGCCCGAAATCTCGGCCGTATGACGAGCCTGCGCCAAGCGGGCCCGTGCGTTACCCATAAGGTACGGATATGCTGTGTGCTCGTTGAGCGCCTTGCGCATACGCTCGAGTACATGTGTGTTGATGTCACCGGGGCAGTCGCCAAAGTAGGCCGGCACACGGCCCTTGACCTGCGTGGCAAAGACGGTATGACGCTTCCAGTCCACTTCCTCGACGATCCAGCAATGGCCCGCGATGGCGATGCGCTCGCCAGGTGGTGGCGGGTTGACAATCGTGCCCAGTTCGGCCGATTCGCTACGAACGGTAAACTCCTCGTTCTCCTGGAACACGGCGTAGAACTTAAAGTTGTTGGTGATGCGCTCGCCCGCGAGGCCCACGATGAGCCCACCGCCCTCGGTGACCTGGATGTGGTCGATCTTGATGAGGTGGCGCAGCAGTTCGCGATAGTCGTCGGTCGAGACGCGGTGGAAATAGCTGAGCGTGAGCACACGCTGAGCAAGCTCGGCCGGTGTGAGCTCGCCGGTGCTGGCGAGCGTCGACATGGTCTGGTGATAGAGCAGGCTGTAGGGGAGCCGATCGAGCTCGGGCGGCTCGACCCATTTTTCCTCGCGATAGAGTTGTACGAGCGCGATGCCCTGCAGGAGCTTCCACGGAATGGTCTCGGGCATCATCGTGCGCGGCTCGGGTTCCTCCTCGCGCATGACAAACCACATCTCGGGCGGAAGATCGCGGCGCCCCGTGCGGCCCATTCGCTGCAAAAAGGAGCTGACGGTAAACGGCGCATCGATCTGGAACGCGCGCTCCAGGCGACCGATATCGATGCCGAGTTCCAGCGTAGAGGTGGTGACGGTCGTCTGTGCCTGTTCCTCGTCGCGCATAAGCTCTTCTGCCGTCTCGCGCAACGATGCCGAAAGATTACCGTGATGGATGAGGAAACGGTCGGGCTCGTGCCGGCTTTCACAGTAGCTGCGCAACATGGAGCACACGGCCTCTGCCTCCTCGCGCGAGTTGGCAAAGACCAGGCACTTGCGGCCGCGGGTATGTTCAAAGATGTAGCCCATGCCGGGGTCGGCGTTATCGGGTGCGGTGTCGGTGGGGTTGAGCAGTGCCTGTTCGGTTGCCTGCGGGATGTCGACTTCGCCCTCGGGGGCTGAGGAAGTGCGACGGTCCTTGGGGGCAGCCTTGCCCCGTGCCTGATCACGGCGTTGGCGGCGTTCCTCCTGTGTGAGTTGCCCACTATGGCGCATGTCTTGGGTGCTGACGGGCAGTGCCGCGGTTGGTGCCGCCTCAATGCGCTCGCATGCGAGCACCTCAGCTTCCTGCGGACCTGTGCTCGTGAATCCTCGCTGCTGAGCCTGGGGACCCGAGTTGTAGAAGTGCTCCATGGAGATACGCCACACGCGGCGCGGCTCCTCAAAACGGGGGATAACGCAGTCGCGTCCCGTTCCCTGTGAGAGAAAAGCGCCCGTGCGCTCGGGGTCGCCGATGGTAGCGGAAAGGCCGATGCGTCGGGGCCGCACGCCCGCCATGCGCGATAGACGCTCGATAAGGCAGAGCGTCTGCCCGCCGCGGTCACCGCGCATGAGCGAATGGACCTCGTCGATGACCACATAGCGCAGGTCGCAGAACATACGCGGGATTGCCATGTGCTTGTGGATCAGGAGTGCCTCGAGTGATTCGGGCGTAATCTGTAGGATACCGCTCGGCTTTTTGATGAGCTTTGCCTTGTGCGACTGCGAGACATCGCCGTGCCAGTGCCAGACGGGGATGTCGGCCTCTTCGCACAGATCGTTGAGGCGAACGAACTGGTCGTTGATGAGCGCCTTGAGGGGGCCAATGTAAAGGGCGCCCACGCTCGCGGGCGGGTTCTCCCAAAACTCGGTCAGGATGGGAAAGAAGGCTGCCTCGGTTTTGCCAGATGCCGTGGATGCCGTCAGGAGCACATTGTCTTGCGTGTTGAAGATGGCATCTGCCGCCGCAACCTGGATGGAGCGCAGACTCTCCCAATCGTGGGAGTAAATGAAATCCTGGATAAACGGGGCATATCGGTCAAAAGCGTTCATGGGGCCTCCTCTCATCAACGGGCCGATCAACGCAACGGGCGACGGCTCGATATCTTGCAACATCGGCGTTTGCCCAGATAAAACCTGCCAAAATAAACCTGTCCCTTTTTGGCAGGTTAGATGGTGAATTCGGCGAAGTTGCGGTCGTCTGTGGTGCCGGTGTCGTCTGTCGCGGCTGCCGGCGCCAGCGCGTCGCCGCCGACGCTTTGCAGCAACTCGGCCACGTTAGCATCGGGGTTCTGACACAGGATATCGAGCAGCTCGATAAAGTCGCGGATGACCTCGCGGGGCGTCAGATGCGTGTCGGCCCCCACGCGGCCAAACTCAATCTTGAGGAAGTCCACCAAGTCGTTCTCGGTAAGCGTGGGCGTCCAGCCAAAGTAGCCGGCATGGATCTGCATGAGCTTCTCGATGAGCACCAGCAGCTCCTCGTAGGTGAGCGGCTGCAGGCGGATGATGGGCGCGAGCATATCTTTGAGATCATCGCGCGCAAAACGGCCCTGGGCGAGACGGCTCCGAAGGGCCTCGTAGGAAAAGACGCCGCGGCGGCGGTCCTCGATAGAGGTCGGCGTGCCACCCATGATCACGCCCAGGTACTGCGCTTTGCCCTGGAGCGTGTCGTTGTACATGGTCAGGATCTTCTCGTAGTTATATTGGCGCGTGATCGCGTTGGGAATCTTGTACAGATTCACGAGCTCGTCGATGAGCACCAGCATGCCCTTGTAGCCGCTGCAGACCAAAAAACGTGCGATGAGCTTGACGTAGTCGTACCAGTCATCGTCGCTGATGATGGTCGAGGAGCCTAGCTCGGCGCGCGCCTCACTCTTGGTGCGGTATTCGCCGCGAATCCATTTGGTCACCCGGCTCATAGCCTCTTCATCGCCCTCGGATACGGCCGTGCGATAACGGCGGAGCATGCGGACAAAGTCAAAGCCGTGGACCATCTCTTCGAGCGGGGCCAGCTGGGCATTGACGGCAGACTCATCGACGTCGGCACACGAGGCGACCCAGCGATCCAGGATAAGGTTGAGCGCACCGCCCTCAGGGCGCGTCTTGGTCGATATGTTGCGGATGAGCTCGCGATAGGTAGCGAGGCCCTGGCCCTGGCCGCCCTGTAGGCGGCGCTCGGGTGACAGGTCAGCATCGGCGACGACGAATCCCTCGCCCATGGCGTGTGTACGGATGGTCTGGAGCAAAAAGCTCTTGCCGGCGCCGTAGCGACCGACGAGGAAACGGAAGCTTGCGCCGCCATCGGCGATGAGGCTCAGGTCGGTGAGCAGAGCACGGATCTCGACCTCTCGCCCCACGGTGATATAGGGAAGGCCGATGCGCGGGACCACGCCGCCCTTGAGCGAGTTGAGAATGACGGCGGCGACGCGCTTGGGCACATGGGGTGCTGCGGATTCGGTATCACTCATGGTCTAGGTATCCTCTCACGTCTGCTTCGTAGTCCTCGATAATTTGCGGTCCTGCCGCGCCAAATTCAATTACGGTGTCACCCACCAGGTCAAAGAGCGCCTCGTTGATGCTATCGACGAGCATGTCCTCACTCTTGCCCGACTGTGCCACCGCCGATGCCGTCTGCGCTGCGTTTTGCTCGAGGAGTGCTCGAAGATAGGCGTCTGCGGCGGGATCGAGTGCGGACGCAGCGGCGGCGGGCGTGGGCGCTGATGCGAGGAGCGGTGCTACGACGTCAAACTGCTCGGTGGAGATGGTCGGCTCGCTAGCCTCGTCCTGCTGCATGGCCGTCGCGACTGGTTCGGCGATTGTGTCGGCCACGGGCTCGGCTTTCCGTCGTTCGGCTACTGCCACCTCGGCATCCGCAAACGTGCCGTCCTCGCGCTCCTCGTCGATCAAAAGCGCCTCGCGCGTTTGTGCGGCGGCGCTCCGAATGTGCCCCAGCTGGCTCAGGTCGATATCGATCTTGACGGGCTGATGTGCAGCATCCCATGAAAGCCATGCCGTGATCTCGTCATCGATAATCTTAGCCAGATATTTGGGGACCTTCTCTTCCTTAAGGGGATGGCCGGGATCCAGTGCCAAACGCAGGCGCTGATCACAAGCGCGCATCATCTCACCGAGCTTGCTGCTCTTTTGCCTGCTGCCGTGGATGCGCATACATTCCCAAAAGCCATTTTGGCAGCGGTAGATGTGAATGGGGTCTAGGCGATATTCGCAGTCCTCGTGGCGCTCGGGCGCAAAGAACACGGCCGAGGCAAACATGGTGTAGGGCATGGCCGTCTCCTCCCCAAACAAGCTCGCTACGATGCCGGTCTTTCGGTGCGTGTCATAGTAGCGCGCCATACGGACATACACGGCGCATGCCACGTGGCGCAGGTCACGATGGTGGGAACGGTCGAGCCGTGAGTTATTCAAGTTGTACGTCGAGAGTGCGTCGATGGCAGCCATGAGCCGCTCCTCATGCGCCTCATCGGGCGGAAGGGGAAGCGTGGGCTCGGAGGTCTTGCGACGCGCAGGCGGCAGGTCCGACGGTGCCGGCGCGGGTACAAGGTCTCGCGCTGCGCGGCGCAGCTCGATAAGGGCGTTGTCGAATGCGACGGTTTTAGAGTCGCGAAGCAGCTTGGGGTCGAGCTCGTGGAACACGGCGTAGTCCTGCAGCCACACGCATGCGAACCGGTCGATGCCGGGTTCAAAGGCGCGATAGGCATCCCAAAATGCCTTGATCTTGTCATAGCCGTCACGCGGATTGTCGACGCCAATGCCGCAGATCAATTCGTAAAGATAAAGAAAAGCAAACGAGGTCGATGTCTCCTCGATATTGCCGCGGCGCACTTGGGCGCGCCAGGTAAAGTACCCGCGCAACTGTCGATCGCTCATGGCATTGTAGGTGGGAAAGTACGACTTAAAGGTGCCGTTGTAGGGGCAATCGTCCTCGAAGTCGGCCATCAGCAGGCCTTGGCGGTAAAAGAGCTCCGCCTCCGATAACCAACGTCCCGCGCCGCCTTTGGGATCCTCTTGCCAGCGTGATATCTCGCGCATCTTGCGGTACTGGTCGGGGAGGAAGTTTTGCATCTGGCGACCGGTTTTGAGAATCGGCTCGTCAGCATAGATTTCGTTTGAGAAGCGGGCGGACTGATGGGTCCGGGCCTCGGCCATAATGCGCTCGATGAGCATCTTGACGTCCTGGTCGGCCACCGCCCTCTCCTCTCCCTATATGGTGTCGGTGACCTCATATCATAGCACAGCATCAAACAGATGTTCGAGATGCCACTGCGTAGATAGATTTAGAACAGGAGGGCGTAGATGACCGCCACGACGACGGAGGGGAGCATGTTGGCCGTGCGGAAGGTCTGAGGTCGAATAAGGTTAACGCCAACACAGAAGATGAGCATGGAGCCCACAAGTGAAAGGCTGTTGAGGGCTGCGGTGGTCATGATGGGGGGGAGCGCGCCGGCAAAAAGCGTGATCGTGCCCTGGAATACGGCAACGGGCAGGGCCGAGAAGATGCAGCCGCGGCCAAGCGAGGCCGTCATGGTGCAGACGATGATGCAGTCCAGCGCGCCCTTCAGGGCAAGCGTGGACCAGTCGCCGAGCAGACCGTCCTGAATCGATCCTACGATGGCCATGGCGCCGATACACACGGTGAGCGATGTCGAGACAAAGGCGTTGGTGAACTCGTTGTCGCCTTCGCTGCCGGTTTTGCGCTTGAGCCATTCGCCGAGGTTCTCGATGGCGGCCTCCAGGTTGATGGCCTCGCCGATGAGCGAACCAAGGGCAAATGAGACGATAAGCATGGTGGTGCCGGTGGTTGCCAACGTCTCTCCATCGATAACGAGCATCTTTTGCATGGTGCCGCCCAGGCCGATAAACAGAACGCACAACCCCGACGCCTTCATGAGCGTGTCTTGGATGCGGGGCGTAATGAAGCGCCCACCCATGAGGCCCAGCAGACCGCCCGCGATTAAAAGCGCGACGTTGATGATCGTTCCCAAACCCGGCATGAACCCTCCTGCAATTGATGCCAACGCGGCAATCGTAACAGAACGGGGAGGGGAGCGCTCAGTACCCGAGCCCAGCGGCGGTTGGCGGTTTAGGACAGGATGGGGCTAAAGACGAAGCGCAACGTCATGAGGTGCTGCGGGGATTCGATGGCTGCGGCAATGATGTCGGCATCTCGTGCACGATCGAACCCTTCAAGTTCCATTTGATAGGGGAAGTCTTCTTGGATACCGATGCGCCGCGGAACCAAAAGCTTGGTTCCATCGAATTCTTCGGTTCGCGTTCCGTCTGCTGCAACGGAATAAAGGTGTAACTTGGCGGTCGTTGTGGCATCAAGTGCCGAGATGGCTTGGATATCGTTCGATGCGCTCCTTGCTCCCACTGCTGTAAGTGCTGTGGGCGCGACGACTTCACCCGAAGGCAAAAAGACGAGTTCGACGGTATTGGGGAATGCGATGAGGATATTTTTGCGGCGGGGCGCATTGGCAGCGACTGGCTCAATGCTTGCGGCATCGACGGTTTCCGTGTGGTCGAGCGCGACCATCATGCAACAGTTGCCTTCGTCGACATCTGGGGGAGCGGCAAATTCCAGGCCGTCTTTCGGTTGGGGATCGCCTAGTTCGGTGGCGGTGTCGCCTGGCTTCTCGAGAGGGGCCGCAGTGTTGTCTTCTGACGATGCATCGTCTGCATCGTCAACATGTGGCGGTGCGTCTGTGACCTCGTCTTTGGGGGATTTGTCATTATCGCTCGATATGGGAGCAGCAATCCCGACGGACCCCACTCCGTGCCATGTCATTTGGAGCAGCGCCGGATCGGCGAGAATGCGCTGCATGCCTTGCGCCTGGGCATCGATATTGATGGGGGCGGGTTCTGATCCGCGCGTGAGGTTAAGCGAGCCTTTCTGTCTGGTGCTTTGAGCCTCTTGGTCGTCCGCGTCGCCAGCGTAGAACAGCAAGGGCGCATCTCCCGTTGCGATGGCTTCGGTGTCCGCCTTGGTCAGTCGCAGCGATGCCGTAAAGGAGATGATGGGCTGCGCGCCATCGACATTCGAGGGAACGCAGCCCAGGCATACACCCCCTCCTTCTTCTTCATAGGCCGCGCTGTCGAAGACGACCTTCGCCCCGTTCGCCGAGTCATCGACCGAGTCAATATCGATGCGCAGCTCTAGGTCGCATGGGTCGCCATCGGCGTCGACTGCAGCCGATTTCCATGTGCAGATGGCATAACCTGTCTGGGGGCCGTTCTCCTTGTCCGGTCGCTTGATATCCACGACTATCGAGTCGACCGTATTGCGGTGAAGGCATCCCGAGGTTCGGACCGTGGCGCGTGCGAGCGAAAAACGTTGGCAGGCGACGATACCCGACGAATTCGCCACGGGGTTCAGAGCTTGCGGTAAGGAGTTTGCCGTGGCGGG
The DNA here is from genome assembly GCA_902470345.1 of uncultured Collinsella sp. Lineage (GTDB taxonomy): Bacteria > Actinomycetota > Coriobacteriia > Coriobacteriales > Coriobacteriaceae > Collinsella. Next base: position 33,397 of record CABRGB010000008.1, read on the forward strand.
CGTCGCCCAAGCGGCGAGAGGCGTACCGCTTACCAGTGCGCTGCAGAGCGCGGCGACGGGCAAAAGGTTTTTGGGTGCCATGGTTCTCCTATCTAATTCGCGTACTCCGGTCGTGCTTGGCTATTGGTTGCGTTTGATGTGCAGGCCAAGGCACGTCAGTCCTGCTCCCACCGTGGCGGCGCCTGTCGCAATGAGTTGCCGGGTGTCGCTCGTCTGAGCGAGCGGCTCGTGATGGCCGCCGCGATTAAGGCCCGAAAGGTCGACGGTCACTTCTGTGGCCGCCTGCGCTTGCTCTTGTTGAGCAAAGGCCATGGCAGGCGCCGACGCCAAGATGCCGACGATGGCGGTCAGTGCGATCGCCTTAGGACGTGGCGTGCGCACCGGGCTCGACCGTCCAGGTGATGCTTGCCACTTGATCTCCCGTACCGCCGGCGTGGTAGATGTCACGCGTGACGCGGGCGACGTGGCCACTCACATTGAGCTTGATTTTGTCCGTTCCGTCGGCAATGCCCTCGTACTTCATGTCGAAGTTTGCGTCTTTGGAAAGATCGAGGCCCGTAGTCTGAGTCGCCGAGCTGGCATCCTTTTCTGCCTTATCGGGGCCAACCTTAAAATCGATGGAGTTCTGGGCCGAACCCGTCTTTGCATCTGCAACGATTGTCCAGTCGTTCTTGGCCGTGACCTTCATGTTAGTGACGTGGATGCCATATGCCGAGAGGTTGTCGATGGTAATCGTCTTGTCGGAGGGTCCTACAAGCTTTCCGTCGGCTTGGGCGGCAAAGGGGATGACCGTTGGTGCCTTAAACGAAACATTGCTAATGTCGGCCTTCACCGTCACATCGGTGGTTCCAACGCGCACCTCTGCCATGGCCGCCGTTGGCGCGGCGCCCATCGCAAGTGCGAGCGTAAGCCCTGCGCCCACGGCGAGTGCCCTGGCTCCGCTCAGGTTCATGGGTGTGTTCATAATCGATCCTTTCTGCTCGTCACGGACTGTTTCCGTGATGGTTGGACGAATGGGGACAGGGTGCTGCCCCTGCGAGCGCGTCGGCCGCTAGCCTTCTGCCTGGGCCACCCGCACTTTGACGCGCGTCGGATTGCCGTGGGTGTCGTAGGTCTTGGCATCGAGTGCCTGAATCTCGATATAAGCCTCGCCTTCTTGGATATCGCCGGCGGGGCAGGTCTCAACCGTCTTGCCGGCTTCGACCACACCGGACTCATAGATGGTCTCGTCGTTTTGAATCACGCGGAAGCGCTGGGGAAACTTGTTGTCTTGGACGTTTTGCACGTTGACGCGCAGCTTGCCGCCTTCCTGCAACTGTGCGACCGGCGCGACCGAGATCGTCATCATGTTGTCGCGGACAATGGCGTCGAGCTCATCCTGGATTTCTTGGCGCGATTTACCTTCTGCCGTCGTGACTGAGGCGCCCGCTTCGGGCACGGGCTGCGACTGCCAGGCGTATAGCCCTACGGCGATGAGGGCGCAGACGATAGCCAGGCAGACAACGACGAGTTTCTTGCGGCGCCCCAGTCCTGCAAGGCGGGGCGGCTTCTTCGCGCTCATGCGGCGTCCTTGGTGGTGTAGACGCGTGCGAACGTGGACGGGTCCGCTCCAAAGAGCATGTGAAGCATCAGGCGGCGCGAATAGATGAGCTCGTCGAAGTCGTGAGGGAGCTCGATGTTGTGGATGCGCGCGATGTGGTGGGCGAGCGCCGAGAACGACTCGGGGTCGCAGATAACATCGGTGGTGACGTGGTAGACCGTCGTATCGGGGAACGCCTCTTCGTCGAAAGGCAGGAGATAGGGATCGTCGTCGACCTCGATGGCGACGCCGTACTGGGGCCAGTAATATGCCATGGGAACCTCCCTGCTTCTGGGGCCAAAACTTCCATTGGTTTTGGCTGTCGATGCCGACCGTATCAGTCACTACTTGACCAATTTCTGACCAAATGCTTGACGGATTGACATCTCCGCAGGTAAAAGATGGTAAAAATTACTTCAACTTTTTTCGAGCAACAATTGCGTGGTCGCTGGCGGTAAAGCGATATGTGTCAAAAGCATCGTCTGCCGAGGAAACCTTGCCGCTCGCCGAATTGCGCGAACGTAAAAATCGCCAATTATGGAGACGGTCTCGAACACGTCGACAAAACGATGCGGTAACATCTCCCTGCAAACACTGTAGTTAGCTAAAGGGGGAGTTCGCGTGTCTGCAACCATCAAACCCTTCACCGACGAGTTCGAAGAGTATGGTCGCGATGAGTCTCGCACATCGGGCGAGGCCTCGAGCATCTCGTTTCCGACAACGGAGGACGAGGTCCGCGCCATTTTGAAAAAGCTCCATGCCGAGCGTGTCCCGGTGACGGTTCAGGGCGCCCGGACCGGTCTTGCCGCCGGCGCCGTGCCTCATGGCGGTCACGTTCTCAATACTTCCCGCATGAATCGCTACCTAGGCATTCGCCGCGATGAGCAGGGCCGCTTTCTTTTGCGTGCGGCGCCCGGCGTCGTGCTGTCTGAGCTGCGCAAGCAACTGGGCAAGAAAGTGCTGCCGACTGCCGGCTGGGACCAGGCATCGCTTGAGGCCTACGAGGAGTTCCAAGAAGCTCCCGAGCAATTCTTTCCTACCGATCCCACCGAGGCGTCTGCCTGCCTGGGCGGTATGGCGGCATGCAACGCTTCCGGCGCCCGTAGCTACGCTTACGGCCCCATGCGCCCTCACGTCACGGGCCTTCATGTCGTGCTGACCGATGGCGACCTGCTCGAGCTTCACCGTGGCGAGGTTTTTGCACAGGGTCGTCGCCTTTCGCTCGTCACGGCGCAGGGCCGCACGCTCGAGCTCGACCTTCCCGACTACACCATGCCCAAGACCAAAAATGCTTCGGGCTATTTCGTTGCTGACGATATGGATGCCGTCGATCTGTTTATCGGTGCGTGCGGCACGCTCGGCGTCGTCACCGAGCTCGAGATTGCCCTGCAGGCGGCGCCTGCGGTCGTTTGGGGCGTGAGCTGCTTCTTTGACAGCGAAGACAAGGCCGTGTCCTTCACCGATTCTGTGCGTCCCGTCCTGTCCCACGCGGCCGCCATCGAATATTTCGATGCGGGCGCCCTGGATATCCTGCGTCGTCAGCGTGAGCAGTCGACCGCGTTCGCCTCGCTGCCGGCGCTCGACAAAGACGCCAAGGTCTGTGTCTACGTGGAGCTCGACTGCGACGACGAAGCCCAGGCGACTGAGGAGCTGTATCACTTGGGGTGGGTACTGGAGCTTGCGGGAGGCAGCGACGATGCGACATGGGTCGCGCGCACCGAGGTCGATCGCGAATGCCAGCGGTTCTTCCGCCACGCCGTCCCCGAGAGTGTCAACATGCTCATCGACGAGCGTCGCCGCACCGACCCCACCATTACCAAACTGGGGTCGGATATGTCGGTACCCAACGCGCGCCTGGCCGATGTCGTTGCCTTCTATCGCCGCACGCTGGCCGAAAGCGGGCTTGAGTCTGCCGCCTGGGGACATATCGGCAACAACCATCTGCATGTGAATATCCTGCCGCGCGATGCGCAGGACTACCGTCGCGGTGGTGAGCTGTTTGCCCGGTGGGCTGCGGAGGTAACGGCTATGGGCGGCGCCGTCTCTGCCGAGCACGGCGTCGGCAAGATCAAAGCGGGCTTTTTGGAGACGATGTACGGCCACGAGGCCATGGTCGAATCGGCTCGACTCAAGCTGCAGCTCGATCCTGCCGGGCAGCTGGGTCGTGGCAACCTGTTTTCGGAGAAGCTCTTGGATGAACTCGTCCAGAAAGGGGGCGCGTGAAGATGAGCGATTTCCATATGGTGGTGTGCGTCAAGGCGGTACCGGGAAGCACCGAGGTCAAGATGGACCCCAAAACCAATACCATCGTGCGTGATGGCAAGCGGGCGGTCATTAATCCCTTCGATGCAAGTGCCCTCGAATGCGCTCTGGCGCTCAAGGACGACTTTATCGGCTTTGGCATGGATGTGCGTGTGACGGTGGTGTCGATGGGTATCCCTGCAACCGAATCGCTGCTGCGCGACTGCATTGCCCGCGGCGCCGATGATGCGCTGCTGCTGACCGATCGCGCCTTTGCGGGCGCGGACACGTTGGCGACCACCTATGCCCTCAAATGCGGTATCGAGGCGCTCGACGAGGACTTCGATCTGCTCATCTGCGGCAAGATGGCGGTAGATGGCGATACCGCCCAGATTGGCCCCGAGCTGGCCGGCGCCTTCGAGGTTCCCTGCGTGACCGATGTGAGCTGCGTGCAGAGCGCAGGTTTTACGACGTGCGGTGCGCTTTCGCTCGTTCACGGTTGCGATGCCGGCGAGGAGACGGTCTATCTGGAGATGCCGTGCGCGATGACGACCGCCAAGGAGATCGGCCAGCTGCGCATGCCGAGCATCGCCGGCATTCGCGCGGCCGAAGATGCGGATGTGCGGGTGGTCTGTGCTGCCGATGCACATGCTGACCCTTCGCGTTGCGGCCTTACCGGATCGCCGACGCAGGTCGTGCGCTCGTTTGTGCCCGACCGCGACCAAACGTGCGAGGCCATCGAGGGCACGCCGGTCGAGCAGGCGGCAAAGATTGCCAAGATTATCGAGGGGATGGCATAGATGAGCGGACTGATAATCGATAGCGAGGCGTGCGTTGGCTGTGGCCGCTGCGTTCGCGCCTGTGCCTCGGGTGGCATTGTGATGGAGGGCGAGCGCCCCAACCGCTGCGCCCATGTGACCGACGGCTGTATCTTGTGCGGCGGGTGCGTCGACGCCTGCCCCGTCAATGCCATTTCGATCGAGCGCGACGAGGCCGCCGGCGCGGTTGACCTCGATGCGTATCGAGACATATGGGTATTCGTTCAGACCGACGATCACGATGTCGTGGCTCCGGTGGCCTACGAGCTCATGGGTAAGGGGCGCGAGCTTGCCGATGCTCGCGGTTGCCGTCTGGTGGCATTGGCCGGCATGGGCCCCGAGGGCTCGCTTGAGGACCTGGAGCATCTGGTCTGCGCCGGTGCCGACGAGGTCGTGGTCTGCCGCGACGAGCGACTGCGCCAAAACGATGCGGAGATCTATGCTCGTCTCATCTGCGATTTGGTGGCCGAGCGCAGACCCGAGGCCATTCTGTACGGCGCGACCGCCTTTGGTCGTGAGCTGGCGCCCGGTGTGGCCGTACGCTTGCAGACGGGCCTTACGGCCGACTGTACGGTGCTTTCGATGGATACGGAGGCGGGTCTACTGCAGCAGACCCGCCCGGCGTTTGGCGGCAACTTGATGGCCACCATTATCTGCCCCAATCATCGTCCCCAGATGGCAACGGTGCGTCCCGGCATCTTTGGGGTACCCGAGTTTGATTACAGCCGCTCTGGCACGATTACCCAGGTATCGCTTGCGGATGATGCTAAGGCCCGCGTCGAGATCTCGATTCCCGCCGAGGAGTGGGGGCAGCAGACATCAATTGCCGATGCCGAGCGCCTGGTCGTGGTGGGCCGCGGCATTGGCTTCAAGAAGAATCTGCCCCTGATGCGAAAGCTCGCCGATGCCTTGGGTGCCGAGCTTGGTTGCACGCGTCCTGTTGTGGAGGCAGGTTGGCTGGAGTACCGCCACCAGGTTGGGCAGACCGGCGTGTCGGTTTCGCCCAAGCTCCTTGTGAGCATCGGCGTTTCGGGTGCTATCCAGCACCTAGCCGGCATCGGCGGCGCGGAGTGCGTCATTGCCGTCAACGAGGACCCAGATGCCCCCATCTTCGGCGCTGCGCAGTATAAAGTTGTCGGCGACGCCGTCGAAGTCGTCGAAGAGCTCCTGGCCCAGCTCGAGCGCTAGGCGCCGGCCAGCCAGGCTCGCATCTCTTTCTTTAGGCGTTCCCAGGTCGCTTGCGTGGCGGGGTCGGTAAAGGGCCGCACGATGCCAAAAGGTGCGTCGAGCAGGCGGTAGATATCGCCCTGCTCGCGCGCCAGCGCGCGGCTTGCCGGATAGACGAGCTCAAACATAAAGCAGATAAGCCCCACCAAGTAGTCCGCGGGCTCATCGCGCTCATCGCGCGTGACGCAGCGGTGCTCGTCAAAGGCAGTCAGCGTCGGTGCCGAGAAGTGGCTGGCAAGAAACACGTCCTCATCCACTTTGAGGATGGTGTCGACGGTGCTGTCGGCGATGGTGCGCATAATGTCGGCCTTGTCGCCATCGCGCACAATATCGCAGAAGCGCCGCGTGCGCTCGTCGAGCTGCGCGGGTAGACGGAAATCGCTGTGATAGGCAATGCTTGCGCGAATCAACTCGTCTTCTACCGGATCGTCGATAAAGTCGCGGATACTTGTTGTCGCGGGCGCATCTGTAGGGTTTTCGCCAAAGAGAACCTCGACGCCCAACGCCGCATGGCTCATGCTCTCGGCATCCTTAAACGTGTCCCAGCGTCGCAGCTGCTCAAAGCGACCCATATCGTGCAGCAGGCCGCAAAGCCACGCTAGGTCAATGTCCTGAGGTGACCAGCCCTGTTCGCGTGCCACGGCATCGCATGCCTCGGCAACGTGGTACGTATGCTCGATTTTGAGCGCGATACGCGGATTGGCGGCATCGTAGGCATCGGTGTAGGTCTTGAAGGCCGCGGCAGCCCGCGTTCGATCGATAGCTGTCATAATGACTTCCTAAAAAGTTGTGTCTTTCTGTGTCTTTCGATCCGGTGGCAATTGTAGGTGAACTCGGTTGCCATCGGGCGATGGTTCTGCCGCGTCGTTGAATGCGGCTCGGAAATCTTGTCGGGACGAGGAACGCTATGGTGCTCAAAATCGTTAAAACCGTCTGGCCGGTGATGCTTACCTATGTTGCGATAGCCGCGCCGTGCGGAATGATTATGGCGCAGACGGGAATGGAACCCTGGATGGTTTTTGCCCTGAGCAGCACGTTCGTGACGGGCAGCGGGCAGTTTATGATCTGTAATCTGTGGCTAGCAGGTGTGCCTGCGGCGTCGATCGTCGCGAGCGTCGCCGCAATCTCCTCGCGCTTTGCGCTTTACTCGGCATCGATCGCACCGCATTTGAGGGGTGCTTCGAAGCGTCAGACGCTGGCTGTTGCCGCGACACTTACCGAGGAGGCATACGGCATTTCGCTTGCCAAGTTGGTTAAAGGGGAGGATTGGGGTCCGCTCGAGTCCTTTGTGCTCAACGTGATCCTCATCGCAACATGGGGCGTTTCGTGTACGACGGGCGCCATCGTCGGCGCCGTTGTCGATGTTCCCACCGCTATTGCGGGTTTTGTCTGCACATCGCTCTTTATCTGCCTACTCTTTTCGCAGCGACTGTCGCGTGGCAATGTCGTAGCTGCCGGTTTGGCTGCGGTGTCCGTCGCCATATGCAAGTTCTTGGGATGGACGAATATCGCCGTGCCGGCAAGTGTGCTCGTCGGCGTTGTCACGGCACTCGCGTGCGATGTCCTCGCCGAGGGAAGGGGCGCTCGCGATGCCCGTTAATGAGTTTTTGGTTCTATGGCTATCGTCATGGGCGGCCATCGCGTTTTTCCGCATTGCCCCGGCGTTTGCCTTGCGCGGGAGAACACTGTCGCCCCGCGTTACCGAGGCCTTGGGTTATATTCCGCCTGCCGCCTTTGCGGCGCTGGTCGCCAACGATTTGATAAGCCCTGGCGCTTTCGACGCCGGCTTGTGGCAGGGCTTGATTCCCTGGATTGCGGCCGCCGGCGTCGTGGCGGTGGCAATCAAGACAAAGTCGATGTTGTGGTGCTGCGTCTCGGGCATCGTGTTCTATATCGTTTTGAGCTTCATATAAGAGCGGGGCACGTTTAGCGTCCCGGCACAACGAATCGAATTTCTCACCGAGCTGGTCTGCTTCTTCTGGTACCATGGTCAAACTTTACTGTAGCAAAGTGTGACGTGGGCTTTTGTTCCGCGTCAGCGGAAATGGGGGTTTCATGGCACAGGAAGCGACCGCCAACGAGCAAAGGAAATTTAAGGTACCGCGCATCCCGGGTGACATCATGATCTATCCCATGATCGTTGGCCTTTTGCTCAACACTTTCTGTCCGCAGGTCTTTGAGATCGGCGGCTTCTTTACGGCTGCCTGCCGCGGCGGCTCCAATACCATCGTCGCTGCGATCCTGCTCTTCGTGGGTGCCGGCATCAGCTTTAAGTCCACGCCGAGCGCTATCAAGACCGGCATCGTCGTACTGATCCCCAAGCTTGTTGTTGCGGCCGCCCTTGGCTTGGGTGTGGCATATTTCTTTAACGACAACTTCCTGGGCCTGAGCTCCGTGTCTATCATCGGCGGCATCACGTTTTGCAACATGGCGCTCTATACGGGCATCATGGGCGAGTTCGGCGATGAGTCCGAGCAAGGCGCCGTGGGTATCCTGTTCTTTACGGCCGGCCCTGCCGTTACCATGATCATCCTGGGCGTCTCGGGTCTCGCCAACATCCCCGTCGGTACCATCATCGGCTCCATCCTGCCGCTTGTTATCGGCATGGTCCTGGGCAACTTGTTCCCGTTTATCAAGAACCTGCTGGTCCCCGGCGCTAATCCCGCGATCGCCGTTATCGGCTTTCAGCTCGGTGCGTCCATGAGCCTTTCGAGCTTTATCACCGGCGGTATTTCGGGCATCCTGCTGGGCCTCATCACGCTCTTTATCGTCGGTCCCATTACCTTTGCGTTCGAGCGCCTGTGCGGTGGTAACGGCAAGGCGGCCGTTGCCTGCTCCACTATCGCCGGCACGGCTATGACCACGCCGGTCGCCCTCGCCGAGGTTGCCCCGCGCTATGCCGAGCTTGCGCCCACTGCGTATGCGCAGATCGCCACTGCCGTCATCATCACGGCAATCATGGCTCCGATTCTGACCGGCTGGGTCGATAAGAAGTTCTGCCACGGCAAAGAGGATCTGTCGCCTGCCGGTGTCGAGGCCATCGAGGAGGCCGTCGCGACCGACATCGATGGCGAGTAATCGTCGACGCGAGTCAATCAAGCCGGCGTGCAATTCGCGCCGTTTGAGCGCCCGAACGAAAGCTTTCTTGCAGTGACGTTCGGGCGCTCTGCTATTATTCCCCTTACCCCTGCGGAGTAGGGGTGTTTATTGCCCAGACACGAATCGGGCGATTCTGACCACTTGGATATTGAAGGGATGGCGTCTAGTGGTTAAGGCACTCAAGATTGAGATATTCCTGCTATGCATGATTGTTCTTATCGGGCTTGCCGCGCGAAGTCGCCACTCCTTGTTCTCGAGTACCCAGCAGTTATTGTTTAGTACGCTCGGTTACACCTCTGCCGCGTACATGTTATTCGATATAATCTGGACGCTTTCGGACGGTGTGGGCGGCACGCTGGGCATTGCTGCCAACTGGATTTCCAACGCGGTTTCGTTTTCGCTCTTTGCCGCCGCGTGCCTCATTTGGTTTATCTATTCCGAGACGGTGCAGGGTTCTCGCCTTTTGACCGCGCGCTATAGGATGGCGTTTGTAACGCTGCCTGCGGTGCTGGTAGTCGTACTGGCGTTTACTAGCTACTGGACGCATGCCCTGTTCTATATCGATGCGCAGGGCGCGTATCGTCGCGGTTTTGTCTATATGATCCAGCCCATCGTCAGCTACTGCTACGTTATATATACGTCCCTGCATGCGTTTATACAATCTTGCAAGGTCGAGAGCCTACAAAAGAAGGCCATCTATCAAACCTTGGCATTTTTCGCCATTCCGGCCTTGGTGGCCGGTGTCTTTCAGGTCTTTTATTCGGGTCCCTGCCTTAGTGTCGGCATCATGTTAAGTATGTTGCAGCTCTACATTGTTTGTCAGGAGCAGCTGATCTCGACCGACCCGTTGACTGGCCTTAACAATCGCAACCGTTTTGAGACCTATATGCTGTCGCTGTTCTCGGGTGCTGATCAGGCCGATGATGTGTATCTGCTTATGATGGACGCCGACGGCTTTAAGCTGATTAACGATCGCTATGGACATGTGGAGGGCGACCATGCTCTCCAGGTCATATCTGCTACGCTCAAAGAGGTCTGCTCGGCGTCTGGTGGTTTTATCGCACGTTATGGCGGCGATGAGTTCGTGGTGCTCCAGAAGGCTGCGGCGGAACAGGACATCATAGACCTGTGTTCGGCGATTAACGACGAGCTCGCTCGTGCCGAGGTGCCGTATGCATTGCGGATGTCCATCGGTTACGCGCGGATCGGCGATAGTGTTGATACCTGGCAAGACTTACTTCGCGCTGCCGATGCGGAGCTCTACCGCGTCAAGGCCGAGAAAAAGAAAGCCGGCGTTCAGATACGCTAGAAAAAGGAGCGCACGCTTGCGTGCGTGGCGACCCTCAGCTCACTGATATACTCCATTAAACTAAAGTATGTGAATTCCCTCTGCTAAATAAGGGCAGTTCGCTAGGCTTTTTTGGGTTTGTTGACGATGATGATGCCGCCGCAGACCAACAACAGGGCAACGATGACAGTAACGGGGCTCGTGCCAGCGCCCTCGCCGAGCAACAGCGCGCTCAGCAGCACACCAAAGACGGGGTTCATAAACCCAAAGACCGAGACGCGGCTGACGGGGTTGACGGCAAGCAGGCGCGACCACAGCGAGTAGGCGACCGCGGAGATAAGCGCCATGTAGATGATGAGCGCGATGGCGGGGGCAATCGCCGTGGGGGAGAGCGCGCCACCCATCATAAAGCCGATGGCGGTGAGGACCAGGCCGCCGACCAAGAACTGCCACCCGGCAAGCAAGACGCCGTCGTGCTCGCGCGAGAAGATACCGATCAGGCAGGTCGAAAGGGCGCCCGCGACGGTGGAGGCCAGGATGAAGCCCTCGCCGTCGAGTGTAAAGCCAAAGGTGCCGTCCGCGCCCGTAAGGTTGACGAGCGCGACGCCGGCAAAGCCCAGTACGCAGCCGAGCACCTTGGCCGTATTGAGCTTCTCGGTGCGAAACGCCAGAGCGGCAAAGAGGATGGCTAGGAAGTTGGCGCTGGCCTCGATGATGGAGCTCGACATAGCGCTTGCACGGGAGAGACCAAGGTAGAAAAAGAAGTACTGGCCGATGGTCTGGAAGAGCGACAAGATGCAGATGGGCTTGATATCACGCGCTTGCGGAACGAGCGGTCGGTGCTGGACCACGCTCATGCCAACAATGACCAGCATGCCGGCAAGGGTGAAGCGCAGACCCGC
>CABRGB010000009.1 GCA_902470345.1 uncultured Collinsella sp.
CAAAGGAAAGCACTTAATGTGCTTTCCGTCTTGCGCAGGACTGTAGAGCAGGAAAGTTCATATGCGCCGCCCGGCTCCCGCGGCTCTCAGGGGCATCTCTCATGCAAAAACTTTTGTCGGGTAAAGTCCTAGGTCAGTGGCGTTTTATACCGAGAAAATCAAAAAAGTTGAAAATTCATTACATATTTGCGTTGACTTTAGGTAACTAAAGTTTCATACTCCTTTTCATCCACTGGGGGATGTGAACTCGCACGGATCGTTCACATCATGATTGAAGAGGATTTCTCAGACATGTTCACGCATCAGCTAAACATTATCAGCGTAGTAATTATCTGATGCGGGTTAGCACATACAGCTAGCCCGTACGATAACGGGCGGCTGATGAAGATGAGGGCCGTCGAGCGCAACCGACGGCCCTCATTTTTTATGTCTGAGTAGTTCTTTTTAGAGGAGGAAATGTAATGAACGGAGTTTTGCTCATGGTTGTGGCCGCGGCGGTGCTCGCCTGCGGCTATCTGGGCTATGGCCGCTGGTTGGCCAACAAGTGGGGCGTTGACAAAGAGGCCCTCACGCCGGCCAAGCGCATGAAGGACGGCAACAGCTTCTCGCCCGTCTCCGCCTTCACCGCGTTCTCGCACCAGTTCAGCTCGATCTGCGGTGCTGGCCCTGTTACGGGTACGATCGTCGCCATGGCCTTTGGCTGGCTGCCCGTCGTGCTCTGGGTCCTCGTCGGCGGCATCTTCTTTGGCGCCGTCCACGACTTTGGCGCCCTGTACGCCTCGATGAAGAACAACGGCAAGTCCCTGGCTCAGCTCATCGAGAAGTACATCGGCAAGACCGGCCGTCGCCTGTTCCTGCTGTTCTGCTGGCTGTTCTGCATCATCGTCATCGCCGCCTTCACTGACATGGTCTGCAAGACGTTCATGTTCACCCCGGCCGTTGACGCTTCTGGTGCTGCTACCGGTGCCGTCGACTTCACCAAGTCCTATGCCGCCGGCTGCGCTGGTACCATCTCCATCCTGTTCACCTTCGTCGCCATCGCCTTTGGTTGGGCCCAGAAGAAGTTCAACCTCACCGGCGCTGCCGAGTTCGTCACCGGCGTGGTCCTTATGGTTCTCATGTTCGCCGTCGGTATGCAGTTCCCGGTCTACCTGGATAAGTTCCAGTGGTTCGCCGTCGTCATGGTCTACCTGGTCTTCGCTGGCGCTATGCCCATCCAGATGCTCAAGACTCCGCGTGACTACCTCACTTCCATCATGATGATCGTCATGATCGTCTGCGCTGTCCTCGGCATCGTCGTCCTGGGCGTCAACGGTCAGGCCACTATCACCGCTCCGGTCTTCACCGGCTTCTCTGGTGCCTCCGGCATGATGTTCCCGGTCCTGTTCGTCTCTGTCGCTTGCGGTGCTCTCTCCGGTTTCCACAGCCTCGTTTCTTCCGGCACCTCTTCTAAACAGGTCGAGAAGGAGCAGGACGCCGTCAAGGTCGGTTACGGCGCCATGATTGTCGAGTCCTTCGTCGGCATCCTTGCCATCATCGTCGCCGGCATCATGTTCTCCGATATGAACACCGCCGGTACCGGCGCCCTCAACGCCGGTGTCGCTTCCACCCCGTTCCAGATCTTCGCCGCTGGCATCTCCCGCGGTATGCAGGCCTTCGGTGTTGACGGCACGCTCGCTACCGTCTTCATGACCATGAACGTCTCCGCTCTGGCCCTGACCTCGCTCGACGCCGTCGCCCGCATCGCCCGCACTTCGTTCTCTGAGTTCTTTGCCCAGACCAACGACGCCCTGGCCATCGAGTCCAAGGCCGGCTACATGAAGGTCCTCGGCAACCCCTGGTTCGCCACGGTTGTCACCCTGCTTCCTGGTCTCGCCCTCGCTTTTGGTGGCTATGCCAACATCTGGCCGCTCTTTGGTGCTTCCAACCAGCTGCTCGGCGGCATGACCATGATCACCCTCGCCGTGTTCTGCAAGTGCACCGGCCGCAAGGGCTGGATGCTCTACGTGCCCGTCGTCTTCCTGCTCTGCTGCACCTTCACCTCGCTGGTCCAGAGCGCCATGGGCTGCATGGCCGCTGTCCAGGCTTACGGCTTCTTCGGCACCATCCCGGCTACCGCCACCACGGCCGCCGTCTCCGTCGCCGCCACCAAGGGCCTGCAGCTCGTCTTTGCCGTCCTGCTGATGGTCCTGGGCCTCATCGTCGCCGTTAACTGCCTCAAGGAGTTCTTCGGCAAGGAGGCTGGCTCCATGCCCGACGAGGAGCCCGAGTGGTCCGAGATGGGCAAGGCCGAGTATGGCCGCGCCGCTGCTGCCGAGGCTCCCGCTGACGCCGAGGCCGCCAAGGCTTAGCCGATCGGACGGATTGAATCCTCCATCTCTATGACTCGGAAAGGCCGGGTCCGCAGAACGCGGGCCCGGCCTTTTTTGTAAAGAAGGGTGATGCCGGGGTGTTCTCGCAGATGTTTTGCGTGGATGGCGGCGCGCGTTGTACCATATGGACGTATATGTGTGCATATGAAAGGGGCCCCGTGGCCAAGACGGTATATTCCGATAACCAACAAAATGTCGATGCTCTAGCTGAGCGTCTGAGCGGGCAAACGTCGCTTTCTGCCGAGCGGGCAAAGCTGGTTGCCTACGACCTGCTCTGCCGCAAGTCACTCAAGATCAAGTCGAGCGCGCTGGCGCAAATCTTCCGCTCCGTGGATAAGGAGTGCGACACCAAGGCGATGCGCGAGGAGCTTATCGCGGCAAAGATTGTGACCAAGATCGAGGGTAGCGGCATTAACGGCCGGCCGGCGTTCTATACCATCAATGCCGAGATTCATGATGCCCAGGAGCAGCCTGTCGAGGATTCCGTTGAGGTTCCTGCTGCGGAAGAAGTTGCCCCGCGTGAGCATATCGATACTGACGAGCTGCTCGATGAGCATGTCGTGCGTGCCTTTACCGCCAAGGCGGGTCGAGGCGGCTTTGGCGGAGGCGGAAAGCGTGATGCTCAGCGCCGCGCCCAACAGGAACGCTTCCGTCGTGCTGTGGCTCAAAAGGATGGGGCCGTTACCGAGGTTGTCGAGAACGAGCCTGTCGCCGAGCCGCAGGAGCCTGTGAAAGAGCAAAAGTCCGCTGAGCCTCAGGAACCCAAGCGTCGTCGCGGTGCGCATTTTAAGGCCGAGCGACAGGACGTTGTGCGCGATGCCGAAGAGGCTGCCGAGGTTGCGGATGATTCCGAGAAAACGGCCAAGAAGGCCTCAGACTCGTGCCGTCCTGGTCGCGGCTTCGCAGGTCGCGCGTATCCTGTAAAGCGTCAGGAGAAGGTCAATCAGGTTCCGGGGGCGCGGGCCGAGAAGGCCGTGAAGCCTGCCGAGCCGGAAGTCCGTGAACAGAAGCCTGTTGATGAGCAGACTGCGTCCGATACGGAGACTCAGGGCCAGCAACCTGCGGTTGAACAGACGGGGGAGGGTGCTTCGAGCAAGCCTCGCCGTCGTCGTCATCGTGGCGGTCGCAGCTCTAGCGCTCAGGATGCCGCCGAGAATGCAGCGCCGCGCGACGAAGATGCGAAGGTGGATGCTCCGATGGAGCAGCCCAAGCGTCAGCCGGCGAAGGAGGGCAAGCCCGAGCGATCGCAGAAGCAGACGTCTACTTCGAAACGTGAGCGCAATGTCCAAGGCGATTCTAAGCGCAAGTCTCAGAAGAAGCCCGAGTCTGCCGCGGCAGATACGGCTGCCCAGCAGACTGAGTCGACTACCCATGGCGAGGTTTCGGCGTTTGCCCTGGCCCGTGTTCTGGGCAGGCAGCTGCTCAAGGCCGTCCCCGCGCCCACGGCGCTCTCCAAAATTAAGGAACAGCAGACCCAGATTGTAAGGGTTGAAGGCAAGGACGGTAAAAAGACGCCGCAGCGCGCTCAGCACAATGAGATGTCCAATCGCAAGATTGCCGAGGAAATCGCGATCATCCAGGCTTGGGTCGAGCAAAACCGCGGTGCCGATACTCCGGTTGCCTCGCGCCGCCAGCGCGCCTACCAGATCTTCAATGACGAAAAGGCTTTTGACGGCAAGCATGGCGAGCGCCTGATCAGGCGTATGACCGAAAAGGGCATCAGCATGCAGGCGATCAAGGTCGCCCCCAACCGTCCGGTGCACTTTACGGGCTTCTTTACGCTGGGCGCCGACAAGCCGTTCATTATGGTCGAGAACTTGGATACCTATGACGAGATCGTCAAGCTCCTGCGCGGACGTAAACATGCCAAGCTCTTTGGTACCAAGGTGGGCGGCGTAATCTTTGGCGGCGGCTGCAAGGCGAGCGTCTCGCACGCACTGGATGATTACCTGGCCGAAATCGGCTATCGCTTTACCTATATCTACTACGTGGGTGACATCGATCGCGAGGGTGCGCGCATCGTCGAGCAGGCTCGCAACGCCAACGTCGTTGAGATTCGCCTGCATGCCGGTATGTATCGAGCCATGCTCGCCGAGCACAAGCGTCGCGTGAAGGCCGGCGGCGCGTGCGAGCCCGCGGCTGCCAACCAGGGCGTGCCGCAGAACCTGGCGGCGACGATTAAGGATCTGCCCATGGTCACGCGTGTGCAGTTCCGCAACGTGCTGCGTGAGGGCGGACGAATTCCGCAGGAGATTCTGATGACCGCCGACTATCGGGATGGCGACTCGGGAAGCTTCGACCGCATGCTCAACAATTAGGGACGCGGGACCCCGACGGGCGGGGACACCGAATTAGGTTTCCTGCTCTACAGTCCTGCTCACGACGGAGGCCACATTAAGTGGCCTCCTGTTCGTGCGGAACTCGCGATAAACCTAATTCGGTGTCCCCGCCCGTCGGGGCCCCGCGGCACTTTGTAGATGGTGGCTCGCTTTTCGGAACTGGGCTGATATTTTCTAGATGTAAGGCGCTCTTGGTCCTAATGGGCCTGGGGCGCCTGTCTTTTGAAGGTAGATTTTCCCGTGCTGGACGAGAAGTTGTGTTGCCTTGCGGGCTCGAATCCCTCCGCTTGTCCACAAGAAAGCGCCCTGGGCCGTTATGGGCTCAGGGCGCTCAGTTACCTTGGCTGGGACGGAGGGATTCGAACCCCCAACAGCCGGCACCAAAAACCGGAGTTCTACCGTTGAACTACGTCCCAGTATGGGTGTTGCGCAAAAGCAACTCGTTTAGTTTACCTAATCTGCGAGGGCATCGCAAACGCCATCGAGCAGGCGTACTGCGAGTGTTTGCGCATCGCTGGCAGTGAAGGTGCCGTTGTAGCGCGTCATGCCCGTGAGCTCAATGCGGATGCGTGCCGGCTTTTGCTGCGCGGCGACATTGGCGGTGCGGATGCGCTGGGCCAGGTTGTGGCACTCGGCGAGGGCAATCGTGGCGCGCGGTGCGGCGTCGGCGGGCAGCTCGTCGCTTGCGATCTCGAGCACCAGGTCAACGTCGGTTGGGACCTCGGAGTCGCAGAGCATCATGCCGCTGTTGTCGGTCGTCGCCGTGGCGATGTTCCACATGCGCGATGCTACGCTGCGCGCGATAGGGTCCTCGCCAATGACGGCAATCTGGAAACGCTCGAGTACGTTGGCCGCGCGGGCAAAGCCGATGCGCGATTCGGCCTCGGTCACCGAAGGCTTACCCTCCCACACGTGGTGCAGGCGGTTGATATAGGCGTAGGTATCCTGGAAAGCCATACCGTCGGCAAACAGACCGACGTTTTCCTGGAACTGCTGAAGGGCCGCTTCGGTGTGAGGGCCAAAGTAGCCATCGTCCTCGCCGCAGGCAAAGCCCAAAACGTTGAGCGCGCGCTGCAGGGCCTGCACGTCGGCGCCATGGAAATTGGGCATACGCAGGTAGAGGGTGCGGTCGCCCAGCTTATACGAGGCGTCGACCAGGGCACTCCAGCAGGGGATGTCAACGGCGTGGCCGGCGGCAAGACCGCTGTCGAGCCTAAAGGTGCTAACGGCCTGCTCGGTGGTGGCACCAAAGTGCTTGTCGGCGACCTCGGTGGCATCAATCGTGTAGCCGAGCTGCAGGAGACGAGACTGCACGTCCTCGACGGCTGCTCCCTGCATGCCCGTTGTAATAGGTTCCATGAACGAACCCCTTTCGGCGTATCATTCGTACTATTTGAGCGCCTGTCGGATAGACGACGCAAAGGGATGCATAAACATACATTCAACAGTGTAGCAACTTGTACCCAAATGCGCTGCCGACAGGTTTTGCAACCCCCGCTAGTTGAGTCGCTCCACAAAGAAATCTGCCATGGAGAGGAACAGTTCGCGTGCGTGCGAATCAAGCTCAACGTCCTCGATGGCGGCCTTGGCTTTGGCGGTTAGGTCCAGCGCGTAGGCGTGGGCGTAATCGATAGAGCCGGTCTCCTGGAAGATTTCCACGGCGCGCGCGAGCTGCGCGGGATCCTCGGTGCCCGAGGAGAGGATCGCTTCAATCTCATCGTGATAGCGCTCATCAGACAGGGCGTGCACGGCAACGAGCGTGCGCTTACCCTCGGTGATGTCGGTACGGAAGTCCTTGTTGGCGGCCTCCTTGGTACCGATCAAGTTGAGCAGATCATCTTGGATCTGGAAGGCAAGGCCCGTGTGCAGGCCAAAGGCGCGCAGCGCCTCGACCTGCTGTTCGCTGCCTCCGCCAATGATGGCTCCGGCGGCAAGCGGCGTGGCTCCGCTGTAATACGCGGTCTTGTGCGTCGCCATGTCCAGATAATCGTCGACCGAGATGTCAAAGCGCCCATCGCGGACCCAGCCCAAGTCGAGCGCCTGGCCCTCGATGGTGCGAACGATCATCTCGGTGAGCTCGTGGAGCACACGGAGTTTCACGTCTGCCTCGAGTGTGGGGTCGTCGAGAACCGTCTTGGTGACCATGGTGAGCGCCAGATCGCCGCAGTTGATGGCAAGCCCCGTGCCCTCGGTAAGGTGCATGCAAGGCTTGCCGCGACGCAGCTGGCCGTTGTCGGCGATATCGTCGTGGATGAGCGCTCCCGACTGAAAGTGCTCGATAGCTGCCGCCGCGCTGCGGGCGCTCTCAAAGTTACCGCCCACTGCGGTTGCGGCGAGCATGCAGATAAGCGGGCGGTGGCGCTTGCCGGCGTTGGCCGTAAAAGCCGAGAGCGGGGTATACAGGTAGCGCTCGATATCGGCAGAGGTCGCCTGTCCGTCAAAGAACGTGGCCAGATAGTCGTTGATCTGGTCAAAGTGCTGGGCTAAAAAGCTGGTAAACGGACTGGACACGGGTTCTCGCATTCTTTCTTAGGTTGCATCGTTGCGGTGTGCAGATACCATATTGCCACATTGGAGTTGCCGGCGCGTCTGTTTTGGCGATTTGGGGAAACGGGACGCGTGCGCGTGCCGGCTGCTTATATAAGCCTAAAGTGCTCGAGCGCCTTGACGACGCCATCTTTGTCGACCGAGTCGGTGATGTAGTCGGCGCGCTTTTTGAGATAGTCCGGCGCATTACCCATGGCGATACCGACATCGACGGCGTTCATCAGCGAGACGTCATTGCTGGCGTCGCCGATGCCGTATACGGTTCCGTGGTGGGGATCGAGGGCGTCGAGTACAGACTGGATGCCCCCGCGCTTCGTGCATTCGCGGGGCGAGATTTCGGTTACCTCGAGTTCGAGCTCGTTAAAGCACAGCAGCGGCTCAAGTGCCTTATCTTGAGCGATGTGGTTAGCGAGCGATGTAGACATCAAGATCTTGTAAGCACTGTAATGTTGCAGCTGCGTGACTGCGTCGCCCAGGGTGCGCGCGTATCCGGGAGCATCGGGGGCATCGGCACTCATGCGCACGACGCCGTTGAGGCCCTCAAAGCGGATGACCTCGCCCGATTGCTCAAGGTAGGGGGCAAGACGCTGCAGCATGCTGGGCGTCATCGACAGATCGCGAATTGCGTGTCCGTTGATCTCGGCGTAACCGCCCGCAAGACAGACGATGCCGGTCCACGGCAGCTCAAGAAGTTTGGGGTGGATGCAGCTCAGGGTGCGTCCCGTGCAGATAAAAGCCATGTTGCCGTTGGCGACAAACTCGCGGATTGCCTGCGAAACCGCCTCGTTGGGATAGGGGGACAGATCGCGCTCGCTCTCGGGAAGCTCTTGTGCCGCTCGAGGGTCTTGCCAGGCGAGCGTACCGTCGATGTCGAAGAAGCAGATATCGCCGTGCTTGTGGGTTGGGCCGGCGGCAGAGGAGGCCGAGGTGGTGGGCACAAATCCCGGCTCGAGGCCCATGATCTGGTCAAAATGCTCTTTAACGCGGGGAACGGAGATGCCGATGATCACCTGGGCGGTCTTGTCCGTAATGATGAGGCCCTTGGCGCCCACCGCGACAAACGACGCGTTATCTGCAACGATGGAAGGGTCTGCGACCTCGACGCGCAGGCGCGTGGCACAGTTGGTTGCGCCCACAATATTGCCAACGCCACCTAAAAGCTGAATTACCCGCTCAGCGAGGACGTGATCTTGATCGGATCGACTATTGACCTCGTCATTGGGAGATTGCTCTTTGGCAAAGCCGCTTTCCGTTAAACGATCGATTGCCGCGCGATTGGCAACATGATCCTCGCGGCCCGGCGTCTTAAGGTCATAGACCAAGATGAGTGCTCGAAAACTAACAAAAAAGATGAGGCTAAAGGCAAGGCCGATACCGAGCGCCAAAAGATAGGCACCGGCATGCGTGCGCATGAGCGGAATAAAGTTGAAGGCTGCCATCTCCATCAGGCCGCCCGAGAAGATGCCGACGATGCCAAAGAGATTCATGGTTGTGGCAAGGCAAGACGATAAGACGGCGTAGAGCAAAAAGAGCCCGGGGTGGGTGAACATAAAGAGAAACTCGAGTGGCTCGGTAACGCCGCAAACCACCGAGGCGACGATGGCGGGCAAAAGGATGACCTTAAGGCCGGCGCGGCGCTCTGGTTTTGCGGTGGAGTAGAACGCGGCTGCGATGGCGGGAAGGCCAAAGAGCTTGACCCAGCCGGTGGCGGTAAAACCGGCCCACGGCGCAAGTTCATTAAGGGGGCGCGTGCTATGGGAGAGGATGGGGAGCAAGCTGCTCCACGTGGCGTAGATGCCGTCGTTAATGACCAGGTTGTCGTAGTAGATCGGCATGTAGAGCAGGTGGTGCAGCCCCATGGGCTCGAGCGCTCGCTCCAAAAGCACAAAGATGCCCACGCCAAAGGGGCCGACGCTCGTAAGTGCATGGCGCAGCGTTTCGGTCATTGCGTATACGGAGGGCACGATGGCGGCCGAGATAGCGGCAAGGGCAAACACGGCAAAAAAGCTGATGAGGTAGACCAGCGAGGAGCCCGAGAAGGTGCCGAGCCAATCGGGAACCTTGGCATCGTAGAAGCGGTCATGGATGGCGACGACGGTTGCCGATACCGCCAGCGGGCCGATAATGCCGGTGTCGAGCGTCTTGATGCCGTCGATGATGGTGATGCCGCTAGCGGAGGTCAAAGACGACGGGTACTTAAGTCCAAGATTGTCTCCGCTCAGCTTAATGATCTCGCTCAAAAAGAAGCAGTAGGCAAAATAGGCGACGAGAGCCTCGAGGCAGCAACGAGCCGGTTGTTTTTGGGCAAGACCGATGGGCAGCGCTACGGCAAAAAGGAGCGGGAGGCGTTTAAAGACCGTCCACGAGCCGCGCTGGATGATGGTCCAAAAAGCGTACCAAGGGGTTCCGTATACGGCGAGATCGCCGACGATGTCCGCAGTCGTTGCGAGAGCGGAGACGCCGACCATGAGGCCTGATATAGAAAACAGCATGGCGGGCGCGAACATTGCCCCGCCAAAGCGTTGGATTTTTTGCAGCATGTTCTGCCTCCCGAATATCGAGGCGCGTTGCGCGTGGGGAAACGTTTAAACAATGGATTCATTGTAGAGGACCAGACGATTGTCGTACCGGCAGTTTTGAGCGAAACCGATTTGGGCATGACAGAAACCGTCAACGGTTAAATCCTGTCGCTTTACCGATATTCGGTTTAAACAACTTTAAGAAATGCTATCGTGCCTAGCCGGAAATGAATAATGTAGAGGTGAAACAATGCCAAAAGCGATATACGAAGGAATCTACCGAGAAATACGCTCGCGCATCATTAATGGGACCTATGCGTTTCAGGAGATGCTGCCAACCGAAGCCGAGCTGACCGCGGAGTTCGGATGCACTCGCAATACCGTCCGTCGCGCCTTGGGTATGCTGGCCGACGGGATGTTTGTGCAGCCCATACACGGCAAGGGCGTGCGCGTTATTTGGCTTAAGGGCGAAACCGACATGTTGGGCGCACTCGAAGAGGTTGAGTCGTTTGGCGAGTTTGCAAAGCGCAACAATGCCGTTGCATCGACGGACGTTAAGTCTTTCGAACATCTGGTTTGCACCGAGCAACTCTCTCGTCACCTGGGCTTTAAGGTGGGCGAGGAGTTGATTCGCGTAGTGCGTGTCCGAAGCCTCAACGGCAACGCGCGCCAAGTGGACCATGGCTATTTTTTGGCGTCGATCGCCAAGGGCCTGACTCCCGAGATCGCGGCAGATTCTATTTACGGCTATCTGGAGCACAAGCGCGGCGTCAAGGTGATGGCGAGCCGTCGTACGGTGAGCGTCGAGCTTGCCAACGATGAGGACTGCAGTTATCTTGACCTCGGCAAATACAACTGCGTTGCCGTTATGGAGAGCCAGTCGTACACCTCGGACGGCATCTTGTTCGAGGTCACGCATGCCCGCACGCATCCCGAGATCTTCCACTACCGCGTCAACTCCAAGCGATAGCCGGCTAGCTCGCAGTCCGACGAGACTCATGCCATCAAAGCGAAAACGCCCGGTCAAACCGACGATACATCGGCTTGACCGGGCGTTTTCTCTGCATTAGATAACAAATAATTGTTTATACAAAACTTGTCAAGTATCAAGTTGAAATTACCGTTCACCGAAGTTTTTCTACCGCTCTAGTAATACTTGTTCAAACAACTAGCCAAATAGCGTATTGTACAAATCAGCAAAAGGGGCAAAGTCCCCGAGCCAATCTCCGAAGGCGGCGGCAAAGGGTGCCGCCACGGTGTGAAAGGGTGGATTGTAATGAAGAACGAAATGAGCAGAAGGCAGTTCCTGGGCTTCGCCGGTTCCGCAGCTGCGGTTCTGGGTCTGGGTCTTGTGGGCTGCGGTGGTTCCGCCGGCTCCGGCTCCTCTGCTTCTGGTGACGCCGCTGAGGTCTACTTCCTCCAATTCAAGCCCGAGGTCGACAAGGAGTGGAAGGAGATCGCCAAGGCGTACAAGGAGGAGAAGGGCGTCGAGGTCAAGATCGTGACCGCTGCCTCCAACACCTACGAGGAGAAGCTCAAGTCCGAGATGTCCAAGAGCTCCGCTCCGACGCTGTTCCAGGTCAACGGCCCCACTGGTCTTAAGAACTGGAAGGATTACTGCGCCGACCTGTCCGATACCAAGCTCCGCGGTGAGCTCATTGACGACTCCCTGGCTCTGCAGTCCGACGGCAAGGATGTGTGCATCGACTGGGTTCAGGAGAGCTTCGGCATTATTTACAACAAGCAGCTGCTCGAGAAGGCTGGCTACAAGGCCGAGGACATCAACTCCTTCGACAAGCTGAAGGCTTGTGCCGACGACATCCAGGCCCGCAAGGACGAGCTTGGTGTCGAGGGTGCCTTCACTTCCGCCGGCATGGACGACTCCTCCAGCTGGCGCTACACCACCCACCTTGCCAACATGCCGCTCTACTACGAGTTTGAGAAGGAGCACAACCAGGAGGACGACGAGATCAAGGGCGAGTTCCTCGACAACTACAAGCAGATCTTCGACCTGTACATCACCGACTCCACCTGCGATCCTTCGCAGCTTGCTTCCAAGACCGGCGACGACGCCACCAACGAGTTCGCAACCGGCAAGGCCGTCTTCTACCAGAACGGCTCTTGGGCCTACTCTGACCTCGTCAAGGCCGGCATGACCGACGATCAGATTGGCATGATGCCCATCTACATCGGTGTTGACGGCGAGGAGAACCAGGGCCTGTGCTCCGGCGGCGAGAACTACTGGTGCGTCAGTTCCCAGGCTTCCGAGGATGCCCAGAAGGCCACCGAGGACTTCATGTATTGGTGCGTCACCGCTGACACCCCGACCAGCATCATCGCCGACAAGATGGGTCTGACCGCTCCGTTCAAGAGCGCCAAGGAGACCACCAACGTCTTCTCGCAGCAGGCCGTTGCCATGGCCAAGGACGGCAAGAAGACCGTCGCTTGGGACTTCGTCTACATTCCCTCCGAGGAGTGGAAGAAGAACCTCAAGCAGGCTCTGATTGCCTACGCTGCCGATAACAGCAAGTGGGACGGCGTCAAGAACGCCTTCGTCGATGGCTGGAAGACCGAGAAGGCTGCTTCCGAGTAAGCAGTTGCTGCCCGAGCTATCTGATTAGCGACAGGGGGGCGGGCAGACGTAGGTTTGCCCGCCCCCCTACATATTGAAAGGACCCTTTTATGGGCAAAGCACTCAAGCGCTGGTGGCCGCTCTTTATGTTGCCCACGTGCCTGGCGTTTATGATCGGGTTCGTGATTCCCTTTATTCAGGGCTTCTATCTCTCGTTCTGCCAGTTTATTATCATTAGTAACGCGCACTTTGTCGGTATCGAGAACTACGTGCGCGCGCTGTCCGATCCGCAGTTCTCCACGTCGTTCTTCTTTACCGTGGCGTTTGCCTTCCTGTCGACGGTGCTCATCAACGTGATCGCCCTGGCCATTGCGCAGGCGCTCACCCGCAAGGCGCTCAAAGGCACCAACATCTTCCGTACGATCTTCTTTATGCCTAACCTGATCGGCGGCATCGTGCTGGGCTACATTTGGCAGATTCTGATCAACTGCCTGCTCTCCAACGTGGGCGCCCAGCTCATCGCCCTTAACTCTGCTGCTGGCTTCTGGGGCCTTATCATCCTGACCCTGTGGCAGCAGGTCGGCTACATGATGATCATCTACATCGCTGGTCTGCAGTCCATTCCGTCCGACTACATCGAGGCCGCCAAGGTCGACGGTGCCACGGCATGGCAGACGTTTTGGAAGGTTAAGATCCCTAACCTGATGCCGACCATCACCATCTGCCTGTTCCTGTCCATCACCAACGGCTTTAAGCTGTTCGACCAGAACCTCGCCCTTACCGGCGGCGCCCCCGCGCACTCCACCGAGATGCTCGCCCTGAACATCTACAACACGTTCTATTCGCGTGCCGGTATCGCATGGCAGGGCATTGGTCAGGCCAAGGCGGTTATCTTCTGCATCCTGGTCGTGGCCATCTCCATGATCCAGCTTAAGGCCACGAGGTCCAAGGAGGTGCAGCAGTAATGAAACGCGATAAGGTTATCAACCGCGCGCTCTCGATTTTCTTTACGATCCTGTCGCTCGCGTGGATCTACCCCGTGTTCATGATTGCGCTTAATTCTTTTAAGAAAGCGACCGCAATCAGCACCACCACGGCATTCGATCTGCTCACGCCCGAGACGTTCAACGGCCTCGCAAACTACATGCACGCCCTTAACGAGCAGGGCTTTGCCTCGGCATTTATGTACTCGCTCATCATCACGGTCACGTCGGTCGTGCTGATCTTGGTGTGCTGCTCCATGTGCGCTTGGTACGTGGTTCGTGTCAACAACAAGATCTCGAACTTCTTCTATTACCTGTTCGTGTTCTCGATGGTCGTGCCCTTCCAGATGCTCATGTTCACGCTGTCCAATTTGGCGGACCGCATCGGCTTCAACACGCCGTTCAACATCTGCTTTATCTACCTCGGCTTTGGCGCGGGCCTGGCGGTCTTTATGTTCGCCGGTTTTGTAAAGAACATCCCGCTCGAGATCGAGGAGGCGGCCATGATTGATGGCTGCAACCCGGTCCAGGTGTTCTTTAAGATCGTCCTTCCCATCATGAAGCCCACCTATCTTTCGGTCGGCATCCTCGAGACCATGTGGGTCTGGAACGACTATCTGCTGCCCTACCTTACGCTCGACTCCACCAAGTACAAGACCATTCCTATCTTGATCCAGTACTTCCGCGGCGGCTACGGCCACGTCGAGCTCGGCCCCATGATGGCCTGCATCATGATGGTCGTTATCCCCATCGTTATCATGTACATCCTCTGTCAGAAGTACATCATCGACGGCGTGGTGGCAGGTGCCGTCAAGGGCTGATGCCGTAACTGTTTTGCAAGTTTCTGCGGCGCCCCTCAGCGCGGCGCCGCATATCGAAAGGTAGAGACATGGCCGAGATCGTTCTCAAACATGTTCAGAAGGTGTATCCCAACAACGAGTCAAAAAAGAAGGGCTTCTTTGGCAAAAAGAAGAAGACCGAGGAGAAGAAGCACAACCTCAAGGTTACCGAGGACGGTGTGCTCGCTGTAGAGGACTTCAACCTCACCGTTCACGACCAGGAGTTCGTCGTCCTCGTTGGCCCCTCTGGCTGCGGTAAGTCCACGACGATGCGCATGGTCGCCGGCCTGGAGGACATTACCTCGGGCGATGTGCTCATCGACGGCAAGCGTGTCAACGACGTGGCGCCCAAGGACCGCGACATCGCCATGGTGTTCCAGAGCTACGCTCTGTACCCCAATATGACGGTGTACGAGAACATGGCATTTACGCTCGAGCTCAAGAAGGTTCCCAAGGACGAGATCGACCGCAAGGTTCGCTCTGCTGCCGAGATTCTGGGCATTACCGAGTACCTCGACCGTAAGCCCAAGGCGCTCTCCGGCGGCCAGCGCCAGCGTGTCGCTATCGGCCGCGCCATCGTGCGTGACCCCAAGGTCTTCCTGATGGACGAGCCGCTGTCCAACCTGGACGCCAAGCTTCGTAACCAGATGCGTGCCGAGCTCATTAAGCTGCGCCACGAGATCAAGGGCACGTTCATTTATGTTACTCACGACCAGACCGAGGCTATGACCCTCGGTGACCGTATCGTGGTCATGAAGGACGGCGTTGTCCAGCAGATCGCCACGCCGCAGGAGGTCTTCAACCATCCCGCGAACATCTTCGTCGCCGGCTTCATCGGCGTGCCGCAGATGAACTTCTTCGATGCCCAGCTGGTGCGCTCGGGCAACGGCTTTACCGTCAAGACCGAGGATATGAACGTGGCGCTCGCCCCCGAGACTTGCGCTCAGCTTGCCCTCAACTGGGACGGCGGCGACGTGAAGGAGATTACGGCCGGCGTGCGTCCCGAGCAGATCCTGCTTGCCGACAAGGGCGAGGAGGGCGCGCTCCAGGGTACCGTCGAGGTGACCGAGCTCATGGGCTCGACCGAGCATGTCCACGTGACCGCTCCCGACGGCCAGTTTGTCCTGATTATCCCCGTCGTCGACCTCGAGGCCAAGGGCGCGCTCAAGGCTGGCGACACCATCTGGTTCAAGTTCGAGAAGAACGCGAC
Source organism: uncultured Collinsella sp. (assembly GCA_902470345.1). Classification (GTDB taxonomy): domain Bacteria; phylum Actinomycetota; class Coriobacteriia; order Coriobacteriales; family Coriobacteriaceae; genus Collinsella. Next base: position 15,382 of record CABRGB010000009.1, read on the forward strand.
CCACCTCTTCGATAAGGTCTCTGGCAAGAACCTTATCTAGGCCCGGTGCAACCAGGCCCTTCCTTTGGGCGACTGCGGTATTGCCATCCTTTTGCCGCGGTCACATATAAGGCTCCCCTCCCGTCCGCTGGGCGAGAGGGGAGCCTTTCTTTGTGTTGGGGCTGTCTGACCGGTCGTTTGTCTCGATCTGTAACAGGTAGGGCCGATTTCGGACGTTAGATGTTACAGATCGAGACGGTTCCGCTGAGCTAACCATTTCATCTAAATCTGTAACACCAAAGGTGAATTTCAGCTGCTAGATGTTACAGATCGAGATTGACCCAAGGGGGGCCGGTATGTCTCAATCTGTAACAGCTGGGACCGTTTTTACCGAGTAGTTGTTACAGATCGAGATTGTTTGGCCGAGTTGGGTCGCAGGGTAACGTGCGGGCACAAAAAACGGAGCCGTGTTGCCACGACTCCGTTTCTCAAGAGGATGGGTAAGGGAAGCGAAATTAGCTCAGGTGCCAAATCTCGTCGTTGTACTGGGAGATCGTACGGTCGGACGAGAAGGCGCCGGCGTTGGCGATGTTGATCAGCGCCTTGCGCATCCAGGCATCCTGGTCCTCGTAGTCGGCCAGCACGCGCTCCTTGGTCTGGATGTACTCCTCAATGTCGAGCAGGGCCATAAACCAGTCCTTGCCCTTGATGTCGTCGTGCAGACGCTGCAGGCGCTCCGCGTTGCCGGTCGCCATAAAGGCGGGGTTGGTGATGAAGTCCACCAGCAGTTTGATGCCGGGCTTGCGGTAGAGCGCGCCGGCGTTGTAGGTGCCGTCGGCGTAGAGCTGCTCGACCTGTTTGGACGAGGCGCCAAAGGTATAGATGTTCTCGTCGCCCACGAGCTCAGCAATCTCCACGTTGGCACCGTCGAGCGTGCACAGGGTCAGGGCGCCGTTGAGCATGAACTTCATGTTGGAGGTGCCGCTCGCCTCCTTGGAGGCCAGGCTGATCTGCTCGGAGATATCAGCGGCGGGGATCACGCGCTCGGCGGCGGTGACGTTGTAGTTCTCGATCATGACGACCTGCAGGTAGGGAGCCACGTCGGGGTCGTTTGCAATCCACTGCGACAGCGTCAAGATCAGATGGATGATGTCCTGCGCGATAGTGTAGGCAGGCGCCGCCTTGCCGCCAAAGATGATGGTGACGGGGTGCTTAGGTCTGTTGCCGTTCTTGATATCGAGGTACTTCCAGATGATGTAGAGCGCGAGCATCTGCTGACGCTTGTACTCGTGGATGCGCTTGACCTGGACGTCGATGATGGCGTTGGAGGGAATGGTCACGCCCTGCTCGAGCGCCATGAACTGGCGCATGATGGCCTTGGCCTCGACCTTGGTGGCGGCCAGGCGCTCAAGAACGTCCTTGTCGTCGGCGAACTTGGCGAGTTTGCTCAGATCGCCGGTGCTGCGCCAGTCGGTGCCGATCACATCGTCGAGCAGGCTGGCGAGCGCGGGGTTGGCCCCATGGATCCAGCGGCGGAAGGTGATGCCGTTGGTCTTGTTGGAGAACTTCTCGGGATAGATTTCGTAGAACGGATGAAGCTCGGTGTCCTCCAAGATCTTGGTGTGGAGGGCGGCTACGCCGTTGATGGAGAAGCCAAAGTGGATGTCCACGTGGGCCATGTGGACGGTGTCGTATTCGTCGATGATGGCGACGCGCGGGTCATCGTGCTCGGCCTTCGCGACCTCATCGAGCTTGACGATAATGTCGGCGATGGCAGGGGAGACCTTCTGCAGGCTGGCGAGCGGCCACTTCTCGAGCGCCTCGGCAAGAATCGTGTGGTTAGTGTAGGCGACCATGGAGCGTACGATGGTCACGGCCTCGTCAAACTCGATGCCATGCTCGGTGGTGAGCAAGCGAATGAGCTCGGGGATGACCATGGTGGGGTGCGTGTCGTTAATTTGGACCACGGCATAGTCGGCCAGATCGTGCAGGTTGCTGCCGCGCTCGACGGCCTCGTCGATCAGGAGCTGGGCGGCGTTGCTTACCATGAAGTATTCCTGGTAGATGCGAAGTAGGCGGCCCTGCTCGTCGGAATCGTCGGGGTAGAGGAACAAGGTGAGGTTCTTGGCGATCTCGGTCTTGTCGAAGTCGATGGAGCTGCCGGGGACCAGGCCGTCGTCGACGCTCGCCAGGTCGAACAGGCGCAGGCGGTTCTTGTTGGGCTGGCCGTAACCGGGCACATCGATGTTGACGAGCTTGGAGGTAACGGCAAAATCGCCGAACTCGACGGTGTAGGAGCGGTCATCGTCGACCAGGATGTCCTGCTCACCGAGCCACTCGTCGGGGACGGCCTTCTGCTGGTTGTCGACAAAGCGCTGACGGAACAGACCGTAGTGATAGTTGAGGCCCACGCCATCGCCGGTCAAGCCCAGCGTGGCGATGGAATCCAGGAAGCACGCGGCCAGGCGGCCCAGGCCGCCGTTGCCGAGCGACGGCTCGACCTCGAACTCCTCGATCTTGTTGAGGTCGTGGCCTGCGGCGGTGAGCTGGTCCTTAACCTCGTCGTAGATGCCAAGGTCGATCATGTTGTTGATGAGCAGCTTGCCGATCAAAAATTCGGCGGAAATGTAATAGAGCTTTTTCTTGCCGTTGTTGAGCGGGCAGGCGGCGGAGCGCTCCTGCACGAGTTTGACCAGCAGCTTGTAAATGCGACGGTCGTCGAGCTGCTCGAGCGAGGTGCCAAAAGACTGCTCGGCGAGTTCCATGAGGTTAATTTGGGGCATGTTTTCTCCTGTGATGGGTTGTTTCATGTCTGCAATTCATAAGAAGCCCGCGCGAGGGGATTGGGGTGGCCTCGCGCGGGAAAAGCAAGCGCGTCCGCACGGTGGGGAGGGGTCGGGCGCGGTAGCTCCTATTGAGGAAGCTCGATTTCGGCTTCCGACGGGATACGGAAGTAGGTCTCGGTCCAGTCGGTGAGCTTGTGCTCGAGCTCGCGGGTGATGGCGCCGTCGAGCATGCGCCAGGTCCAGTTGCCGCCCAGCGTGGCAGGGGTGTTGATGCGCGCCTCGTTGCCCAAGTTGAGCAAATCCTGCATGGTGTAGATGCACGTGTCGCTCACGCTGGCGGCGATGGTGCGATTGAGTGCATCTGTCATGGGTTCGCCGGCCTGCTGATGGGTGTACAGGGCTGCCTGCTCGCGCTGACGCGGGGTAGCCGTTCCCTCAAACCAACCGCGCGCCGTCTCGTTGTCGTGGGTGCCCACATAGGCGACGGTGTTGGCGATGTAGTTATGCGGCAGGTAGTACGAGTTGGTGCCCTCAAAGGCAAACTGCAGGATCTTCATGCCGGGGAAGCCCGAGTTGTCGCGCATGTCGATGACGCCGGGGGTGAGGAAGCCCAGGTCCTCGGCGATGATGGGCAGCGTGCCGAGCTTTTCCTCGAGCGTCTTGAAGAACTTGAGGCCGGGACCCTGCGTCCACGAACCGTAGGACGAATCGGGTGAGGAGAACGGCACCTCCCAATAGGCCTCGAAGCCGCGGAAGTGATCCAGGCGGATGACGTCGTACATGTCGAGGGCGGCGCGAATGCGGCCCTCCCACCAGGAGAAGCCGTCGGACTCCATGGCGTCCCAGTCGTAGATGGGGTTGCCCCAGTACTGGCCGGTGGCCGAGAACTGGTCGGGCGGCGTGCCGGCGACGCTCACCGGATTGCCGGCGGCGTCGATCTTAAAGAGCTCAGGCGTCGCCCACATCTCGACGGAGTCACGCGAGACATAGATGGGCAGGTCGCCGATGATGAGAATGTCGCGCTCGTTGGCATAGGCCTTGAGGCGGCTCCACTGGCGATCGAAGAAGTACTGCGTCATCTGGTGGTAGAGCATACGCGCCGGATGGTCGGCGCAGACCTTGGCGGAAGCCTCGCCGCGGGTGCGGAGCTCCGCGGGCCACTCCCAAAACGCCTTGAGACCGCACTCCTCTTTGACGGTCATGAACTCACAGTAGGGGATGAGCCAGTCCTCGTTGGCCTGGATAAAGTCATCGAAATCGGCCGGCTTGTCGGCAGCAAAGCGCTCGGCGGCTCGGTCGAGAATCTGACGGCGGCCGCCAAAGATAGCACCGTAGTCGACATTGCTGGGGTCGGATCCCAGATACACGCCATCGATATCGCGCTGCTCCAGATACCCTGCCTCGATAAGCTCGGCAAAGTCGATAAAGTTGGGGTTGCCTGCGCGGGCCGAGAACGACTGATAGGGCGAATCGCCATAGCTGGTCGTCGTAAGGGGCAGAATCTGCCAGTAATGTTGTTTGCACGAGGCGAGAAAATCGACGAAGTCGTAGGCATTCCAGCCAAAGCCGCCGATTCCGTATGGTCCGGGCAATGACGAAACGGGCATCAGAACACCGCTTGCACGCTCCATGGATGCACTCACCGTCCTTTTGAATAAGGGGCTGCGCCGTAGATGGATAGACGGCTCGTCCCGAGTTTCCATTTCTATTGTCCCTATTGTAGAACATGTTGTTTAAACATGTATATAGAGAATGAAAAAGTTGCCGAATTTCGGTGAATGGTAGTGCGCCATAAAGACGATATGAGCAGAACAATGTGAGCCCCTGCTTCGTATCGTCTTTTGATTCGTGGGCCAAGGCTGACAATGGTCGTCGTCATTAAAATCCGGCAGCCAGCCAGGTTGCCACAATGCGAGACTGGCTCACAATGCCACATGTTGCCTCTATTGGCCTTGAGGTGCACGCCCGCAGCATCAAAGGATGCGCCTTCAATCCGTTCACGGGCGAGATCGGCGGGAAGCCCCTTCTCCTACGACCCCGCCTCCGTCGCCGACTCGATCCTTTCTATCGAGTCGCCCGGGGCAGTCTACGAGTCCGGCGTCACCGGCTTTCCCTTCTGCAGGGAGCCGCGCTGCCTCGGCGTGGACTGCGTCATCGGCGCGGTCTCCAAGATGCAGAGGCCCGCGGCCGACAAGCGACGCAAGACCGACAAGCGCGACGCCGAGTTTTCGGCCAAGCAGCTCGCACTGCACGAAATCGTCGAGGTCCACGTCCCCGACTGCGAGTGCGAGGGCGCCAGGGACCTCTCCCAGGCCCCCGCCGATGCCCGGGAGAGGTTACCGTGTTACCGTCAAGCAGCGCCTCTCCAAGTACCTGCCCAGGAATGGGCAGTGCCACCCCGGCGGAGACGACCAGAGAAGGAGGCTCGGGACGTGGACCAGGGCGCACTGGGCCTGGATCGAAGCCGCGGAGATGGCCGACCCCACGGCCCAGCAGACCCTCGACTGCTATAAGGAGCGCGTCAAGCGGGCGGTAGACGAGAAGAAGGACCTGGAATCCAAGGTGGAGTCCCAGTCGGAACAGCCCCGATGGAAGCCGACGATGGACGTGCTCAGCTGCATGAAGGGCATCGACGTCGTCATCTCCGCTGTTAGTTTTAGTGTATTTTTCACCGTTCAGTTTAATGCTACCACTGACAGTTGAAACGCCTGTGGAAGGGATAGCCTTGTTGGACGGGGACTATTCGTGATAGTATCGCGCCGCAACATCGAGGCGCGAATCGCCCATGTGGTGGCAGTGCGAGTTTCGTGAGGTGTGGTGTGGACGGGACGCAGCGTTTTATGGGTCTGGCCGGTCCGACTGGTGTGCAGTTCTGTCGGGCCGGCCGAGATTGGTGAAGAGATCGCGTTGTTGAATGAGCGAATTTTACAAGCAGCTCTTCAAGGCGCTCTGGGCGTTGGCTAGGGCTGCGCAGTCAATCGCATGCAGCGATAGGCGAGGTGATTGCTCGATGGGTTGGCGACTAGTTTTGTGCCGTACTTGCCCCGGTGCCGTCGTTATCTGCCGAGTACCAGAATGCGTAGGCCGCAACGACGGCATCGTAGACGGCTGCAACTACGTTATCCACGACGGCTGCGAAGTTGACTACAACGGGAATGGGGCCGGTTTTGGAATCCATCTTCTCTACTTCTGGGGTCTCGTACATGGGAACATCTCCTTAGAGTTGGGACAGGACGCTCAGGTCGCCTAGATCGTCATCGATTAGGTCGATATAGAGGTCGCCGTCCATATTGATGTCTGCAATCAACGATGAGATCTCTTCCATCTCGTCAATCGAGTGCATGCGATTGGCCAACGCGGTAATAACGGGTTTATCCCAAACGGTTGCCATTCCGGCATCGTAGTATTCCTGAAGACTGTGTTTGCGAACGTTTCCAATGATGAGAGGTATATAGGGGGATACGACGATATCGCCATTGGCGTGGATGGCCACTTGGTCAAATTGCATCTGCAGCTGGGGGAATCTGACCAAGTGGTCGATGGGGTCGCCCCACTCAAGCATGAAGTAGCCTCGATAGTCCGGATCGTATCGAAGGTCGTTGATCGTGTTGACTAGCCGACGGTATTGATTATTCGAAGGGCGAATCGTGCGGTTTCTTCGGGCTCTACCGAGGAGCATGAGCGGCTGAACTCTAAGGTCAATTCGGTCAGTTCTACCCGACGATTTCAGCTTGTCTCGAAGCATCGTGCAAACTGGTTTGAAATCGTCGACATTGAACGATGTCGGACAAAAGGCAATTGAAAGGTGCAGTGAGGCTTCGTTCAGCGTGATATCGATGGCGTCGAGCACCCGGTCGTATAATCCCGAGAGTCCTCGCATATGTTCGTGAGAATCGCGTAGGCCATCGAGGCTAAACTGTATGCCGTTTAAACCGGCGCGTTCGAGCTCATGCAAAGTATTTGAGTTTGCGAGCGGACCGTTTGACACGAGGTTGCATTTGACGCCAGATGCGCTGAGCCGCCGCAAGGATTCGATGACAAGGAGTGGACTTGAGTGATGGCGATGTCGGACGTTATAGTTCCAATGGTGGGGTCATGCCTGCTGCTGGTGTTCGGAATAATGATGTATCGAGGCAAGCTCACGGGATTGCTTGCTGGAATGTCATCGCTATCGGGAGGGCGTTTAGAGGAGGAAAAGCGGACGGCCGAGTCTCTAGGCACAAACCGAGCGGTGGGGGCGGTTATAGTTTTCTCCGCAATATGTCTCCTTTTTTCGTCCCTTTTTCCGGACAAAAGGGCGATTTTCGGTCTGATGGTGGCTGCCGTAATAATCGCCGCACTTGCCTATGTAAATAGGGAGTCTATTCGTATGTATATCAAGGCGAAACGGAATCCTGGGCATCGCAACCCGCGATAGTGTTTTGCGAGGATTAACAATAAGGAGTGTATGGGAGCGATTAAGCGGCGAACTAATTCAGTTTTGGATAAAAGGTCGCTTGATGGGGGCTGGCATGTTTAAGAAGACGGTTAACGAGTTATTTCGCTGTAAAGGGTCGCGGCTTTTCGTGATTCTCATGTCGGTGAATTATGCTCTCTCGTGCGTCATGCCCGCCTTAAACGGTGGGTTTGTAGATTTTCTCGTGACGAATAGGGATCCATCTCGCGTCGTATGATTTGCAGCCTTTGTTGCCAGCATAGGGATATCGGCATCCTTCATGTCGTATGCGATGGGCGTGAACGTATCGCGCGTCATTTTGGAGATGACTACGAGACTGATGGGGGCCACGTGTGAGTCGTTTGAACGAGGGCCCTTGGAAAAGGGGGAGCAGGCGGATTCATCCTATACAACGCAGAGGGTGTATGCGGATTCGAATGCGGTGTCATCGTTTGTCGTGAACAACTTCCTGACAATCGGGCTTAACATCGTTCTGATTGTGTTTATTTTCATCATTCTGTTTTCAATTAACCCGGTGTTTCTGGCGTTAAGTACATGTTCGCTTGGGGCATACTTCATTTTATTTAGGGTGTTGAAAAAGCCGCTGTACAACAGTTCGCTTGCGAACAAAGAGGGGTTGAGCAAGCTGTTCGCATCCGTGAGCGGCGAGCTGTCGCAGTTGTTTGACATTAAGTGCGATGGGGCATATGACCAGAGTGCCCGTACGCTCAAGGGGATATTCGAGGGGTACTACCCGATTTACATGAAAGCAAGTAGGGTCTCGAATCTGGCCACCTCGAGCGACGGCCTGATCTCATCTGTGTTCCGGGGAGCGTTGCTTGTGATCTCCGGAATGGAAATATTAAGCGGAAGAATGAGCATTGGCGAGTTCACAATGGTGAACTCGTATTACTCGATGGCGTTCGGATGCTTCAAATATTATTTGAATTATTTCAAATCATATCAGGACGCGAGGGCCTCGTTCGACCGATTGGAGGCTCTGTCGGAAGGCGCCGAGGACCGCGGCACCATCTCGGTTGGGCACGTGGAGAGCATATCGTTGTCCAACATCGCGTACCGATATGCGGGAAAGCCCTACTTGTACCGCGATCTCTCCGTGGAGGTCGAGAGGGGGAAAACCTATGCCATTACCGGGCCGAACGGATGCGGCAAAAGCACGTTTCTGAAGGTGCTTCTTGGACTATATTCTGCTGGGGGGCATCGGACTTTGGGGTCGGTGCCATATGAAGAGCTCGATATGGAGACGATCCGACATGACCTGTTTGCGGTGTGCCCGCAAAAGCTCTTTATTCCGAATGAAACGGTGGAACACTATCTTGAGAGGGCATCGATTCGGGGAACGGGCGAGCATCTCTGCGAGCTTGTGCCGAGTTTCTGCCGAACCGTCGAATCGTTAAAAGGTAAGAATTGTAGGGACCTTTCTGGTGGAGAGTATCGGAAGCTAAGGATAATCTCAGCACTTTGCAGGCAACCGGAAGTGCTTGTGTTTGACGAGCCGACGAATGATTTAGACGAAGAAAGCCGTCGGGAGTTCACGGAGTATGTCTCTCGAAACCCCTTTAATCAGCTAATTCTTGTTGTAAGCCACGATCAGGATTTGATTTTGGCATGCGATAAGAAACTGGATTTGAATTTCGACTCGAAAGATGGGCAATGCTGATGAGAAACGCTTGGAGTTCGGGATTGCGCGGCGTGAAGCGACCCTCTTCTTATCGAGTTCGTTACAATGTAGGAAAAACAGTAAGTAAGAAGACCTCTGATTGCTTTAGGAGGAGCTGTGGTGAATAGCGCCCAGAAGATCGATAAGTCCATCCAGAAGATGATGACTCTCGGAAGAAGGCTTGGGATTCTGTTTGCGGCGCTGTTTATAGCGGTGTGTTGCTGTTCGGTGGTGGTGGTTATTTCCATTGGGCTTATGGCTGCTCAAGGAAACCTATATGATCCATCAAAGACGGTTTCCGTAGTGGTTCCTTTGATGTATCTTCTGATTTCCGGAGGGGCCACATGGACCCTGCGGGGAATCAGCATGGACATGGCTCATGGCGAATCGCCCTTTACCCTTTCGCATGCTCGAAGAATCTCGATTATCGGGTGGCTGTTTGTTGCAGCAGCAATAGGTGACCTCTTGTTTTCTCCGGGGTTTCTTTCGATAGTGATTGGCCCCTTCGACTTGCTGGGGAACGCCTATTCGATGTTTGAAAACCTGGCCCTGCCCATAGATATTGGTGCTGTGCTGGGGGCCGTTTGCTGCTTCTCGATTTCTGCGATATGGCGCTACGGAGCTCTGCTTCAAGACCAGACCGAGGATTTGGTGTGAGGGGCGGCATGGACTATCTGATTATTGAGCTTGAAAGCTTATTGCTTCGACGCGGAAAGACGAGTACGGATATCATTCGGGCGACCGGGCACACACCGGCAAGTATCTCAAAAATACGAAATGGCAAGGTGAAGGCAATTAGGTTAAAGACATTGCTGGATATTTGCGTAGAGCTTGATTGCCAGCCTGGCGATCTTATTAAGCGCGTCAACGAAAGAGAACTTGAGGAACTGGCGACGCGGCGCGCCCGCAACGCGCTGAGCAGGGCGACCGCGACGGGTGATGACCCGGTCCTGGAGTCAGATCATGTTTACGTGGTCGATCTTAGAGACGACTGAGGCTGGAGAATAAAAAAGTATTGAGCAGGTGCAGCCCGTGAAAACAACGGTTTTCACGGGCTGTTCATTCAACGTCCTGCAGTGGCCTGTATTTCTCGCCGCGTCACTGGGGAACGAGAGAGTCATTTCCTGTGCTGGATGCAGGGGGGTGCTTACCTTGTGTAATATATAAATAAGCTTATATTGAAATATAACACATATCGAATTAGAATAACATTATCAATTCGGTATGCAAGGAAAGGAGGGAGAGATGGATTGGATTAACGAGCCGGAGGAAGGCGTTGCACCCGCGTGCGGCAACTGCTTCTTCTACGCGCACGGGGGATGCACGAAGAGGTGCCCCAATCAGTCCTGCACGTTCCGTTTCTAGGGGGCAGAGATGAACTGGCTTTCTACCGCGAAAGGAGGGGAATGAAATGGAATGGATTACCGAGCCGTCAGCCGGGGCTGAGCCCATGTGCAACAATTGCTTCTTTTACGCGCACGGCAGCTGCAGCACCAAGTGTTCTTCACAGGAGTGCACTATCCGCTTTTAGCGGATAGTGCACGCCGTACGGCGTGCACAGACTGTTCAAAGATATTTTGGCCAGCAGCGCCTGAGGGGCGATGTGGCATTGCAATATGGGGGGGCGAACCGACGTTACCTATAACCCCGCACAATTGCCATGTCGTCCCTTTTTATTGACGGGGAGGATGTCGTCCATGCGGGAAGTCCCAGTTGAATTGCGTGCCATATCCAAGAGATATGGCGGGTTTGAAGCGGTTAAATCAGTCTCGTTCTCTTTAATGGAAGGCGAGCTGTGTGCACTCATTGGGGAGAATGGTGCCGGCAAGAGCACGTTAATTCGATTGATCACGGGGCTTTCGGAGCCATCGTCAGGAACGATCTCGATGTTTGGGCAAACCGGGAGACGTGAAATACGGAGCTGCAGGGAAAGGCTGGGTTATATGCCCGACCTCAATGCTTCGTATCCTAATCTGACCGCGCGAGACAACTTGGTCGTTCGCTGTATTGAGTGGGGGCTTCCCACCGATCGTTCCATCGACGGTGTGTTATCAACCGTCGGTTTGGGGGAGGCCGGCGGGAAGAAAGTGAAGAACTTCTCAATGGGAATGAGGAGGCGTCTCGATCTGGCCATAGCGTTGCTGGGCGATCCGGAGCTGTTGATCCTGGACGAGCCGACAAACGGCCTGGATCCGATGGGGATAGTCGAAGTAAGAAAAATCCTTACGCATCTTAACAAAGATCAAGGTAAAACGATTCTCGTATCCAGCCACAATCTTGAGGAGATGCACAAGCTGGCAACTGATTACCTCTTCATAAGTCATGGTCGCCTCATTCGAAGGATGACCGCACCTCAGCTGGAAAAGTCATGCCGCGGTGGTTTCGTGTTGCATGTGGACGATCTGGAGCGAACGAGATCGGTTCTCGGAGATGAGACCTCACATTCTTTTCTGCCGGACGGCAGCGTCCTTATGCGCTATGAGGAGAAAAAGGAAGGGCGGGGCATTGCAATCGAAGCGCTCTCGACCGCAGGTGTGAGGGTTGCGGAGGCGTATTCTCATAGGAAGAGCCTTGAGGAGTTTTATTCGGAGCTCATCGGTCGAGAGAGCGAGCTGTGATGAAACGCGAGTTCATCTCAGCTTTTCGGAGCGAGGTATGGTTGCTCGCCAGGCACCCGGCGACCGCTCTGATGATTGCGCTTGCGGCTGTGCTGTATGTGGTTGCGGCTGCGACTTCGTCTGAGGTGCTGATCATGGTCGCCGGTGATGACCCGTATACGCTTGGAGGGGCTATAGGTTTTATTGGAAACCTAGTGGATGCAGGGGACGTTTTGGGCTCTGTTGCCCGGACGTCTTTTGCGTCTACAGTGGTCTGGATTCCGGTGACGATTCTCTACGCGGTTTACGCTACGTCGAGAGACTTTGAATCCGTGGCTTACGCCGTATCGAGATCGCGAGGGGTGTCGCAGGCGGCGATTGTGATCACGAAGCTGTTGGTGAACTGCACTCTGGTCGGTGCCGTGTATCTTCTTTCTACGACTGCGCTGTATTTAACCAAGATGGCCCAATGGGACGTTGGGGCCTCGTGCTCAGGGTTTGCCCAATTTGTATCGATTGCGCTGATGATCGCGCTGCTGCTCATTTCGATGTACGCCGCTACCTTCGCCCTGTATTTGCTCACGAGGAGTGTGGTGGCGAGCAGCGTCGTTGCAATAGCGGTTTCGATATTTGTGATGGTGTGGTTCCCAAGTACATACGGAAGCGGTCAGCCCAGCTTGCTGCTCATGCTCTCGCCCGTGTATTACCTGATGAACCTGTGTTCCCTGAGTATGCAGAATGTTGGTGTAATTCAGGTTTTGCTGTATGCGGGCGGCACTGTGCTTGTGTCGGTTGGAGTTGCGCTCGTCTCGCTATTTGTAAGGACGGCGGTTCGATGAATCTTGGGATGTCGGTCAGGGCGGAACTGTTCCGCGCAAGGAGAATGAAACTCGCCGTGATAATAGCGCTGATGTATTTGGGCATCGCGGGGATTTATGTGTTTGCCGGGTCCGGCGCATGGGTCTCCGCAGGGGGAGAGGGCCAGTTCTTTGGCTTTTCCGCCGATCCGGGCTATCTTTTCTCGATAGGGGTTGGGCCAACGGGTATCTCTTCCTGGCTAAGTGTCGTCTCCATGGCGCATACGGTGTTCTTCCCAATCGTCTCTGTTGTTGTGGCGGGGACGCTATTCGGTGATGCGACGAGCGTGTCGGCAAGGGGAGTTTCGATTGCTCGGGGCTTCCGCAGCTGGCAGCTGTTTGCGGCAAAGACATTGGCTTGCGAAGTGTATACGCTGTGCCCCTACATCGTGTTTACTCTCGGTGTCGCTGCGGTCTTTGCCGTGTGCTCCGGAAGCGGTCTAGACAGCCTTACGGTTGGTAATGTGACCTCGGCACTCCTGTCGAATATCGTTATAGACGCCGCTTATACGCTGATGGTTGCGGTTGCATATGAGGTGTTCAGGATCAGATCTCTTGTGTCGGGAGCCTTGCTGGTCGCAACGTTCGCGGGCCTTGTTATCGCGATGAGTTTCCCAACCGTTTTACCCCCGGTTCACATGGCTTATTGGATGAGGGCGTGCGGGGCTGCCGGCGGGACGGTCCTGATGGCTGCATGCGGCCATGCGGTCATCGTGTCGCTCGCATGTCTATTGCTGCTTTCGTGCAGTTTTTATCGAAGAAGGTAGTGCGCTGGCGTATGCGCAGCGTCTGAGGGTCGATATGGATTTGATTGGAAATGGAGATGGTGCGAAGTGAAACTGTCGCAATTTAATGTGGTGCATGAACATAACGGAAGTCTTCTTATCATGAATGCGCGAACCGGCGGCATCCTGTCGTTAAATCCGGAATACGCGCAGAAATTCAAAAGGATTCAAGAAGGGGACGTTCGGGATGCCGATGATCTTGTCGCGGAGCTGATAAGGGGAGGCATCCTAGTCAATGAGGAGAGGGACGAGCTTGGGGAGATCAGGTTGCAAAGTCGCGCCGCGCGCTTTGCGAATACTGCTCTGTCCCTTACCATTGCGCCAACGATGGCTTAAACTTTTGCTGTCCCTACTGCTATGAAAAGGGACAGGCGTACACGACGATGGGCGAGGAGGTTTTGACACAGCTCTCCAAGTTCGTGAAAGATTACTATCCTGGTATCGCAAGTCTCTCAGTTGGATGGTACGGCGGCGAGCCTCTGCTCGGAATGAAGATGATCGAACGGATTACGTCGGATCTGAAAGATGTCGTGGGGCCAACGTGTGAATATTCCGCATCGATAGTGACAAATGGCTATCTGCTGACGCCTGATGTTGCAAGGAGGCTCGCGGCATGTGGTGTGACGAGCGCGCAAGTGACTATAGATGGATCGAAGTCGGATCACGATTCGAGGAGGATTCTTCACGACGGAAGCCCTACATACGAACGTATTCTCAAGAACGTCAAAGAGTGTGCCGACATCATCGATATTTCGATAAGGAGCAACGTCGACAAGACCAACATCGAGGCCGCTCAAGAGCTATTGGATTATCTCGAGCTAAATGGCCTGATGAATAAGGTTCACTTCTATTTAGCCCCTGTTGACGATATCAATCAGGTATGTGCGAACGACAGCCACTGCTTTACTGTAAAAGAGTTCTCGTATGAGGAGACTGAGTTTTATAAAAGGGCAATTGCGCGGGGCTTCAAAGTTCAACCTTTTGGTGGGACGAATTTCGGGATATGTTGCGCCGTTGGAATCAACTCGTACGTGGTTGATCCCGTCGGAGATTTGTATAAGTGCTGGGATGACATTGGAATGAAGGAGCGGAGGGTCGGAACTATTTTCGAGCCGCCAATGTTGAGCAAGAACATGATTAACTGGATGGCATATGAGCCGGATGACCCGGAATGCCAAGAGTGCTTTGCTTTTCCCATGTGCATGGGAGGGTGCCCCAACCACGCCTTAAACGGTGAGGGGAAACGTTGCGTTTCCTTCCGGTATGATGCCGAGCAAAAAATGCTGCTCTCCCAGATGATGAATACGGCAAAACGGGGTGCGGGGCAAAATGAGGCTGATGCTTAATCTCTGTAGAAAATATATACTGGGCGGTCGATTCTACGCCTATCTTGTCGTAACAGTTTTGGTCGGGCTGCTTGCGCTTGCGGGTCCCTTTCTTACCGGCATAGTGGTAAACCGATTGGCGATGCCGGCCAGCGCCGATCTTGCCGCCGTTCTCGTTTGTTGCCTTATTTTGGTTGCGGTCCAAGCGGTTCGAGCGGGACTAGTGTATTGCTCAGAGATGCTGTACATCAACCTTCAGTCGCATGCGGGGTTCGGCTTAAATGCGGATACGCTTGAGCACGTGAAGCACCTTCCCCAGGCATTCTTCGAGGGCTTCAACGCGTCGTATTATAACCAGCAAATCAATCACGACGCTAATGACCTTGTCATCTTCGTAATCAACTCGGTTGTGGGGGTTTCAAGCAACGTTATCACCCTTTTGTCCGCCCTGTTTGTTCTCGGTAGCCTGAATATCAAGTTGAGTGTGGTCTGCCTTGTTCTTGCGGCAGCGAGTGCCGCTTTTTATGCGGTTTCACGCGCAAGGCTGTTTGAGAGAAGTTTTGACGTACAAGAGCAGAGCGCGAGGTTTTTTTCCTGTCTACAAGATCAGTTGGAGAAAGTTGATTTCATCCGCAAACATGCTTTGTTCGATAGGTCCCGCGCTGTACTGGTCGAAGCTTTTAATGGGCTCTATCCAACGATGAGAGCAAATCAGGAAGTAGGGTCTAGATTTACCTTTGGCAACGCGTTGGTCGCTTCCGCCGCTCAAGGATGTCTTCTTGCTGTGGGCGCGGTTGAAGTGATGGGCGGGAGACTGTTGCCGGGTTTTCTCGTGACTGCTGTTGGATATTATTCGAACTTAAGCTCAGCGGTACAGTATTTGTTGGGCTGGGGAAGGGATTACCAGACTAATCGCGTATGCTATGAGCGGCTGAAAAGAATTTGGGATGTCCCGGTTGAAGCGAATGGCAAATTGGCGCTTGATCCGATTGAGGAAATCCGTCTTGAGAACATCAAGCTACGTTATCCAGGGGCGGAAAGGGTCGCTTTAAGCATTGAGGGGCTCGTGTTTTCCAGGGGTCGGCTATATGGAATCTCGGGGCCGAATGGTTCGGGGAAGAGCTCGCTGCTGTCAGTGATATTGGGGTTATATCCAGATGACACAGAAGGGGCCGTTCGCTACGACGAGGTGTCACAGCGTTGCATCGACCGATACGCATTGCGGCGGTGTCGAGTCAGCATTACGGAGCAAGAACCCCCTATCGTTGAGGGGACGATTCTCGATAATCTTACGCTGCTTTCTGATGATTACGAGATGGATAAGCTGAATCGGATGCTTGCCATATTGGGGCTAGACGAAATGATTGCCTCTGTGGAGAACGGGGCAGCGGCGATGCTTGACGGCGGGAAAGGAGGGGTGTCCGGCGGGGAGAAGCAAAAGATTGCAATTGTGAGACAGCTGTTGAAATCGCCGGACGTTATGCTTTTTGATGAACCGACCTCAGCACTTGATGCGAAGAGTCGAGGCGCGCTGATCAAATTGCTTCACGAAGTTAAGAGAGACCATATTGTAATCGTTGTCACTCATGACGAGGAGATGCTTGCCGCCTGTGACGAGGTCATTTCGATGCCTGGATGATTATCGGATTGTGACGTTGAAGACCAAGAAGCTCGAAATGGCGTGGATTATGGGTAGGTCTACGGGTGCGCCGTCGGTGTCCTGAGACTCAGCCGCTCGGCAAGAAGGTTTTATAGCGTGTTTCCCCAGAGAGGTCCCTTTGTCCGGTAGTGGCGAGGGGAGCCTCTCTTTTGCTCACCTCTTGCGGCGGAGGGGGACACCATGCGCCTATGCAGGACAAACTGCGCGTTCTTGTCGAATGATGGGCTATGTGTAGAGATGATGGTCTCGGGTAGAGGCCGTGTCGCGCTCGGCTGCGATGAGCCAGGCAATTCAATCTTCATCCGGGAGGGCCTTGGCAAGACAAGCAGGGCGAAGACCTTGGCGACGTTCGGGAGCCGTGTGGCGCCCGGCTCCATGTCGTGGATGAGCGTGGAGCCGGGCGCCACACGGCTCCCGTCAACAATCTGTCACTGAAGAGCCAGCACTACAACGCGAAGCTGCTCAAGGGCGTTCCCGACGGCCAGAACCCGCTGGGGCCCGTGAACCGGATGCGCTACTTCATGCAGTGCTTCCTGAGGGCTCATCCCGGCTCCAACCGGGACGACATGCGGGGCTGTGGCTATGAGTCCGCCCGAGGACAAGCTTGAGAAGGTCGCGATGGTGCTCGATCGGGCAATGCGATACCCGAAAACGCTCAGGTTCAGGCAGTTCTATGCAAGAAAGCCCAGTTCAGATGAGTTCGACGAGCAATATTTATCAACACAGTGCAAGGGGGGATTATATTTGTATTTCATCCGTGTTGAGCTTCACACGGTGCGCGACTCATCGCAAACTGGCGGGCGCAGCGGAAAGAAAACCGACTGCAGACGAACGATCGATATCGGGAGCAAATAGCCACCGGATGCTTTTCGGTCTCCTACGCGTCGACCTCCGCGATTTCTTCTGCGTCTCGCCAAGTTGAAAGGAGCGATGTCGAAAACTCCTTTTCGGTTAGCGTCAAGACATCCTTCACGCAAAAACCTTTCAATTTGTCAGGAAGCCCAAAACGCGCTTTTTTCCTAATCGAGCTGGCAACCCGCTTCAACGCGGTCTTGTTCTTGTCCTCGTTGTATACCAAAACAAAGACGCAGTGCTCGCGAAACCATCTCGTCCTCTTTCCCCACAGGTCCGAGCAGATCAAAACGCTGTCCTTGCACTTCTCGATGAGGGCGTCCCTTTGGCCAAGATTGATACCAAGCTCTTCGTCATCCTTGGGATTGAGCCTCTTCCCCAGCGTCTCCTTCAGACTGCCGTTTTTAAATTCGACTAGATATAACGTTTCCCGATCGCAATACAGCGCATCGGCGGAGCGCGGGAGTTGCATCCACCTATTGACCTTCTTGCAGTAGCATTCTTTAACAGAGTCAAAATTGACAACAGGCAAATCGTCATCCACAAGAGAGACGCTCCCGTCTCTGGATGTTTTGGAGATGGTCGACGTGCAGTCCCTTAGGATACAGGTCCTGCAACGGGAGCAACCATCGCTGCCATCTGGCACCACGGGAGAGTTCGGATGAGGGCAGGAGGCGCACAGGTCGCTACTCAAGGCCGTACTCCTCCCTCTCAAGCGTATCAAAAGGAGCCGCCAGCTTCTCGTAGGCGACCTCAGTCGAGCCGGTTATTTCGGCAAAGCGAGAGCGTCCGTCAGCGCAGGTCTCCGCGAGATAATATGAGCACAATCCATCAACAGCGTGCTTCTTAGAATACACTTCGATCGCATTCAAGAAATATGGACTATGGGTGCTCATTAAGACGTGCATCCCGAGCTCTTTCTGGAGCAGCACGATTATCTCGGCGAAGGCCAGCTGCCATGCAGGATGAAGATGAATCTCGGGTTCATCGAGGATAATAGTCCCTCCGGCATCTAGCGCGCCGGACTTCAAGAGCACCTTCATGATGGCGAACGTCTTCAAGCCAGCAGAAAGGTTCCCAGGCTCCAACCCCCGAGCGAAGCCCTCTTCGAGATACGTAAGGTGACCGCGACTTTCGCTCCTCTCGAAATACCCCGGACATAAGGAGGAGACCTTGTCCATGAGAACCTTCAGGTGCCGCTCCTTCGCGATCTCGTCGAACAGCGAGGACTCGCTGTCATCGTTACGGATGGTCGCCTGAATCAAATCTTGCCGCAGCTCCTCCTGGTGTCCAAGGAGGGGCCTGAACCGAAAAGCGGGGCCGTAGGGCCCTCCGAGAGAATCGATCAGGAACGGGTCGTCCAGATAATGCGCCCTGAATCGCAAAACCCTCCTATCGTGCACCTCCGCCACCTCGTCACCTGCAACCGAGAAAACCGTAGATGCGTCCTTTATCTGGAGTTCGACCTTCCCGGGCTCTTCGCCGAAAACCGAATTGATCTGGCCGTTGAACTCGCTTTGGAACCTGTTTGTCGCAATCGCACGAAATACCTCATCATCGGAGATATCCATGATCTCGATAATCTGATCGGCAACTCCTGCTACGCCATTCGTGAAATCGGATTCGATCTCACGGGAGATCTCCTCCCCGTAATACTCCTTTATCTCATCAATAAGCTCGTCCCTCGTGCACTCGCCCGAAAAAACCCTGTCGATGAAACCATTCATTCTTCCAGCAGTTCGCCTGTGGCGAGACGTGGAGTCGAGAGGGCCTCCCACATATGCCTTCCTGATGGCGCGTTCAACACTATTGCGCCTCATGCGGTCGATTTTGTTCTCCGAATCGGACATGCTGTTGAAGGCCGCATAAAGCGCTTTTCCAACCGTGCTTTTCCCCGTCCCGTTCTCCCCGGCGATCACGGCAATGCCATTAATCTCGATATCGGCCTCAGCGACCCTGCCGATGTTTTTCACCTTGATTTTCAATGCATATCACCAGCTCTAAACTCGCGAGACTCAATAGCTCGATTATCGCACAGGGAGATCGACTTCTCGAGGACTCCCTAAATGGAACGCGCGGGGAGGACATGGCTCGCCGCCGTCCGCTTTGCGTTCGCGCGGGGAAGGGTGACGACCAGGGGCCTCTCCGGGCTCATCAAGAGGAGCGCCGGATCCTCCTCGTCCATTTGAACTGTATTGTATCCCAGGACACTTGACTTAGAGGAATGGCGTTGAGCGGCGATAATCGTTTCAGCGCCAAAAAGAAAGGAGTGTTCAGTCATGGCAGATAGGCTCTCCTGCACAGCGGGGCACCGCACCGAGGCCGCAGACTTCGCCGTCGCGTCGGGGAAGCCCATCGCCCAAGTGGCCGCCGACCTCGGCATCAATGAGAAGATCCTGGGAAGATGGGTGACGGTCAGAAAGAAGGAACTGGCCAACCACCCGGTCGCGGCGGCCGCGGCCAAGACCGAGACCGCCGAGATGAGGGCCGCCCGCAAGTGCATGCGCGAGCTCGAGCTCGAGAACGAGTTCCTAAAAAGCCCCGACCTCACATTGGAGGCCGGGGCCAGTAGATTTTTGGGACATGTCTAGAAATCTACCCATGCGGGAAGCGGCATGTGCCGAGCATGTCGCGTGCTAGGTTTTGAGGCATGCCACAAAACCTAGCACGGGGGAGTGGCTACTCAGCGTCGGCGAAGCCGTTGGGGTTGTGGCTCTGCCAGTTCCAGCTATCGCGGCACATATCCGCGATGTCGTACTGAGCCTTCCAGCCCATCATGCGCTCGGCCTTGGAGGCATCGCACCAGTTGGCAGCGATGTCGCCGGCGCGGCGCTCGCGGATCACGTAGGGCAGCTCCTTGCCGCAGGCCTTGGAGAAGGCGGCGACGACCTCGAGTACCGAGGTACCGGTGCCGGTGCCCAGGTTAAAGATCTCGACGCCGGTCTTGCCGTTCATCCAGTTAAGGGCGGCAACGTGACCGGAGGCCAGATCGCACACGTGGATGTAGTCGCGCACACCGGTGCCGTCGGGTGTGGGGTAGTCGTTGCCAAAGACCTGAACGGCCTCGAGCTTGCCCACGGCAACCTGCGCGACATAGGGCACCAGGTTGTTGGGGATGCCCTTGGGATCCTCGCCGATCAGGCCCGACGGATGGGCGCCGATGGGATTGAAATAACGGAGCAGCACAACGTCCCACTCGGGGTCGGCGGTGTGAACGTCCATAAGGATCTGCTCGATCATCCACTTGGTCCAGCCATAGGGGTTGGTTGCGGGCTTCTTGGGGTCTTCCTCGGTGACGGGCGGGTTGTCCGGGTCGCCGTAGACGGTCGAGGAGCTCGAGAAGATGATGGACTTGCAGCCATGGTTGCGCATGACGTCGATGAGCACCAGGGTGTTCTCGATGTTGTTGTGGTAGTACTCGACGGGCTTGCTCACCGACTCGCCGACGGCCTTAAAGCCGGCGAAGTGGATGACGCGGTCGATCTGATGGGTGTCGAAGATCTTGTTCATGGCCTCGCGGTCGAGCACGTTGGCCTCGTAGAAGGTGAGGTTCTTGGCAGCCTCTTCGCCCACGATGGTCTTGACGCGGTCGACGGCGATGGCGCTGGAGTTGGAGAGGTCATCGACGATGACGACCTGGTAGCCGCCCTCGAGCAGCTGAACGACGGTGTGCGAGCCGATAAAACCGGCGCCACCGGTTACGAGGACGCAGGTGTCTTTGGGGTCGAGTGCTTTGGACATGTAGTCTCCTATCGAATCAGGAACACTTCTTCAGGGGAGTATAGCGCAGGCAGGGGCACCCAAAAGGTGCAGGGCAGGAAAAGCAGATGAACATGCTAACGTACTCATTGAAATGTTTGGCGTGGGCGTAACCTTGACTTTGACGTTTGCATACGAGCCGCCGACCATACGGTTTGCTGCCGTTCGTGGAAATCGTTGGGATGCGCCGGATGTACGCTAATATGTATGAGTTGAGCGACATATAAATAAACATGTAACGGAGTAGATATGTCACCAAACAGCGATTCCATCCTTTCCCAGGAGCTTTCGCGTCGCACTGCCCTCAAGGCCCTGTTCGGCGCAGCTTCTGCAGCCGTTCTTTTTGGTCTGCCCGCTCGCGCCCATGCTGCGGAGGCCACCAAGGAAACCACCGACAAGCTCAATGCGGCCCAGGCTCAGCTTGACGAGGTCCAGGCCCAGCTCGACAGCATCGCAAATGAATACGCGGCGCTGGCCAACAAGAACGCCCAGACCCTCAACGATATCGAGGGCGTACAGGGCCAGATTGACAGCACGCAGGCGCAGATTGACGAAAAGAAGGCCGAGCTCAAAAAGAAGCGCGGCGATCTTTCCGATCGCGTTTCCGCCAGCTATAAGTCGGGCGGCACCAACATCCTGTCGCTGCTGCTCGCCTCGGGCTCGTTTGAGGAGCTCGTCGCCAATGCGCACTATGTTGAGAAGATCAACAAGAGCGACCGCGACGCCATCGAGGACATTCAGACCATCCAGGAAGAGCTCGATGCGCAAAAGACCGAGCTTGAGTCGCAGAAGGCCGACTTGGAGAAGCTCAAGGATCAGCAGACTGCCCAGATGCAGGACATGCAGGCCAAGCAGCAAGAAGTCCAGACCGTGCTGAGCGGTCTTTCCGACGACGTCAAGGAGCTCATGGCTCAGCGTGATTCCGAGATTCTCGCTGCCGCCCAGGCCGAGGAGGCTGCCAGGAAGGCCGCCGCTGCTGCCGCGGCCGCCGCGAACAAGAACAATTCCTACTCGGGTGGTTCGAGCTCGGGTGGTGGATCGTATGCGCCCGGAACTCCGCAGCAGAATGCCGGCTCGGGCAAGCAGCAGGCCGTCGTCAACGCGTGCTACTCCACGCCTTCGCCGGGTCAGAACTGGTGCGCGGCGTGGGTTACCAATGTCTTCCGTAACGCCGGCGTTGGCTACTTTGGCGGTAACGCGTGCGATATGTTTAACGCCTGGTGCTATAGCTCCGACCGCTCGGCGCTGCAGGTGGGTATGATTGTTGCCGACTCATCGCATAGCGGCACCGGCATACCGGGCCTGATCTATGGCCACGTGGGCATCTACGTTGGCGGCGGCATCGTTATGAGTAACGAGGGCGCCATCACGTCGAGGTCGCTTGACTCGTTCATTGGGTTCTACGGCACTGGCTCTGGCGTGCGCTGGGGCTGGCTTGGCGGTATTGCGCTGTCGTAAAGCCGACTGGGCCGCGTGCCCGCCCGCAATATATTTGATTGCCTGCTCGGGCAGTCCTGCGCAAGACGAAGGCCACATTAAGTGGCCTTCTTTGCGTGCGGAACTCGCGATCAATCAAATATATTGCGGGCGGGCACGCGGCCCTCTCGGGTCCTGAGCGCGATACACCGGACTGGTTGTCTGATATAAAGATGGCGAAGGCCCCTTTCGGGGCCTTCTTTGTTAAAGGAATTCGCCTACTCGGTGGACTTCGGTTTTGGAATTTGGAGCCGACGGCTCATCAAAGTGGAAAATGAAATATAACCTAGCTGCAATAATCGCCTTGTTGCGAACTCGAACTGATCATGTAGATCTAAAATAGCCGCAATATACAATTGTCGTGTGGTGCGTTGGGTTGGAGCTGCTGCGGGTCCTATATGGATTGCGGTCTTGCGCCCCGATGTTCAAACAGGTTTCTCTCTAGACGGGAAGTTGCTCATGGACACCATATATGACGGAGACGACTGGGTCGATCATTATAGTTGGCGACTAGTCGGCTCGGATGACAATGGGGATGTGGTGTTTGATGGACTATGTCCAAAGCATCTCCATCCTTTTGTCTCGTCGTTAATTGAGAGTTCCGCTCGTGTTGCCCCCTACAGCTCGGCGTCGCTTCATGATACGGACGTTTTGAAGACCATAAAGGAATCAATTGACGAGGGCACGATGAGTAGCTTGCTGTTTTCTCGGCTTGTGGGGCTAGATGAGATTGGCTCGAAACGACTGCTTGCGGGCGAAAAGGTGGAACTCACTTATCGGTCGATGATTTCAATCCTGCGGATGGCCGATGTTCTTCGCAAATAAATGAAAACGGGACAAGTGAGCTACATCACTTGTCCCGTTATTAATTAAAGTGGACCGCGGCGAGCGGGCTATAAAAATTCGCCTACTCGGTGGACTTCGGGTTGTAGGTCTACTCCGAATTGGTCCTTGACGGTTGCCTGGATGTGGCGGATGAGTTCGTCGACGTCGGCGGCGGTGGCGTGGTCGGCGTTGACGATGAAGCCGCAGTGTTTTTCGCTCACCTGCGCGCCGCCGACAGCATGGCCGCGCAGGCCGGCATCCATGATGAGCTTGCCGGCAAAGTAGCCCTCGGGGCGTTTGAAAGTGGAGCCGGCGCTCGGCATGTCGAGCGGCTGCTTGTCCTCGCGGCGCTGGCGGTAGTCGTCCATGTCGGCCTTGATCATCGCGGCGTTGCCCGGGGCGAGGTGAAAGGTGGCAGAGAGCACGATAAAGCCGTCGTCGGCGATGCGGCTCTTGCGATAGCCCAGGTTAAGCTCGTCGACATCGAACTCAATGATATTGCCGCTGCCGCGGGTGCCGTCGTCGAGCGCGCGGGCGGGCTTATAGACGCGCACGGACTCCAAAACATCGGCCATGCAGGCGCCGTAGGCACCGGCGTTCATATAGCAGGCGCCGCCGACCGAGCCGGGGATGCCCGAGAGGGGCTCCATGCCGGTGAGGCAGGCTTCGGCGGCAGCCGCGGCGACATCGGAAAGCAAGGCGCCGGCTGCTGCCGTAACATGCGTGCCGTCGACGGTGATGTTAGAGAGGCCTTCGCCCAGTGCCACGACGACGCCGCGGATGCCCCTGTCGCCGACGAGTAGGTCGGAGCCGTTGCCCACGATGGTGAGGGGCAGATCGCAGCGATAGCAGGTATCGAGCGTGGCGACGAGGCCCTGCTCGGTATCGGGCGTGACAAAGACGTCGGCCGGGCCGCCGATCTTAAACGTGGTGTGCTCGCGCATGGGCTCGCTCATCAGTACGTTGTCCTCGCCGGCAACGCCAGCAAGCGCGCACAGCAGGTCCTCGTTAAAAAAGTCGTTCTCGTGCATACGAATATCCGCCTTTTGGTGGTCGTTGTCATCAATCGATTGCAATATACCCCACCCGGACGGATTTGGTGCGCTGGCGGCGATAAAACAGCCGTCTACCGGATTGGTAAAGTGTTTATCACCGAGGTAGAGGGGTAGTCGCTATACTTTCAAGAGATTGCGCGTAAACCCGGAAGGAGCGAGATGGCCAACAAAGTCACCCTCAAGCAGATCGCCCAGGAGGTGGGGCTTTCCCCCTCGTCGGTCTCGCTTGTGCTCAATAATCGGCCCTGTCGCATCTCGGAAGAAAACCGCAAGCTCATCAAAGAGGTCGCGGCGCGCAACCACTATGTTCCCAACCAGATCGCGCGCAGCCTGGTCATGCGCGAGTCGCGCACCCTGGGCCTTATCGTCCCTAACATCGAGAGCCGCTTTTTTGCCTCGCTCGCCGGTAGCCTGGAAAAGCGCTGCCGCGAGGACGGCTATGCGCTCTTCATTACCAGCTCGGGCGGAAGCGCCGATGACGATCTGGAGCTGCTGCGCCAGCTGGTGACGCGCGGCGTTGATGGCGTCTTCCTGGTCGTAGGCGACGAGTTCTCCGACGACCGCGCCCTGCGCGAAGAAGTCAGCCATCTGCCTATTCCTGCCGTGATGGTCGACCGTGCCATTGAGGGGCTCGAGTGCGACAAGGTGATGTTCGACCACGAGATGGGCGGCTACATGGCCACGCGGTATCTGATTGAGCAGGGTCATCGCCGCATCGCCTGTCTGGTTAACGCGCGTCGCTCCAATACGGGCCGCAAGCGACTTGCTGGCTATGAGCGCGCACTGCGCGAGGTGGGACTGCCCATCGACGCGCGCCTGGAGTTTGAGAGCGAGTACTACATTCCGAGCGCCTACGAGGCCTCGGAGGCGGTGCTCGCAACCGACGCCACTGCCGTGTTCGCAAGCTCGGACAACATTGCCCTCGGTTTGCTCAAGCGCTTGCACGAGATGGGGAAGAGCATCCCGGGCGATATCTCGGTCGTAAGCTATGACAACTCGGCCGCCGATGTTCTCTTTGAACCAGCGCTGACCGCGATTGAGCAGGACCCTGGTGTCCTCGCGGAGCATGCTTTTGGCTGCATGTCCAAGCGTCTTGCCGGTAGGGGCGGTAGACGTGCCGAAGAGGTCGTTCTGGAGCCGGCGCTTATCGTGAAGGGCAGCGTGCTTGACCTTACCGAATATAGCTAAGCGCACTTGTTTGTTTGCATAGATTGCATGCGGAGTGTCCGCTATTTGCCGGCGGGGCCGGGGCGCCTGCTTTGTTTTGAGAGGTGGGCTTCGCGAACTTCTCAAAACAAAGCAGGCACCCCGGCCCTCGTCCGTAAGCTCTTCCGCTGGGCGAGCCATAGACGCCGCGCACCGATCTGCTAAAGCATGAGCTTGAAATTGGTGCTATATTCGGCTTGAGTTGTTTAATGCTAGTACGGGAGGCTGATATGGGGCTGTTCAAGAAGAAAAACCCGCAGGATGTCTTTGATCCCGATGTGTTTACCATCACGGATACGATTTTGGACCCGCCGCGGTTTACGTTTTTGCCGGCTATCTACCAGGATGCCACGCATCGCAAGTGGGCCGTACATCAGCGCGGCGGCGAGCCGAAGATTTTTGACTATGCGGACGTGTTGCAGTGCGAAGTGGCCGAGGCGGGCGATCCGGAGGCCGAAGAAGCGGTCTCTAAACAGGAATTTGCCCAGCGTATCCTGGCAAATCCTGCCAAGGCGGCGAAAATAAACGCTGCCAAGCGTAATATGTGTCTTGGTATGGGCGTTGTTGTGGCGGTTCAGACGGGAAAAGACGAGGTTTCCAAATTAGAGATTCCCGTTATGACCGACGAAGTCAAACGCGATTCAAGTCTATATAAGTCGTATCGGAATGTCGCCGAGAAGATCAAGGCCGAATTTGATGCCATGGGAGGGCTGGCCTAATTTTGGCGGCATACGTTTCTGAATGAGGAGTCTGTGCAATGGCAGGCGAATCTTATGCAATTCCCCCCAAAGATCGTGCTGTTGAGGGAATTCTTTGGTATATCCAGCACCACCAGCTTGCCGGCGGCGATCGCCTGCCGGCCGAGCGCGTGCTGTGCGAAGAGATTGGCGTTTCGCGTACGGCGTTGCGTGCCGGTATCACGCGGCTCATCTCGTGTGGAACGCTCGAGAGCCGTCGCGGATCGGGTACGTATGTGTGTCCTCCCAAGCCGTTGAACATCTTCCAGGAAACGTATAACTTTTCCGATGCTGTACGGACTGCCGGCCTGCACCCCTCTTCTCGTCTGGTTTCCACCGGGACCATCGAGGCGGATGAGGCGCTTGCCGACAAGCTTGGGGTGGCTGTAGGCGCTCCCTTGCTCCGCATGCAGCGCGTTCGACTTATTGAGGGCGAGCCGGCGTCAATCGAGACCGCTCACGTTAACCTGTCCCTGTGCCCATCGCTTCCCGAACACGATTTTGAGTGTGAGAGCCTTTACGATGTCTTGCTCAAAGAAGGTGGCGTGCGTGTTGAGCATGGACGTGAGCATATCTCCATCTCGCGTTTGGACGTCGAAGAGGCCGAGCTGCTCCAGCAAGAAGAGGGAACGCCGGTGTTCTATGAGAGCTCGATCGAATTTGATAAGGACATGCGTTTTGTGGAGCATTGCAAATCGGTGATT
The DNA here is from genome assembly GCA_902470345.1 of uncultured Collinsella sp. Taxonomy (GTDB): domain Bacteria; phylum Actinomycetota; class Coriobacteriia; order Coriobacteriales; family Coriobacteriaceae; genus Collinsella. Next base: position 42,101 of record CABRGB010000009.1, read on the forward strand.
TTGCCCACAAAGTTCCGCTTTGCCGATAACGGCGAAGAGAACGGCATGAGGAGCGTGGCAGGTGAACAATGGCTGAAACAGTAGATGCCACCCCGGTTTATATGCGCATTCGACGCCGCATCGAGGAACGTATCGAGCGCGGTATATATCCCACGGGTTCCATGATTCCGTCCGAAAAAGACCTCGCCGAGGAATTTGGTACGACACGCTTGACCATCCGAAGCGCTGTCGATGAGCTGGTTCGGCGCGGGCAGATTCGCCGTGTTCGGGGAAAAGGTGCCTTTGTGGCGCAGAAAGTACCTGCTTTTTTTGAACGCACGGTCGGTTTCCGTGAATCGGTCCGTGCTTCGGGCGGCGAGCCGTCCGTCCGTATTCTCGCGCGTTCCAAGCGTTATGCGGGGCCATATTACGCCGACCTGTTTGGCATCGCCGAGGACGACCTGCTCTATTCCGTTCGACGCCTGAACTGCATAAACGGTAGCCCCGTATCGATTGAGACGGCGCTGATTCCCTGCCTGCTGTTCCCAACCATCGAAGATATTGACGTGTCGGTCTTCAGTTTGTACGAGACCTATGAGATGCTGGGCCGAAAGCCAGCCATGGCACAGGAAAAGCTCGATATCGAAGCGCTGGGCGCACGAGATGCCGGCCTCCTTGGACTGGAACAGGGCGATCTTGTTTTGCTTTTGGAATGCGTGAGCTATGACGCGAGCGGTCAGGCTATCGAGTATGTAAAGTCCTTCAATCGTGGCGATACGGGCGGCTACACCTATACGTACTAGCTGGTATTTTGTGAATAACGGCTGGGAAACTAACCAGTTTTGATCGTTGGGTCAGCTGTATATACAACCTTACAGGGCTCAAAATCGACCGTTCGCCGAAGGGAATAAATTAATCGACAAAGAGGTATCAAAAAGCCGTAAGCTGTAATCGTGATTGGTATCAAATACTAATGATTTGTTGGGAGGTGAGACGATGAAGATGCTCGATTACGTTCAACTCGCCCATGTGCGCATGGGAGAGAACCTCGAGTGTTCGTCTGAGTTGGTAGCGCAGCTCGTTGATATTTTCCAGTCTGGTTCTTTTAACGCACTGCGCATCGTTGCTTCGGGTTCGTCGCGCCATGCCGCCGATTGCGCCCGCGATTACCTGCAAGACGCGCTGCAGATGCAGGTATCCGTTGTGACGCCCGAGGCCTTCGTCGATTTTGAGCACATCTATCCGCAGCATGCGCTCAACATCGCCGTCTCTCAGAGCGGCTATTCGACCAATACGATTGCGGCGCTCGATTACATGCGCGCGCACGATATGCCTGCGGTTGCGCTCACGGCAAATGTCGAGGCTCCCATCAAGGAGCACACTGACATCGTTCTTGACTACGGCGTGGGCGTCGAGTCGGTGGACTTTGTGACCTTGGGCGTCGAGGTCCTCGTCGAGTACCTGGTGCTCTTTGGCATCTACGGCGGTCAAGCGCGCGGAACGATTGATGTCGAGGGCGTTGCCCAACGTCTTGACGACCTGCGCGAGGCCATTCGAGCCAACGCCACCATGTGCGAGACAGCCGAGGCATATGTTCAAGACCACATGCTCGAGCTTTCTGAGCACACGCCCGCCATGGTCGTCGGCAACGGCCCCAACTATGGCGTTGCCGAAGAGGCGGCCCTCAAGCTGAGCGAGACCATCAAGATTCCTGCCATGCATCACGAAGGCGAGGAGTTCGTCCACGGTCCCGAGATGCAGATCGTTCCGGGCTATCTGGTGTTTATTGTCGACGATCCGCAGGGGTCGGAGCGTCTTGCGAATATCGCCGATGCGCTATCGAACGTTACGACAAAAACGGTGCTGCTCACGGCCCATCCCAAGGGTGGGGCTCACGAGGTTGTGGTGCCTCAGGTGGCTCCGCTGCTCAGCGCAATTCCCAATCTCGTGTTCTTCCAGACGATTGCGGCAATAATCGCCGAGCGTCTGAAGTCATGGGACGTTCACCCGTATCTCGATGCTGTCTCCAAGCAAATGGAGGTCAAGGCAGAGGGCTACGAAGAGTCAGTCAATGCGCTTAAGGCCAAAGCGGCTGAGTGTTACGGAATGTAAGCGGGTTTTGATGCCCGTTGGCATGGGGGATGTGGAAACAACCCCAGAAAGGAGAGACAAATGAAGGAAACCGAGAAGATCGAGATCATGCATTTCGACCAGGAGGGCTATCTCGAGGACGGCAAGGCGCTCTACGAGACCGGCAAGAAGATGACCGCGCTCGCTGACAAGGTCGCCGACGAGGGCTACGACGCCGTGTTCCTGATGGGCGTCGGCGGCA
>CABRGB010000010.1 GCA_902470345.1 uncultured Collinsella sp.
CGCGGCGGGGGCGGCGTAGGCCGCGGGCCCGCACAGGGCCAGGGCGGCCGCGGCCCCGGAAACTCGTTTCATGGAGCGTCTCATGGAAAATCCCCCTAATCTAGCAACGGTTTAGAGTCTACTAGATTGGGGGGACGCGAGCCAAGCCATGGTGCGCCGAACGGTTAGCCACAAGATCACCTTCGGCGCCAATGGCCTCATCCGTATAACCTTTGAGTTCCAGATGACCAGCATCGATCCACACTCAGCCAACGCCCGAAACACCTGGCTCGTAGCACGCAACGTTGCCTATAAACATGCTCTCCGGGTCCGCGGTAAAAGAAGGCCCGCCCAGCAAAACGCACGACCAGGCCATAGCAACAGGCAATTCGACGCAAATCGTTTGAGCAGGCGGCGCGGGGAAGGAGCGTATAAGGCGGTTTTCTGCTGGCCGTCAGCCGCGGCATCCTCATGGAAACCTAATTGTCGCCGGAATTAAAGTCCCCGGCGCGGACTCACCTTATCTCCCCGGTGCGGGCTCGATATCCTCTCGGATATCTAATCGTCTTGGACTTTTACCTGCCCAAGCACAGTACAGCTTTTACGTGCCGCCACACGGAGCATAGCTCGGGACTATTTTCTAAAACATAGACCTTCAAAGCAACTTAGACACAAGCACGGACAAGAATAATACAGGCCTTGAATTCAGCCCTCACAATCAATCGCATTCGATACCGACCAACAACGCCCGTTTTGTGCGTGCGACACAATCGTCCTCACGAACACCACGCCAGCATCCCGAAGGGACCAACGTGTTAACAATTCACTATGGTGATATGGAAAACGTTATCTACAATACGTCGGTTTACTTCGATAACGTCTATTCGCCCCAGTGGTTTCAAGATGCCTTTGCCCAAAGGATCATTAAATCCATCGAAAAAGGTATTGTGGTTGGACCATGCGCAATTGATACCAAGATGCTAGGCATCATCCCTCCTGAAAGGCTATCGGGAGGCGCTAAAACACTGCTGCTCATGTACTTTATGCCTCAGAACGTATACAACGCCACAAACTGCAGCGATAATTGCGCTTACTAGATCATGAGAATCACCGCACAGCAAGATCTGACAATCAACCTCTACCATCTGATTGACTTTAGAAACGGCAAGTTCACGGCAACCGTTGCAAACACGGGCGATGTCGTTCACACGATGTTCAACCTTGTCCCTATAGCCGCAAAATGCCTAAGGTGAAACTCCTGACACACCATTCGAAATCTAACAGTTTAGATAACAGATAATTACCGAGGGCCCTGCGGCCCCCAAATGCTATGCCCTTCCCAGCCAAATAGAAAATTTGCCCGAGCTTTGTTTGGCGACAATCCTTCCATGTGGGCGTTCAGGCGGATGGGACAGATCCATATGGGAAGAGCGAACCCCTTCAGGGCGCTCGCGGCGGGCCTCACCGCCGACGAGCTCCTGCCGCTCAGAGAAGCCGTCGACGAGAGGCGCTGCAGCGATGAGGTCGGCGCCGGCACGCTCGCCGAGGCCGTGCGGCCTATCGGCAGGACCCGAAGTGCCCGGGTTGCGGCGCCCGCAGCGCTTGAAGGGACGGCTCAGGAAGCTGCTGCCGAAGGGCCGGGAGCTCAGGTTCGACCGGCTCGCGCCGGCCGACCTCACGCTCGCGATGTCGCACGTGGATAGGCGCGCGGGGGCCATTCGGCTGAGCCTGGGAAGCGGAGCCGAGGGGCTGGCGAAGCATGGCCCCGGACCCGTCGAAACACATCCCCACCGTTCCTTCAACTGGGGAAACGACGGCCCGGGGCCGCCTCGCACGGTCCAGGGCCGTTCGGCTAGGTGCGGAAACACGCTATCCGTTCAAAGTGCTCGCTGGGGCTGAAAATCAACCTACAAAAACAAAGGCATTTGCGTATTCCGACCGAGAGAAAACGCGTCCACGTGTCATCTCTTAGTCCGCGTAGGCACTTCTCTGTAGGCTTTTCTCTGTATGACGTTTATGAACGCTTCAGGCACCGCATGGTCCCGCGCTTAGTCTTTCCCTCAAATAAGCGCTCCGAGTATAGCAAGAGATTTGCCAGCCTTCTTCATGCTACTGGCAACACAGCTGTAGCGGATGTGATTTGCCCCCGGTTAACACCCTATTTCAACCTGCGATAGATCATCCTGCCCCGAGACGCCTTGAGGCTGTTGACCATGCAGAGGGTTTCGAGAAAACCGTCAATATATGGAACATATTATTTGTTATCCGCTAATAGCCGCTAATAGCTGTACGAGATGCTATATGCGTCCATACCAAATGGTAGACAAGTATTCGTTATAATTAAATTAATAACATTGGCAATTATAGGAGTTCGTTATGCTGGAGTACATTGAAGATGCACGCAGAGCGCTAAATGCTAAAGCTTATTATTCAGCTCTATGTTTTTCTCTCACGCTGCCAGACGTCTGCGCTCAAGTCGAGTATCCAAACGAAAAAACAGTAGGAGATCGGTATAGCCGTTGGATCAACCAATTTGTTGACACTTCAGCTTTTATTCATGACCAAAGTATGCTAAACGGAAATGATTTCGGAAAGTTCATCTATAAAATACGTTGCTCAATTGTTCACAGCGGAAATTTGGATCTAGATTTGAAATCTGGGCACGAAGTCAACTTCCAGCTAATCAATCCAGACTTTGGAGACGGAAGGGCTTTAGCGATTAATATAGACGCTGACAATCCAATTATCGAATTACCCATTTGTGACCTAATCACTGAGCTACTTGATAGCGTTGAAGACTACTATTCCTCGCAAAATGATAAGACGCAATTTAAAAAACACTTTGTTAACCTAATAGATCCATTAATTATTGTAAAAGACTAGCCCAAAGGGCTAACGACTCGTCACCGTTACAGGCTCGTTAGCCCCCCTATTTCTCAATGTCTTTCATATCAACAGACAGCCAACTCCCGAAGGACATTTCAGCAATCTAAAGCGCAAAGTATTCGCTTTCTGAACTGAGGTTTGAGTTAAGCCATGGATCATTGCCAACAAAGTACTCGGGCCAGCGTTGCATAAAGAGAGCCAGCTCGCACTTCCAGCGGCGCAGCTTTTCTTCGTTGGCCTCTTCCCTGCCGTACGAGGTGAACACGTAGTGGTACAGCTCGGCATAGGGCGTAAAGATGGTGCGGTAGCCCGCCTCCCACACGCGCAGGCAAAAGTCTGTGTCCTTAAAACCGACGGCGAATTTCTCGTTATAGCCTCCGACTTGCTCAAATACGTCGCGTCGGACCATCTGACAGGCGCCCGTTACGACGCTAAAGTTGCCCGGGCGCACGGCGCGGGCAAGATAGCCATCACTCTTAGTGAACTGCCTCCCATTTCTTGGACATGAGAAATGGGAGGCTTTTATGCGTGTCGACTTGAGGGTGAGGTGACGCATAGCTTCTTTCGTAAATTGACAACCATAGATCGATAAAATCTATTCTGTTTTATCCACAATCTGAGCAGTTAAAGAACTAACGGACAATTCGACGTTCTCGTCATATATCTCATACCCAAGCACGTCATCGTCTGTTTCTATCGATTCTTTCCCGTGTTTCGGAATATAGGATATTTGAATATCAGCCTGCTGCGCAAAAGGGCACCCAACGATGTTCTCATATCTGAATAAAAGCAGTACGACTCCCTTTTTTCTTAAGCTTGCTAACGAAGCTGTAAATGTATAAACCCCGTCCCGAGGAACGCATAGACGATGCTGATCCATAGACGAAGCCTTGCCAAAAGCCGAATCATCCCTCAGGCGAAGTCGACAGGCCGGCCCATCCCCAACATTGCGAATTTCGATAGAGAGACGCACGGCCTCATCTACCGTGCTTGTCCAAATACCCTTATCTCCATCGATGTCGACAGGTTTATCGTCAACCAACACCTTATCGATTATAAAAAACGGACGCTTAGTATTTTCCCGTTTAAACTCATCTTGTTGCCTCTGCAGATTACGATCAAGCTTATTCAATCTCTCGGTCTGGTAGACCGAATACAGCGCAAGAGAAATGGAACCGGCGCCAACAGCAGCAGAGCCGATATATCCAAGCAAATCCCCTGAATCAAAACGCGCTTCAAAGACAGCGCAGGGCGCCTCATACATAAATAGAACATTCACCAACAACGGAGCACAAAATAGAAATGTCACTACAGTAATTAAGATAAATAGAAGCCTATGAGTTGTCATTTTCATTAGCAAAAATACTCCCGTACGAGAGGCTTCTTAAGAGTCTCAAGCATTTCAACCTGTCGTTTCATGTCAAATCGCATCTTTATATTCCTATCGTAAGTTATATCGAGATTTATCGGTTTTATAAACTTGTATAAGCTTATCGCGGAATATCGTTTGTTTCGGCCCGCTAAATCCAACATATCGAGACAGGCAATTACCGCAGGATAGAAGGTTGTTACACCTGTTAAAGTCATCGGTTCGTTCTAACAGACATGTTAATTGACCCGTTACCCACTGCTTAAGGGAAATCGACCCCAACATGGTAAAGTAGACGCAACAGGCAACCATGGAGGAACAATGCTCAGCATTCACTACGGCGACAGAGACGATGTGATTTATGATACATCGACATTCTTTGATTACAGCTATTCTCCCTCTTGGCTGCAAGATCCCCTGTCACAGCGCATTATCAAATCTATTGATAATGGCACTGTTCTTGGCGCAAACGCAATTGACACCAAGGTGCTTGGCGTTATTCCGCCAGAAAAACTATCAACGGGCACCAAAACACTTCTACTGATGCTCTTTATGCCTCAAAACCTCTACAACGCCTCAACCTGCGGAGATAATTGCGCCTATTGGATCTTGCGCATCGCCTCCAAACATGACATCACCATCAACCTCTACCATATGATGGATTTTGGCAAAGCGCGTTTTACAGCCCGTGTCATCAATTCCGGACAGATTGTTCATACCATGGATGAGCTTGTCCTTATCTCGGCAAAATGTCTGAGGGAGGCTCGAGCATGAGAGGGGAATACCAGCTGACCGTAAGGACCAATAAAGTTCAGGTCAAACTCACTATTCGCCGAAACCTCACCATCATCCAAGGCAAAAGCGCAACAGGCAAAACCACCCTGTTGGACAGCCTCCGTGCATACGAAAACCTAGGAGCCCAAAGCGGGATAATCGTTAATTGCGCAGCCCCCTGCCGTGTCATCGGCGGCAAAGATTGGGAAGCGCAACTCGGCCGCATCGATAACAGCATCGTGTTTGTGGACGATACGCAAAAATTCGTAAGGAGCCATGCATTCCAGCATGCAGCTCGACACAGTTCCAACTACTACGTCATCGTTGCGAGGGACGAATTGCCCCAGCTCCCCTATAGCGTGGATGAGATCTATGGCCTCAAAAACACCAACAGGGCCACAACAAAATATCCTGTCTACACACGCACGTACACTTCTACCTACCGCATTTACGGAGACGAGCTCTACGATGGAGATCGGCCAGAAGAAGTCATCGTCGAAGACAGCAATGCCGGCTATGAGTTCTTTAAAGTCCTGTGCGCCAAAAGTAAAATTCGCTGCGTAAGTGCCGGCGGCAAATCAAACATATACGAAACCGCTCTGAGCTCCCCAGCCCAAAAGTTGCTCGTAATTGCAGATGGGGCCGCTTTTGGGCCCGAGATGCCCTATGTCTATTCGCTCAGGAGATTTAAGGAGATTGAGCTCTTTTTGCCGGAATCGTTTGAATGGCTCGTGCTGAGATCGGGACTCTTCAACGATGTCGAAACGCAAGACATGCTCCTTCATCCTGCCGATTTCATCGACTGCGAGAAGTTCTTCAGTTGGGAACAGTTCTTTACTAAACAGCTTAGGGAGCTGACCAGGGACAGCTACCTAGCCTATAGAAAAGAAGCTCTCAATCCCGCCTACCTACAGCAACATGAGCTCAACACGATTGCTGAATCGCTACCCAAACTCGGAATCACTTCGCGCTAGATCGAGAAATACTCGCTCTCAGCGGATAAGTTCGGCCCCAACCACGGATCGCCCGTCAAGAAGAACTCCGGCCAGCGCTGCATGAACAGCGCCTGCTCGCGCTTCCATCGGCGCAGCTTTTCCTCGTTGGCCTCTTCCCTGCCGCGCGAGGTGAACTCGTAGTGATACAGCTCGGCATAGAGCGTAAAGATGGTGCGGTGGCCTGCCTCCCATACGCGCAGACAAAAATCTGCGTCGTTAAAGCCAACGGCAAACTCCTCGTCGTAGCCTTCGACCTGCTCAAATACGTCGCGATGGACCATCTGGCAGGCGCCCGTAATGGCGCTAAAGTTGCCTGGGCGCACAGCACGGACAAGATATCCCTCGCGCTTTGCCGAGAAATCCTGGTTGGCATGGGCAAGTGCGCCGCGCACACCAATCAAAATGCCATCGTGCTGCACCGGATGATCGGTAAAGAAGAGCTTGGCACCCACCACGCCCGCATCGGGGCGCTGCAGATACCCCATCAATTCCTCGATAAAGCCTGGCACTATAACCTTGGTATCGTTGTTGAGCAGCAGCAGGTAGTCACCCTTGGCGTGCTCCACGCCAAGGTTGATGATCTGAGAGTAATTGAACTCGCCCGGCCAGTACACAACGCGCGCGACGCCCTTGCCTTCTGATGCAGAAGCCACGCGTTCCGGCAGGGTTTCGTAACACGCAAACGTCTCCGGGGCTTCGCTGCTGTTCTCCACCAAGACGATCTCGTAGTTGGCATACGTGGCCTTCTCGGCAATCGGCATCACGCAGGCATCGAGCGTCTCGACGTGATCCTTGGTCGGAATCACAATGCTCACCAGCGGCGCAGGTTTAGGCAGAGCATAGCGCATGCGATAGACAAATGGGGTCTCAGTCTCCTCGACCGTTCCGCAAATGTCCAGCGAAGCAAAACGCCTAGCAAAGTGGACGGACCGCTGCGACGTCATCCAGGGCTCACGCCTAGACTTCGACGACGGCGCCTTCTTTTGGCAGTACCAGCTCATCCTTTCACTTGGTATCCCCAACCCTATCGCCAAGTGGGACTTGGGCCCCGAGGGCTACCGCGCCATGAACCAGCTATGCTTTGAGGGCGGTCTGTTTTCGCGCCGCGTAGTCGACAAAATCGGCCTGCCCGATGCGCGCTTTTTCATCTACGGCGACGATGCCTGCTACGGATATGTCGCCAGCCAGCACTTCCCCGCCGCTGTGGTTGCCGACGTGGTGCTCAAGCGCGCCCGCGCCGTCTCTAACTGGGATATCGCCGGCAAGCGCCAACTCAACTCCACGAGCGACACCAACCGCTACTACATCATGCGCAATCGCGGCTTCCTCGCTCGATATATGCAGATTTATGGTGACTACCACCCCATGCTGTTCCGTCTGGGCAATGTCGCAACCTTCTGCAAGGAATTCATTCGCCTGGCTGCGGTCGACAAGTGCTTTAAAACCGGCATTCCGGCGCTGCGCCGCGGCATGAAGGACGCCCGCAAGATCATCAAGGATCCCGACTGGAAGCCCATGCCGCCCCTGGAGGACGCGGAGTAACAGAGGCCGAAAACATCCCGCTGCTTAAAGCCGCTGGCACACTACGGACACGTGCTGCCCGTCAAAGCCAAAGCCCCAGCGCATGCGACCCACGCCGGGTCGCGGCACGCGAATCTCGTCGATACCGTCGCGTTCGATGTCGAGCAGCGCCTGAACCGCCAACAGCTCCAGACCCAGGGCATCCACGTCGGGGTCATACATCATGTTCATAGTGACAAGCGGACGTTCGTCGAGCATGCCGAGGGTATCGGCCACATCGAGCATCCTTCCCGTAGGGAACACCTGGATATCCCAGCGATCCGCCCCGTGCTTTCGATTGGATGACGGATTGGCATACCCCGGCATACCAAAGCAGAGTCCTTGCAACAGCAGGTGGCATGGCAACGGCGAATCCATCTCGACCGCGCCGACTCCCGCGTCACTTAGAATTCGACGCAGCGCCTGCCTCACCGTGTCTTCGTTACCGCGACATAGCCCGTCACGAAACGCATCGACGTCCCGCACATCCTCGGCGGCGCACTCAAACCATTCAATAATCACGAGACGCACCGCCTGACGAAGCTCGCCATTGGGCAGTCGCAGAGCACGGGAGCGAGCGCCGTTTCCCGGTTCCTCAACCATATCCGTCGTTAGGAAGCCGGACAGGCATAACGCGGTCCAAACATCATCGACGCAAGCGTCATTCGACACGACGGCGCCCAGACAAAGCGGGGTTTCAACGCATCCATGCGGTTCAAGTAAATCGAACAGAGTCGAAAGCCTCTCGAGATTCCAGTCTCCAGCCACCCTACTCAGGCAGTCGGCAAACCCATACAAATCGGCCCGCACCGGCGGCGTGCAACCGCGGTTCAAGAAATCGATCACGCGCGCCGGACTCGAGCAATAAAACCTGCCAAATCGGTATCCCTCGAACCATTCACGCGCGTCATCCAGGAATTCCGCGCGTCCAGCACGATTCAACAGAGCGTGAACCTCGTCATCCGAAAAGCCAAACCACCGGTCGCACCAGCCCAAAAGCGAAGTCGACATGCAGTACGAACACCCGCGCGAAGAAAGTGCCAACTCGGCAGGACCGGGACGCTCCCCCATCAGACAAGCCAAGCGTAGCGATTTGCCCGCAGCGGCAATGGCGTCAAACAGCACGTGGTCGAGCAGCTCCGCCGGATCGGCTCCGGAAGAGCTCCTCGCGTTCGAACGGTCCAACCACGCCGCGTCGTATCCATCAACGAGCAATACAACCTGCTCATCGCAGGCCATCTCCAGCAGCTCGATGAGAATGCCGAGCACCGAGTTGAACTCATCTGCACTTGCCACACCACGCGCAACGCGTTCGATGTGACGCACCTTATCTCGAGCTAAATCCGGAGCTTCCAAGAGTGGCAACAAGCGAGCGCATTCGCCCGAAAGAGCATCATGCACGACGCCGACGACGTTGGTACCGCACCTCGCAGCGACAGAAAAGTCCAGCGATATCACAGGGTAGCAGGCAAACTCATCTCGATATCGCCCGCCGCCCGCGTCCCAAATCTGGGAACCTGCAAACAGGCCCCGATCGACCTGCCCGACCGTGGGTCGCTCCAGAAAAGCCTTGAGCATCGACAGGTTCATGCTCTTGCCAAAGCCTTCGGGCCGGCAACACGCCACAACGGAAGCATCAGCATCCAAGACATCGGCAATAAACATCGTCTTGTCGACTAACACGCATCGATCCATGGCCTCGGCAAAGTCATGTTCGCCGACCGGCAGTGCCCCGTTACCCGAGCGGTTGATCAACTCTACGCCATAGCAGGCAGCATCACCATAAATCGCCTGTTCAGACACCGTAACTTCTCCCTAAAACGCAGCACGATGCCCATTGTATCGAGCAACTCAACCGCAACGATGCCGTCATGCAGACGTTTCGGGCAACGGTAGCAACATAAGGTGTGAGGGGTCATAACTAATCTTTGTACAACAAAACGGGGCCCGATGCAGTTGCACCGGACCCCGCCCTAGTTCTTAGATTATCGGGCGACCAGGATCTTACTCCTCGGATCCGTCCTGGCCAGCAGCCTTCTTCTGCTGATCAAGCTTGTGCTTACCACTCACAATGGACGTGGCACCAAGTGTCGCCAAGCTCGCACTGGCAAGGCTCGCCATCACGATAAGGTCACCCGTCTTGGGCATGTTGCCGCCCGAGGACTTGGTCGTGGTAGTGGTCGTAATCGTCGTGGTGGTCGCAGTACCACCCTTGCCACCGGCCTTCTGAGCATCGGCGTCGGACTGTTTTGCACCCGTACCGGCGGAAGCATCTGCGGCGCCGTCGACATTGGAGCCGGAGCCCTGCTCAGACGCTCCCTCATCAGAAGAAGAGCTGCCGTTAATGCCCGCCATTAAAGACGACCCCAGCATGGAGCCAAGCTGCTCTCCGGCAGAAGGCTTATCTTCCATCGAGGAATCGCCGGTGTCGGAGCCCTCGCTCGAATCGCCCTCGGATGCATCGGAGCCAGAACCGTTAGAAGAGCCAGCACCGGTAGAGGAATCGCCGGCACCGTTAGAAGTGTCCGCATCAGTAGAGCCAGATGTCGTGCCATCCGTAGCGCCGGCGGGAGAAGAAGTCGACGAATCGCCAGAAGCGCCACCGGCCGCAGTGCCACCAGACGTAGCTCCACCGTTACCGGTATCATCACTGCCCGTATCAGTCGAGGGCGCATCGTTATCGCCACTATCGCCCGCATCGCCATCGGTACCAGGTGTCGGTGCGGCGGGAGCAGCGGGCGCCATGCTCGGACCAGGCGCGGGCGCGGGCTCCGGCTCCACAGGCGTTGCAGCAGCGGCCTCGTCCTCGGCGATATAGACCAGGCAGTCCTTGAGCTCGTTCTTATAGCGATTCTTCCAACCCTCATGGTACTGAGGCTGACTCGAATACTTGCGCGCCACGTTATCAACCACGCTGTTCGAAAGCGCGGTCACAAACTCGCGGTCCGTCATGCTGTTAGAAAGGTTTGCCCAACGGAAAAAATCTTGGCAGCCACCCGTGCCGCACATATTGGTGATACTCCACACCATGCCCTTGACGCAATCGGCGCGACCGGAAATATCAATGCCCAGAGCGTTCTTAAGCCACGACTCGGTCACCGCATAGTAGGAGTTATACGCATAGGCATCCTGCAGCGCCGAGAACTCAGCCGGATCGGTGTTGTAAGCACCCAGGAAGGCATCCTGCGCGACGCGGCCCAGCTCGGTGAGCTGGCCGTTCGCGTACATGGGGTTGCTTCCGTTGGAAATCTCGCTGCCGCGATCGATCGCGGCCTTAAGCATGCCGTACTTGGCAGAATCGTAGTTGTAGACCTGCTTCATAAACGGAATGAGCGACCAACGGCGGTCGAACTGGTAATAGCCCAGCGCGTTGTAGCCGTCACCATACGAAAAGCCCTGGTTATAGTTGCCATGGCTCTCATATTTGGTGAAGTACTTCATCTCGGGAGTCACGTTGACAAACGAAACGCCCTGGACCGACCTCAGCACGCCCGAGAAGGACTGTTGGGTGTAAAGGCCCTTATCGATATCGGTGGCATCCGAGGCAACGCCCGGCGTGGGCTCCTCAGCTATAGCGGTTGCGGGTGCGGCAACGGCGCCAAACGAAAGCGCCAGCGTCAGGCCCGCAACAATCGCGGAATGCTTGGGTTGCATACATCCTCCCTGCATTGGTGTGGTTAAAGTGCAGTTTGCAAAGATGGTTTCAGTATTACAGCTCCCCGTTTGTTGCACAACAACCCATCGGTAAACGGCAACAACACTCCGCGAAATCTTAAGGAATTGCGCTCGAGCTACAGTTTGATATCAAAGTTAATCTCGGGGACGGTGGCCAGGTCGGCCAACGTCACACCGTCGACGTACTTTTCGATGACCTCGTCCAGACCGCGCCAGAACTTGACCGTTGAGCACAGATCGCTACGGGTGCAGCTGTTGTCAATGCCGTCGCACGCCACCGGGGCCGTGCTGCCCTCGACGGCGCGCAGGATGTCGCCGGCACGCACTTCGGCCGGGTCCTTGGCCATCATGTAGCCGCCGCCCTTACCGCGCACGCTCCTAAGCAGGCCCGCCTTCATAAGCGGACGAACCAACTGCTCCAAATACTTTTGTGAAATATGCTCGCGGTCGGCGACCTCGCGAAGGGCAATCTTACCCTCGGCGTCACCAAGCGCTGCGATATAAATCATCAGTCGGAGGGCATAGCGGCCCTTAGATGAAATGAGCATACCTAGCCTTCCATAGCGCTGGGGACAAGCACTTCCTATGAATTTGTCCCACAATCTGAAAAGTCGAGTGGATTAGTCGGGTTTTCCCTTGACTAACGCCGAACCCATAGTAACTTTATTCCGAGAAGATTCCTAGGGTTTCGTACACCCGTGAGTACACCATATACAGAGAGGAAGAGCATGAGCGCAAATCCGCTGCTTTCCATCGAAGGTCTGACCGCCTCCGTGGACGAGAAGACCATCCTCCACAACGTCAACCTCAGCGTCGCCGCCGGCGAGACCCACGTGCTGATGGGACCCAACGGCGCCGGCAAGTCCACCCTCGGCCACCTGGTCATGGGCGACCCCGTCTATACCGTGCAGAACGGCCGCATCGTCTTTGACGGCCAGGACATCACCGAGCTCACCACCGACAAGCGTTCGCGCGCCGGCCTGTTCCTGAGCTTCCAGGCACCGGTCGAGATCCCCGGCGTGCCGCTGTCAAGCTTTTTGCGCGCCAGCATCGCCGGCCGCCCCGGCCTGGAGATGAAGGGCAAGGAGTTCCGCCGCCGCGTCAAGGAGCTCGCAGCCGAGCTCAACATGGATACCGCCTACCTCAACCGCGAGCTGGGCGTGGGCTTCTCGGGCGGCGAGAAGAAGAAGGTCGAGATGCTCCAGCTTCTGCTGCTGCAGCCCAAGCTCGCCATCCTGGACGAGACTGACTCCGGCCTGGACGTCGACGCCCTGTCCACCGTTAGCCACGGCATGGACGCCTACCGCAAGAGCTGTGACGGCTCCATGCTCATCATCACGCACAACACGCGCATCCTGGAGCACCTGGATGTCGACCGCGTCCACGTTATGGTCAAGGGCCATATCGTGCGCGAGGACGATGCCTCGCTCATCCCCTGGATCGACAAGAACGGCTTTGAGACCTTCGAGCGCGAGGCCGCCGAGCAGCGCGCCCAGGCCGAGGCCGCCACTGCCGAGCAGCAGGCGTAAAGGGGCGACGCAATGACCAAGAACCGCACCGAGGTCGCGGACATCGACCGCAGCCTCTACGACTTCACCTATGGCGAGGAGGGATTCGAGCGCCTCGACGCCGGTATCACGCCCGACATCGTACGCGAAATCAGCGCCAAGAAGGACGAGCCGCAGTGGATGCTCGACCTGCGCCTCAAGTCCCTCGAGATCTTTAACCGCTTCCCGGATCCGACGTGGGGTCCCTCCATCGAGGGTCTGGACATGGACAACATCGTCACCTACGTCAAGCCCAACACCGACCAAAAGCACGACTGGGAGTCGGTACCCGACGACATCAAGAACACCTTTGAGCGCCTGGGCATCCCCGAGGCCGAGCGCAGCTATCTGGCGGGCGTCGGCGCGCAGTACGACTCCGAGCTCGTCTACCACAACATGCAGGACACCGCGTCCAAGATGGGCATCGTCTACTCCGGCATCGAGGAGGCCCTGCACGACCCGCAGTGGGAGCCGCTCATCCACGAGAAGTTTATGACGCTCATCCCGCCCACCGATCACAAGTTTGCGGCCCTGCACGGCGCCGTGTGGTCGGGCGGCTCGTTTGTCTACGTGCCCAAGGGCACTAAGCTCGACTTCCCGCTGCAGAGCTACTTCCGCCTCAATGCCAAGGGCGCCGGCCAGTTTGAGCACACGCTCATCATCGTCGAGGACGACGCCGACCTGCACTTTATCGAGGGCTGCTCCGCACCCAAGTACAACGTGGCCAACCTCCACGCCGGCGCTGTGGAGCTCTTTGTGGGCAAGCGCGCGCACCTGCGCTACTCGACCATCGAAAACTGGTCCAAGAACATGTACAACCTCAACACCAAGCGTGCGCGCGTGGACGAGGACGGCGACATCGAGTGGATCAGCGGCTCCTTCGGCAGCCACGTGGGCTACCTCTACCCCATGAGCGTGCTCAACGGCCGCCGCGCCCGCTCGAGCTTTACCGGCATTACCTTTGCCGGCGCCGGTCAGAACCTCGATACCGGCTGCAAGGTCGTGCTCAACGCGCCCGAGACCTCGGCAACCGTCGAGACCAAGGGCATCTCCAAGAGCGGCGGCATCCAGACCTTCCGCAGCTCCATCGTGGCCACGCCTAAGGCCGAGGGCTCCAAGGCAACCGTGAGCTGCCAGTCGCTGATGCTCGACGACCAGAGCCGCTCCGACACCATCCCCGCCATGGACATCCGCGCCAAGAACGTCGACATCGGCCACGAGGCCACCATCGGCCGCATCGGCGACGACAAGGTGTTCTACCTGATGAGCCGCGGTATCTCGGAGGAAGAGGCCCGCACCATGATCGTCAACGGCTTTGCCAACCCGGTCTCCAAGGAGCTGCCGCTGGAGTACGCCGTCGAGATGAACAACCTGATCAAGCTCGAGATGGAAGGAGCGATCGGATAATGAAACAGGAAACCAACACCGCTGCCACCACGCTCGAGCAGGTCAATGCGATGCCGGCTGCAACTTGGGGCTGGCTGAAGATGAATCAGACCAAGCTCGAGCTCTCTGACGAGCTTGCCGCCGCTCCCGCCGAGACCTTTGAGGTTGAGGGCTTGGACGAGCAGTTTACTGGCATGGCAGACGCCTTCGACACCGCCATGGACGCCATGGCCGAACGCTTCCCCGAGCGCCGCGCCTCCGCGCCCGGCGATGCCGCCGACCGCGCCCGCATCACGCCCGAGACCGAGCTCGACGTGCCCGCCACCTCCGTCTACCAGGCCGGCGCCATCAAGCTCGAGGAGGAGCTCTCCCCTGCTGAGGCCTTCGAGACCGGCATGGGTGAGGCTGCCTACGCCTACCTGGCCGACCACGCCACCAAGCGCATCGTCATCGATGTGCCTGCCTATCAGCACGCCACGGTTACCGTGCACGTGAGTGGCGTCGACGCAGCGGCTGCGATTGCCGCCATCGACGTCGTCGCCCGCCCGCAGGCAACGCTCGACCTGCAGATCGCTCTGGACTCCCCCGTTGCCGGAGAGGGCGTCGTGGGTTCCGTGCTGCGCGTGTGCGCCCACGAGTACGCCACCGTCAACGTGACCTGCACGCAGACGCTCGACGACAGCTGGATCGCGCTCGACGACACCGGCCTGTTCCTGGACGAGGGCGCGCGCGTCAACGTGCAGCACACCGTCCTGGGTGCCGGCGCCAGCGCCACCGGCCTTGCCGGCGACCTGCTGGGCGACACCGCCAAGGTGACCATCGATACCGATTACCTGGGCGCCCGCGAGCAGGTGCGCGACTTTAACTACGAGTTGCGCCACCGCGGCCGCAAGACCGAGTGCGAGATCGACGCCAACGGCGTGCTGACCGGCACGTCCAAGAAGGTCTACCGCGGCACCATAGACCTCGTGCACGGCTGCAAGGGCGCCGTCGGCACCGAGCGCGAGACCGTGCTGCTCGCCAACAAGGGCGTCGACAACAAGACCGTCCCCGTCATCCTATGCGACGAGGACGACGTCGCCGGCAACCACGGCGCCACCATCGGCCACGTCCGCGACGAGCAGCTGTTCTACCTCGCCTGTCGCGGCCTTGACCAAAATGCCGCCGAGGACCTGTTCGTCCGCGCCAAGCTGGAGGACGCCGCGCTTTCCGCCACCGATGAGCGCACCCGCGCCGCCGTCGTCCGTCTGGGCAACAACCTGATCGATAACTTTGAAGAGGAGCTCGCATGATCGATACCGAGCACGTTAAATGCGATACCTGTACCGCACCGGAGCCTATGGAGCTCGACGCCAGCGACGAGGCCTCGCGCGGCTGGCCTACCGTCGACATCGAGACCAACCCCTACAAGGCGCAGTTCCCGCTGTTCCAGCAGCATCCCGAGATCGCCTTCCTCGATAGCGCCGCCACCGCGCAGCGCCCCGCCTGCGTGCTCGACGCCGAGCGCGACTTCTACCAGCGCATGAACGCCAACCCCCTGCGCGGTCTGTATTCGCTGTCCGTCGAGGCCACTGATGCCATCGCCAAGGTCCGCCAGCAGATTGCCGACCTCATCGGCGCCTCCAGGGCCAACGAAGTCGTCTTCACCCGCAACACGAGTGAGTCGCTCAACCTGGTCGCCAAGAGCTTTGCGCCCACGGTGCTGGAGCCCGGCGACGAGGTCGTCATCACCATCATGGAGCACCACTCCAACCTGATTCCGTGGCAGCAGGTCTGCCGCGAGACCGGTGCCAAGCTCGTCTACCTCTATCCCACCAAGACCGGCCAGCTCACCACCGAGGAGGTTCTGGCCAAGGTGGGTCCCAAGACCAAGATTCTGGCCGTGGGTCAGGTCTCCAACGTGTTGGGCGTCGAGAACCCAGTCAAGAACCTCGGCAAGCTCGTGCACAAGTACGGCGGCTATCTGGTTGTCGACGGCGCGCAGTCGCTGCCGCACATGCCGGTCAACGTGGCCGATCTGGGCGCCGACTTCTTTGCCTTTAGCGCACACAAGGCCATGGGCCCCATGGGCATCGGCGTGCTGTGGGGCAAGATGGACCTGCTCAACGCCATGCCGCCCATGCTCACCGGCGGCGAGATGATCGATTCGGTCACCGAGCAAGACGCCGTCTGGGCGCCCGTACCCGAGAAGTTCGAGGCCGGCACGCAGGACGCCGCCGGCATCTTCGCCACGGGCGCGGCTCTTGATTACCTCGTCAACACCGTTGGCTACGAAAACATCCAGGCCCGCGAGCAGGCACTCGTCCACTACCTGATGGGCGAGCTCATGCAGCTCGACTTTGTCCAGATCATCGGCTCCATCTATTGGGACAACCATCACGGCGTCGTCAGCTTTAACGTCAAGGGCATCCACCCGCACGATGTCGCGAGCATCATGGACATGGCCGGCGTGTGCATCCGCGCCGGCCACCACTGCGCACAGCCGCTGCTTACCTGGCTGGGCGTCGAGAACCTCGCCTGCTGCCGTGCCAGCGTGGCTTTCTACAATGACAAGGCCGACATCGATAAGTTCATCGCCGGCCTGCATCACGTTTGGAGCACGTTCAATGGGTAATCTGTACACCTCCACCACGTTTATGGAGCACAACTCGCACCCCGACTATAAGTACGAGATGGACGCTCCCACGCACGAGCACGAAGGCATCAACCCCAGCTGCGGCGACGAGCTCACCTTGCAGCTGCGTGTCGAGAATGGCGTGATCGAGGAGGCCTCGTTTACCGGTCACGGATGCGCCATCAGCCAGGCCAGCGCCGACATCATGTCCGACCTCATCACCGGCGAGACGGTCGAGGAGGCACGCCGCCTGGCAGGGCTTTTCTTGGCCATGATCCGCGGCGAGCAGCTCTCCGAGGAAGACCTGGAAGACCTGGACGAAGCTGCCCAGCTTCAGGACATCTCGCACATGCCCGCCCGCGTCAAGTGCGCCGAGCTCGCCTGGCGCACCCTCGACGGCATGCTCGAGGGGCAAGCTAACCAGTAGCGGATGCCCCAAATCCAAGAATTTTGATTGCCGGGCCGCCCGATACGGGCGGCCCGGTTTTTTCATAACGAGCGCACACGCAGCTCATGCGTCCGGCGCCCCGTCTGTCATTTATCGCACGGCCGACCGCAAATACGAGCGTTTTTCACCGTACCAAAGGCTTGCGACAGGGTCACAGGCACGCCAGGCAATGTCCCAAGCCTCGTCTTGCCGGGCTCCGGCTCGCCTCGCACCCGCCGCGAACGGGTCCCATAGGGTGCGGCGTGCATTTTTTCGAGTATTCTGCACGCCAAGTCGTGTGTATACGCATCAGAAGCGTTAATCAACATCTCCAGGCGCCTTTATATTGCGTTTTAGAACAAACATCGTGGTCTCGGGGGCCCAAACATGGGCTTCAGGGGCGCATCGGCAGGCATAAATAGCTTCAGGGTCCGTATGTTACAAAATTGCAGCGGCGCCGACAGTACCACGATGCAGAAAACTCCGCTTTTTGCACGGCGCGGACGGGGGTAGGCACGGGCAAAACCGAGCGGAGCCATATTTTTATGCATGGCGGCAATCGTTCTATGCAAATTAAGAAGTGCAGTAACTGTACCGAGCTTTTAGAACAATGGTTGTGGCGTATGGGCGACCCCAGCTGCGGTGCACAGGCGGCCCTATATCACGTTTCCGCCAGTCCTCACCGCCGTTCGCACACGGGCGCGCACAATGCGAGAAACGGTACTTTTGCCAATCCCCGTATACCGCTCAATCTGACGCACCGTAAAGCCGGCATCGTGCAATCCAAGAATAACGATGTTGCGCTGCGCCGGCGGTGCGGCTTTAACCCCGCGGAGCGGAACCCCGAGCCCCTTCGCCAACTTTTCGGCAAAGGCGTGCCGCTCCCACTCCGTCTCTTCCATATCGGGCATCGCTGGCTCGCCGCCGTCGGACGTCGAGAGCGAATAGGCAATAAAGCCCTCGGCAGAACCAAAAAGCTCAAGAACGCAAGAAGGATAGGAAAATCCCCTCGTCATATCGTTGCCATAGGCCCGTAGATACTCGGCAAAGCTGCTCCACGGATAGCGCTCAATCAGAGCAATACCCGCCTCCTGCGGACCAGCGTGTACAGAGCGAATAGCCTCCATCACCTGCCAGTCGGTATCGAGCGAACGTCGCTCAAAACGCTCACGAAACAAGCAGCCCGCGCGCCCAGTGCGCTTATTAAACCGACGAGCATACGTCAACAGCAGCCGCTGCATGGCCGCGCTCATTTCGTCCTCGTAATCCAAAAGCACCAGATCCACGTGGCCGCCCATGAGACACCACGCCACAATCGTCACCCGGGTATCGCGGCAGCACTCACGCATCAGTTCCAGGAACTCCCAGCGATCCGCATCGTTCTCAAAGATCAGTTGCTTGCCTGTACCGCGGGCGCGAACATGGTAAAAACCGGTGATCGTTTTCCAAACGCGCTGCATGACGCTCCCTTCGCCGGGATCTGCTTGCCATCCAATACAGCACGATTGAAGCGTGCCATCAAAACATTCACGCAAAATGGCACCCGCCAACGGTAAAAGGCGGTAAACCGACGGCGAACGGCAACATAGCCACAGGTCAGGCAACGCAGCCTTGCCAAACCCTCGACCAAAAATGACCCCCTACAACGTATCGCATGATCGCAAACAGCCTAGTTAAATCGTTTCAATTGAAAGTTCCGCGCATCTCGCTACGAAAACTGAGCCGTTCGCCGAATATTCCGTGCATTTCGCGGTATTATAGGGGCTGCATGTCATGTCCCTTTCGAAGGGTCGCCCGGCAATCGCCAGCCACGACCCCCAGACGGGACGCCAACACGATAGAGAGGAGAGGCATGCAGTACTCACAGGAAGTGGAGAACATGTGCCCCGTTGCCAAGGGTGCATACCACGGCCCCGCACCCATCCCCGAGGAGGGCAAGTGGGTCCAGGCTAAGGAGATTTCCGACATCTCCGGTCTTACGCACGGTGTGGGTTGGTGCGCACCTCAGCAGGGCGCCTGCAAGCTCACGCTGAACGTCAAGGACGGCATCATCGAGGAGGCCCTCGTTGAGACCATCGGCTGCTCGGGCATGACCCACTCTGCCGCCATGGCTTCCGAGATCCTTCCCGGTAAGACCATCCTCGAGGCCCTTAACACCGACCTCGTCTGCGACGCCATCAACGTTGCTATGCGCGAGATCTTCCTGCAGATCGTTTACGGCCGCAGCCAGACCGCGTTCTCCGAGGGCGGCCTGCCCGTGGGCGCCTCCCTCGACGACCTCGGCAAGGGCCTTCGCTCTCAGGTCGGTACCATGTTCGGCACCAAGGCCAAGGGCGCTCGTTACCTCGAGCTCGCTCAGGGCTACGTCACCCGCATGGCTCTCAACGACAAGAACGAGATCATCGCGTTCGAGTTCCTGAACCTCGGTAAGTTCACCGACGCCGTCAAGGCCGGCAAGACCCCCGAGGAGGCCATCGCTGGCGCTATGGGCCACTATGGTCAGTGGGAGAACGCTGCCAAGTACATCGACCCGCGCACCGACGAGGAGACTCACTCCGTCGCCAGCGTGTTCCCGGTTCACGAGTAGAAAGGGAGGGAAATAACTATGACTGTTACGTTCGAAGGTTACGAACGCCGCGCTGACAAGATCAACAAGTGCCTCGCCGACAACGGCATCGCCTCCCTCGAGGAAGCTCTGCAGATCTGCACCGACAAGGGCTTCAACCCGCGTGAGATCGTCAACAACACCCAGTCCATCGCCTTCCAGAACGCTGAGTGGGCCTACACCCTCGGCTGCGCTCTCGCTGTCAAGCGCGAGGCCAAGACCGCTTCTGAGGCTGCTGCCATCATCGGCGAGGGCATCCAGGCCTTCACCGTTCCCGGCTCCGTCGCCGAGGACCGCAAGGTCGGTCTGGGCCACGGTAACCTGGGCGCTATGCTGCTCTCCGACGACACCGAGTGCTTCGCCTTCCTGGCCGGCCACGAGTCCTTCGCTGCCGCTGAGGGCGCTATCGGCCTGGCTCTGAACGCGAACAAGGCTCGCAAGAAGCCGCTGCGCGTCATCCTCAACGGTCTGGGCAAGGACGCCGCTCAGATCATCGCCCGCATCAACGGCTTCACCTACGTGAAGACCCAGTTCGACTACTACACGGGCGAGCTCAAGGTCGTCGAGACCATCCCCTACTCCGATGGTCCCCGCGCTGCCGTTAACTGCTACGGCTCCGACGACGTCCGCGAGGGCGTTGCCATCATGTGGCACGAGAACGTCGACATCTCGATCACCGGTAACTCCACCAACCCCACGCGCTTCCAGCACCCCGTCGCTGGCACCTACAAGAAGGAGCGCATCGAGGCTGGCAAGAAGTACTTCTCCGTCGCTTCTGGTGGCGGCACTGGCCGTACCCTGCACCCGGACAACATGGGCGCCGGCCCTGCCTCTTACGGCATGACCGACACCATGGGCCGTATGCACTCCGACGCCCAGTTCGCCGGTTCTTCCTCCGTGCCTGCGCACGTCGACATGATGGGTCTCATCGGCATGGGCAACAACCCCATGGTCGGTGCCACCGTCGCCTGCGCTGTCGCCGTCGAGGAGGCCCTCAAGGCCTAATCGCGCCCGCGCAATGCTCATATAGTCGAGCTTTAGAGCCGCCACCCACCCGGGTGGCGGCTCTTTTTGTTTGCGCTGTCGCAGGGCAGCTAATGCCGATATATCAGTTGGGGCGAAATACGAGATGTGGTGACATGAAGCGTCGGAGCGTCCATGACGCCCGCCTGCCATATTCGCCCTTTACCGATTTATCCAATCTTTGCGGCCCCATTGCCGATCACCCGTGCGACAATGCGCCGTACGAGAAAGGAATCCGATGGAATCGACTGATGTACTGGTAATTGGATCTGGCATTGCGGGCCTTTGCGCCGCCATAGAAGCAGCAAGTGCGGGCGCAACCGTTACCATCGCAAGCGCCGGCAAGACCATGAGCGGATCGAGCTTCTTCCCTGGAACCTGGGGCCTGGGTCTTATTGGACCCGTCGACGAAGACGACGAACAGGACCTCATCGACACCATCCAGACCGTCGGCGGCGGCGTTGCCGACCCTACGCTCGTCCAGGCGTTTGTCCACGGTATTCCTCAGGCCATCCAATGGCTCGAGCAGGATCTAGGTGCTGAGCTCCAGCGTCCGCAAAGTGCCGAGAGCGCCCAGCAGAAGCAGTTTATCCCCTGCTTTGACCATAAGACGCGTATGTGGCGCGGCCTCACCCGCAAGCCGCTTGAAAACGCTCTGTCGGCCCAGGTCGAGTCACTTGGCATTCGCTTGCTCCCCCGCCACGAGCTTATCGACCTTATTGAGGGCACAACCGGAAAGATTGCCGGCGCCGTACTCTACGACCGCGCAAACGAGCATCTCGTGCCTATGGCAGCTAAGGCCACCATCATCGCAGCCGGCGGCACGGGTGGCCTATTCGAGCGTAGCCTCACTTCCGCCGACGTGCTCAGCTCATCACAGGCCATCGCGCGGGCGCACGGTGCGTCCCTTACTAATATAGAGTTCATGCAGATGATGCCGGGCTTCATCGAGCCCAAGCGCAACCTTGTCTTTAACGAGAAGACCTGGCGCTACGTACATGTAGACCAGCCGGTCGATATCGCCGACGACAAGCTAGACAATCTGCTTGAACAGCGCTCCGGATATGGCCCCTTCACGTCACGCTTGGCTTCCCGCGCCATCGATCTTGCCATCGATCAAGCAGGCGCCGAAGGCCTGGCGCTCCACTACGACTTCCCCCGCGAGGACGTTCCTGAGTTTGTAGAGACCTTTGCCACCTGGCTGCAAGACGAGCACAGCATCGCGCCGACCGACGAGATGCGCGTGGCGATGTATGCCCACGCCGCCAACGGCGGTATCAAAATCGACAAGACAGCCTTCACGGGCGTCGAAGGCCTCTATGCCTGCGGCGAGGCGACAGGCGGCATGCACGGCGCTGATCGCATCGGAGGCCTGTCGAGCGCCAACGGCATCGTATTTGGACGCATCGCAGGCGCATCGGCAGCCCAAGCAGCACAGAATGCACCTGAGGCAGCCCTGAAGGCGGATATCGCCCTCCCCCGGTACGGCATTGCCACAACAGATGCCGAACGCCTGACACACAGCCTTAAGCACACGATGAGCACCTATTGCATGATCAACCGCACCGAGACGGGCCTATCCGAGGCGCTACACGAGCTTGAGGGCTTGAAGACAAAAGCAACGACCTTGAGCACGCAGAAAGCTCAGGACAGCGAAGTCGCAGCCCTCGCCCGCCTGCAATCGCAGATTCAACTAGCACAGGAAATGGTCAAAGCCATGCGCAAGCGAACCGAAAGTCTGGGTTCGCACTATCGAGCGGACTAAGCTGAGCACCCATCTAGAGCAGAACACAACTTCTCGATATTAATGGGTCCCGTAAGCTCAAAGCGACACGGGGCCCATTCGTGTCCGCGCGGGCAAATATACTCATTCTGAATACGGAGTCGGCATAGTCCACGTAGACAAACGAACAGAAAGGAAGGGATATGGACAGTAGGGATATCGAGAAATGGCGTGTCGAACTTGACAGCTACGCCCATGTAGAGGACGGCGTTGAGTATTGGCTCGCACGCGATTTAATGGAACCCCTCGGATACACCCAATGGCGTAATTTTGAGACTGCGGTTAAGAGATCCATGGCATCGTGTGACACCAATAAAATGCCTGTTGCCGCCCATTTTGCTGAGGCCAGCAAAATGGTAGATGCCGGCATCGCCAAACGAGCCGTAAAAGACTACAAGCTGACACGCTACGCATGCTATTTAATCGCCCAAAACGGAGACCCAAACAAGCCCGAAATCGCGCTCGCACAGGCGTACTTCGCCGTGCAGACACGCCGTCAGGAGCTCATAGAGCAGCGCTTCGCAGAGATTCAGCGCTTGCAGGCGCGCCACTCGCTATCCGATTCAGAGAAACAGCTCTCGGGCATTGCGTTCAAACGAGGCGTGGACTCCAAAGGATTCGCAATCATCAAGTCGAAGGGCGATGAAGCGTTATTCGGCGGCAGAAGCACGGCGGGCATGAAGCGGCAGCTTGGTATGCCCAAGAGCGCGGCATTGGCGGACAGGTTAGCCGATGTTCTCATCAAAGCAAAGGACCTTACGAACTCGATGACGGCCTTCAACGCCGAGGAACACGATCTGTACGGCCTGGACCAGATCAAGCAAGAGCACATCGAGAACAACACAAGCGTGCGTGGCAGCCTCATCGACCGTGGAATTGTCCCCGAGAATCTACCGCCTGCCGAGGATACAAAGAAGCTCGAACGTCGCGTGAAAGCAGACGAGAAAAAGCTCAAGGAGGGCACAGACGGATTCACCGACCCCCAGGGCAGGCTCGACTTGTAAAGCGTCTGTGCCCTTTCGGGTTCGACCCCATGCTAGGTCAACAAAAAAAGCGACCAGCCGAAGCCAGTCGCTTTAACATGCTTTGGTGGGCCGTCAGGGGGTCAGCCTGCTTCGCAGGCGGCCGCTGCGGCGCTTCGCGCCTTGCGCGCTGCGCTGGTAAATGCTTACGCATTTCCTCAGCTCCGCGCCCTTTCGGGTTCGACCCCATGAAAGGACAACAAAAAAGACGGCCAACCGAAGTTGACCGTCTTAACATGCTTTGGTGGGCCGTCAGGGGGTCGAACCCTGGACCTTGGGATTAAGAGTCCCCTGCTCTACCAACTGAGCTAACGACCCAAAGCTAAAGTCCGTTGTGGCGGACTTTAGAGGAGATATCGTGTGGTGGGCCGTCAGGGGGTCGAACCCTGGACCTTGGGATTAAGAGTCCCCTGCTCTACCAACTGAGCTAACGACCCGATATCAACACGAAGCAAGAACTGGGGTGGGTAAAGGGACTCGAACCCTCGACCTACGGGACCACAACCCGTCGCTCTAGCCAACTGAGCTACACCCACCGTGTCCTGTGCGCTTCGCGCTCGACTATTATTGCAAGGAACGCCACGCGATGCAAGCCCCAATTTTCAAGAATTTTGAAAAGAGTTTTTCGAACGCGTTTCGAGCAATTCCCACCGGTTTCATAGGAGTAAACTTGCCCCACTGCAAATGCTCGAAAGGACAAGCATGAAAGAACTCTCCAACCGTACGGCGACATTCACCGATTCGGTCATCCGCCGCATGACGCGCATCTCCAATAAGTACGGTGCCGTCAACCTCTCGCAGGGCTTCCCTGACTTCGATCCTCCGGCACAGCTGCTCGAGAGCCTCAGCACCATCGCGACCGACCCCAAGCCGCTCTATCACCAGTACTCCATCACTTGGGGCTCCCAGGCCGTGCGCGAGGCGCTCGCGGCCAAGCAGGAGCACTTTATGGGCTTGCCGATCAACCCCAACGAGAACATCGTAGTCACCTGCGGCTCCACCGAGGCCATGATGGCCGCCATGATGACGGTTACGAACCCCGGAGACAAGGTCGTCATCTTCTCGCCGTTCTACGAGAACTACGGCGCCGACACGATTCTCTCGGGCGCTGAGCCCATCTATGTGCCGCTCAACCCGCCCACGTTCGACTTCGATCGCGAGGTTCTCGAGGCCGCCTTCCGCGACAACGATCCCAAGGCAATCGTCATGTGCAACCCTTCCAATCCCTGCGGCAAGGTCTTTACGCGCGAGGAGCTCACTTTTATTGCCGACCTGTGCAAAAAGTACGATGCCTACTGCATCACCGACGAGGTCTACGAGCACATCGTCTACGCGCCCCACGAGCATGTCTATATGGCCACGCTGCCCGGCATGTTCGAGCGCACCATCAGCTGCAGCTCGCTGTCCAAGACCTACTCCATCACCGGTTGGCGCCTGGGCTACACCATCGCCCCGGCCGAGATTACCGAGCGCATCAAGAAGGTCCACGACTTCCTCACCGTGGGTGCCGCCGCTCCCCTGCAGGAAGCCGTCGTTACCGCCCTCTACTTCGACGACAGCTATTACGATGAGGTCCTCGACCTCTACACCGCCAAGCGCGACCTGTTCTGTCAGGGACTCGACAGCATCGGTCTTGAGCATAACGTGCCGCAGGGCGCCTACTACGTCATGATGGACATCTCTGAGTTTGGTTACGACAGCGACCTCAACTTCTGCGAGGATCTCGCCTCCAAGGTTGGCGTGGGCGCCGTTCCCGGCTCGAGCTTCTTCCGTGAGCCCGTCAACCATCTGATTCGTTTCCACTTTGCCAAGCGAGACGAGACGCTTAACGCGGCGCTGGAGAACCTCAAGTCGCTACGTGATAAAATCAAGCCGCGCGGGTAAGGACGGCCCGGCAACTAAAGCAACCAAAGAAGCCCCGCACCGCCCGCCGCGTTGCAGGGCTTCTTTTTATAGCGCTTTCTTAAATGGTTTAGAGCTCCATACTTTAGTCACGGAGCAACTCGTCCCAGAGAGAGGAATACTATGGCAGAGCAGCAGCTTATCGGAGCACTCGAGGCCGGCGGTACCAAGATGGTCTGCGCCACGGGCTATGCGGACGGTACGGTCCTGGAGCGCGAGCAAATTGCGACCACGACCCCGCAGGAAACCGTCGAGGCCGTCAACGCATGGTTTGCCGACAAGGGCATCGCCGCCCTGGGCATCGGCGCCTTTGGCCCCACCGCGGTCAACCCTGCCTCGCCCCAGTACGGCAAGATCTTGGAGACGCCCAAGACCGCATGGCGTTACTTTGACCTACTGGGCACCATCCAAAACGAACTCAAGGTCCCCTGCGGCTACGATACCGACGTCAACGTCGCCTGCTTGGGCGAGGTCACCTTTGGTTGCGCTCAGGGCCTCACCGACGTGGTGTACCTGACAATCGGTACCGGCGTGGGTGCCGGCGTGCTCTCGGGCGGTCAGCTCGTGCATGGCATGATGCATCCCGAGGCCGGCCACATCCTGGTCACGCGCGACCCGCGCGACACCATTGGCGAGCATAGCGCCTGCCCCTTCCACGACAACTGCCTCGAGGGCCTCATCGCCGGCCCCGGTGTTAAAAAGCGCTGGGATGGCAAGAGCGCCGGAGACATGGCCGATGACCCGGAGGCCATGGACCTGCTCGCAGGCTACCTGGCACAGGCGCTCATGACCTACACGCTGTGCTACGCGCCGCAAAAGATCATCATCGGCGGCGGCGTGGCCGACCACACCCCCATCGTGCCGCTCGCCCGCAAAAAGTGCGCTGAGATGCTCCACGGCTATATCGTCACGCCCGAGGTCAACGACATCAACTCCTACATTGTCAATAACAGCCTCGAGGGCAAGCAGGGCATCATGGGTTGCCTCGCCCTGGGCGCCCAGGCGCTCCAGTAAAGGACACATCAACGGGGCGCGACGTAGCCAAGCTCGCAAAACGCCTGGACAAAGCCGTCACGCCCCGCAGGAGCCCTCAAACGCACAGGGCCGCCTAGGACCAAGCAAAACGTCCTAGGCGGCCTTTTTGGTACATATCAGCGACCGTAAGAGATATCGGAGCACGACACCTGTCGTCGCCCCACAGCAGTCGATCATCACATCGGTAATCATGCCGGCGCGACCGGGCACAAAAAGCTGGATCGTCTCGTCGATAGAGGGAACAAGCAGCAAGAACACCGCCGTGGGCAGCAACGCATCAAACGTGCGCCGGCCTTCGAGGTCAAAGGCGTGCGTCGCCAAGATGCCAAGCACCATGTACTCGGTAAAATGAGCGCACTTGCGCACGACGAAGTTGGTCACCCACTCGTATGGAAGCCCCAGGGCCTGCAAAAAGCCGCGAATGGATTCCATGATCGACAGGCTCAACGAACCAGACCCCGTACCGGGAACCAGCGAATTGCCCCAAATGACGAGCACCATGACGCAGGCGGCAAGCGCCCATGTTCGATCGACCTTAACCATGCGGCGATTATGCCTCCGCACGCAGCGGCGTAAAGCTGGCGGTACCGCCCTCGATAACGCTCAGATAGGCACGGCCCGTGCGCTTGACGGCCGCAGACTGCAGACGGTTGATCTCTTCCTCGAGAATCTGATTGACGCGCTCATGCCGACGGTTTTCCATAACGCCGGCAGCGATAGCCTCGGCGCGCTCGATACCCTCGCGCGAGATACGCGCGGTATCCTCGGGAAGCACGGAACTGTGGCGGCCGACATAGACGGAGGCAACCGAGATAGGTGAGGCTGCAGGCGTGGGCACCGCCACGGGGGCGGGCTCGGCGACCTCGTCCATGATCGCTATGGCGGCGATCCACATGTCCTCGTGGCCCGAATAATCGGCCATGGGGACATCTTCCTCAAGAGAGGCATCGGGGAGGCTGCCGGTATCCACGCGATCCTGGATATCGATAGAAGCAGTGATAGCGGCGGGCTCGTCCAAATCGGCAAGATCCGCACCCTTGGCATCGGAAATGATGGGCATGCTGGCGAGTTTGGCGTTGTACGGCACTGCCTCCGCGGCCTGCATTTGAGCCGAAGCGCCCCAAAGCGAGCTTTCGGCAGCACGGCGAGCGGCGATGGTCTCCTCGTCGACAGCCAGGGGCTCATCGGCAAAGGGATCGGCAGAGGGAGCCGCCTGAGCTGCACCCTGCTGACCGGTCGAAGCGGCCGCCGCGGCAGAGGTGTACGCAGCCGACGACGCGCCGTTATAGGCGGCATTGTTGGCGGCGTTGGCCACAAGCGCCACGAAGGCTGCGGTGCTACCCGCAGGGGCGGCGTGAGAGCCCGAGACGGCGCGTGCGGCAGCGGCAATGTCATCGCGATTGTAAGAACCGGTCTTTCCACCGTTGGTGAGCTCGTCGATTGCAACCTGGTAGACATCGCGCGAACGCGCGGGATCGCAGCTGACCGGGGAATCGTCATCGAGAATACTGTCGATCATAGACCAAGCCTCGGCCTCATCCATGGCGTTAGCCGCGCGCGCGATGGTGGGAACGCCATCGTCGGCGTGGCGGCGCTGGAACGCACCGGTCAGGCCGGAGAGAAATGCGGAAGAAGGCTGTGCGGCATTGGCCTGATCAGCCGGTGCCGCAGGCTGAGGCATCGCCCCCTGCTGCTGCGCGGGAATCGAAGCGGTCTTGAACTCGTTGTGGGTCCGGCCAAACTGAGCTGCGCCGCCCACGGCATCGGGCTCAAACAGGCGGCCATCGTGTTCGGCACGATACTCGGAGATGCCCAGCGAGGCGGCGTAGATACCCACGCCCACCACCGCACCAACGGCAAAGGGAACCGCGCCCGCGACAACCGTCTCGTTGACCGACGAGAACGGCAACGTCGCGGCATACATCACCACGGGGGCGGCAAGGCCGATCCCACAGGAAAGTCCGGCAAGGACTGCTCGTTGTGTTGCATCAGAAGAAGCCATGAGCTCTCCCCATCTTCCAGCACCCAAATCGCATCATTTAGTTGGCTGCGCGAGAGAAGATGAAGCGGGACATGCGTCCCAAAGCAACGGTATATGGTTCGTTTCATCTGCGCTTTCCGTCGCGAAGCTTAAAAGTTATTATGCGAAACCGACCCTCCGATTGCAAGCGATGAGGCCGGATTGTGGCTCGAAAACTGCTGCCTGCCGGTCATAAGGTCAAAAAATGTTGTCGAGTGGCGCCGTAAAGAAAGGGCCGGGGCATAAACCCGGCCCGATTGTCCATTCGTATGGCGGTTTTGCGTGCAGTTTATAGTCTAAAACGTCTGCTCGTAGTCACTATGCTTTTTGGCCGAACGCACCAGGAACTCCTGGTTGGTGTTGGTGCCCTTAAGACCCTTGATAAACGACGCCGCCGCGCGCTCGGTGTTGTTCATACCGGCGAGGATGCGACGCAGGCCGAAGACAAACGGGCGCATCTGCTCGTCAACCAGAAGGTCCTCGTTGCGCGTACCGGAGGCAACGGGATCGATGGCCGGGAAGATGCGGCGGTCGGCAAGATCGCGGTCGAGCTTGAGCTCCATGTTGCCGGTGCCCTTGAACTCCTCAAAGATGACCTCGTCCATCTTGGAGCCGGTGTCAATGAGGGCGGAGGCGAGAATGGTAAGAGAGCCGCCGTTTTCGATATTGCGGGCTGCACCCAAGAAGCGCTTGGGCGGGTAGAGCGCCGCCGAATCGACACCGCCCGAAAGGATGCGGCCGGAGGCGGGTGCCGCCAAGTTGTAGGCGCGGGCAAGGCGTGTGATGGAGTCGAGCACCACCACGACATCGCCACCCAGCTCCACAATGCGTTTGGCGCGCTCGATAACAAGCTCGGCCACGCGGGTGTGGTTGTCGGCAGGCATATCGAAGGTCGAGGCCACGACCTCGCCCTTGATGGAGCGTTGCATATCGGTGACCTCTTCGGGGCGCTCGTCGACGAGCAGGCAGATGAGGTGCACCTCGGGGTTGTTGATCGAGATGGACTGGCAGATCTTCTTAAGGATAGTTGTCTTGCCGGCCTTGGGCGGCGACACGATCAGGCCACGCTGGCCCTTGCCGATCGGCGACACGATATCGATAGCGCGACCGGTGATGGAATCCTTGCCGTGCTCCATGCGCAACGGCTCGTTGGGATAGACCGGGGTAAGGTCGCCGAACTTGGGGCGGTTGCGGATCTGCTCGGGATCCATGCCGTTAACGGTCGTGATCTTGGCGAGGCCGGCGCGCTTGTCGCCGCCGCGCGAGGGGCGCAGCGAGCCCTCGATGACATCGCCCGTGCGCAGGCGTGCGGAGCGGATAAGGTAAGCGGGGACGAAGGCATCCTCGTTGGACTTCATGTAACCGTGGGCATGGATGATACCGGAGCTGTCCGGGCGAATCTGCAGGATGCCCTTAATATCGCGGAAGCCCTCGGCCTTCGCGGCGGTGGTGTAGATCTCCTCGACGAGCTCGGCCTTCTTCTTGCCGGTCGTCTCGATCTCGAACTCTTTTGCCTTCTCGCGCAACTCGGCGACCTTCATGGCCGCAAGCTCCTCGCGCGAAAGCGTGGGCTCGGTGGGGGCGGCGTTGCGCTCCTTGTTGCGCTGTTTGCGGTCGCGCTGACGGCTGCGGCGGTCGTTGTTGCGATCGTCCTTGCGGTCGTTGCGCTCGTCGTTGCGCTTGTGCTGACGGCGGTTGGGGCGGGCGCCCTCTTCGGTCTCGACGCCCCCGTCAGCCGCGGCTGCGGGCGCATCGGTACCGGACGAGGCCCCGCCCTCTGCCTTGGCGTCGGCGTTGACATGAGCACTGGAATCGGCGTCGCCCTGCTGCTCGGCAACCTTGGCCCTTGCGGACTTCTTGCGCGTGCGCTTGGGCTTCTCAGTTGCCAGCTGATCGGCGTTCTCGGCCTCGGAAGCGGCATCGGCGGTTGCGTCAGAGGACTTATCGTCGACGGGCTTGGCCTCGGCGTCGGGCTTGGCCTTCGCCTTCGTCGAGCGCTTTGCCGCAGTGCGACAACTACGGCCGGGACGAACATCGGCGGGCTCGGCATCGACAGATGCGGGAGCCTCGGTGGACGGAGCGTCCCGGACCGGGGTATCGGCCGTAGCCGCGGGCTCGGCCGTCACCGCTGCGCTCTGAGCAGCAGCTGCTGCGGCAGCGGCTTTCTCGGCCTCAACATACGCCTTGGGCTTGCGGCCGCGACGATGCGGTCGCAGAGCCGGGTCAACGGCGGGAACCTCGCTGGTCTCAGCGGGTGCAACGGACTCAGCGGAGGGAGCGCCCTCCCCTGCCGCAGAGCGAGCCGGAGCTTCAGCGACCTCAGGAGTCGATTGCTCGACGGGCTGCTGCGTCTTGGCTGCCGCACGGCGACGCGTGCGCGGTGCCGGCTTCTCGGCCATCTGCTCGGCAGCAGGAGCCTCGTTGGCCGCCGGGGCCTCGGGGGCGACCGGCGCGGCAAGCTCGGTCAATGCCGCGGCCTCGCGCTCGGCAGCGCGACGGCGGGCACGCACAACCTGGGCCTCGCTGATTTGTGCCAGTGCACGGGCCTGCGCGACCTCATCGGAAATGGGGGCCGAAGCATCGGCGGCAGCGGGCCGCTTCGCGCGCGTGGTGCGCGTCGTGCGACGCTTGGGCTTTGTAGCCTCCTCGCCGTCCGCAGCAGGCTTGGCCACACGACGCGTGCGCTTGGGCTTAGCGGGTGCAGCCTCCTCGATAGCAGCGGACGTGGTGGGCGTGGCGGCCTTAGGCGCCTCGGGAGCCGAGACCTGCGCCGGCGCGGGCACCACGGTCTGGTCCGACGTAACCGGTGCAGCGGGAGCCGTTTGCGTCGTCGTTATTTCGTTATCTTGTTGTTGATCAGACACAGTGTTTGCTCAACTTTCTTTTCAAGCCCTGCGATCACATGCTCCCTGCATATACCTTCAGGGCGGCTAAACAGTCTAGCTCCGTCCAAAAAGCGACGGGCATCATTGATCTGTATCGAGATGATTGCGTCAAATTCGCAGCATCAGTGTAACACAACCGCCACCACCTGCAACTTAGTCATCGGGGACGTTCTTAAACGACCAGTCAAAAGGAACACTCTTTACAAAGTTTCAGCGTATGCCATCGCCACGTCATAAGTTACGGTGAAATAGTTCCCAACTCCCGGCAGACACCTCTCAAACAGGAACTATTCCACCGCAACCCATCAGAAGGAGGCAGATCAAACCTCAAATCTCAAGAAGACGGGACAACTGAAGAGCAAGGCCATCGGTCCCAATATCAATACACCACGAATCGAGCCCATCTACTACGTTTGCCCCTGCACCCCTGACCATACTCGCTATTTTTTTGAAAGTCACAAGCCAGCTACCTGCGGGTTTAATATTGCGATTTTCGGCGTGGTTCGAGGTACGCACTTAAACGTAGTAGATGCCCCTAGTTATTGGCAGAAGGTGTTCCGCCGTTCCTCAACGGGACAACAATGATCCGTTTTCCTCCGTCCCCAAAGGGGTCATTTTCAAAAATATGGCGGTTTACTACGATGAATCGCTCAACCGCGACCACACCAAAACCCGAAAAAGTAAAACCCCAGCTAGACGGCTTGCACTTTTCGGTGAAAAGCCCGTGTGGTTGGATTCCCCAAATTCATCGTAGTAAACCGGTATAGTTGCGATTTAGTAGCATTTCCCAACACACCAAAAAGCCCCGCCAAACGCAAAAAGCCCGACCTCCGCATGGAGATCGGGCTTATAGGGCTCAGCAAAGCCGAACCTACACGGTCAAATGACCCGCAGCTTACATCTGCTCGGGAGCGGTCACGCCAACAAGGGTGAGCACCAGGGCGAGCGTCACGCGGACGGCGTCGCAAGCGGCCAGACGGGCGCGCGAAAGCTCGGGGTCGACGGGACGGCCCTCGCTCGGCAGCACCTGGCAGGCAGCATAGAAGCTGTGGAAGTCGCCGGCGAGCTCCTCGGCAAAGTGCGTAAGACGGAACGGAGCGCGGTCGCGAGCGCAGCTACCGATAAGGTCGGTGAGCTCGTTGAGCTTACGCGAAAGGGCGAGCTCGGTCGGGTCGGTCAGCAGCGAGTAATCGACGTTCTCGCCAATGGCCTTCTCGGCGACGGCCTTCATGCCCATCTCGGCGGCTTGCTCGGCGGTAACGCCGGCGGCGCGACGCAGGATGGAGCACACGCGGGCGTGAGCGTACTGCACGTAGTACACCGGGTTGGAGTTGTCGCGCTTCTTAACGGCCTCGATGTCGAAGTCGACCATCTGGTTGGAGCTCTTGGAGATGAGCGTGTAACGAGCGGCGTCGGAGCCGACCTCGTCAACGAGCTCCTGCAGGGTCACCATGGTGCCCTTGCGCTTGGACATACGGACGGGCTTGCCGTTGCGCAGCAGGTTGACGAGCTGGCCCAGCAGAACCTCGAACTTGCCGGGGTAACCGAGAGCGTCGCAAACGCAGCGGACGCGCTCGATGTAGCCGTGGTGGTCGGCGCCCCAGATGTCGATGACGTGGTCGACGCGCTGGAACTTATCCCAGTGATAGGCAACGTCGGAGGCGAAGTAGGTGTACTCACCGTCGGACTTGATCAGGACGCGGTCCTTGTCGTCGCCCAGATCGGTGGAGCGGAACCACAGGGCGCCGTCCTTGGTGTAGAGGTAGCCCATCTTGTCGAGCTTCTCAAAAGCGCGGTCGACGGCGGAAGTGCCGGCAGTCTCGCCCTCGGTGTCCTTCACATACAGCGAGCGCTCGGAGAACCAACGATCGAAGTCGCAGTTGACGGCGTGGCAAAGGTCGCGCATGTTGTCGACCATCTTTACGTAGCCGCGCTCGCGGAAGCTCTCCATGCGCTCCTGCGGATCGGCCTCAACCCACTTGTCGCCGTCGGTGCGCCAGAACTCAGCAGCCTCGTCGATGATGTAGTCGCCGCCGTAGGAGTCCTTGCCCAGAGTCTCGGCAAAGTTGTCCTGGTAGGGATGGGTCTCGGGGTGCTCGTCGTTCTCGTCGGCGACAAAGGCGTCGCGGTCGGCGATCAGAATCTTGTGAGCCTCGTCGATATCCACGCCCTGCTTGGCGATGATGTCGGCAAGCTGCATGTAGCGCGTGCTGATGGAGTTGCCGAAGGTGTTCATCTGAGAGCCGTGGTCGTTGATGTAGAACTCACGCTGGATGTCGTAACCGGCGTGGTCCATAACACGGCAGAGGGAGTCGCCCAGCGCGGCCCAGCGGCCATGGCCGATGTGCATGGGGCCGACGGGGTTGGCGGAAACGAACTCGACCTGGGTCTTCAGGCCGCCGCCGACGTTGGACTTAGCGAAGTCCATACCCTTCTCGCGGGCCTCGCCAAAGATGGCGTTCTTGACGGCAACGGAGAGGTAGAAGTTGATGAAGCCAGGGCCGGCGATCTCGACCTTCTCGATCGCGGGATCCTCGGGCATATGGGCAACGACGGCCTCGGCAATCTTGCGCGGGGCGCAGTGGGCCAGCTTGGCGGACTTCAGGGCCATGGTGGAGGTCCACTCGCCATGAGAAGTGTCAGCCGGTCGCTCGATGGCGCAATCGTCAAGTTCAAATGCGGAAAGGTCGCCGGCCTCCTGGGCCGCAGCAAGCGCAGCGCGTACCAGCTCTTCAATCTTCTCGGGCATAGATCCTCCTTGTGTTAAAGCCCCCGAGCTCTTGGTCACTCGTAGGGCAAAAGCCAGAGTTTGTAGCACTCTATCACAAGCGACGCACACTGTCGCAGGGTAAAGCTAATAGATATTGCATATGCACAAAAATGACTACTGCTCCTGCGCGGCAGTACAAAGTTGGCGGTTTGCCTGCAGATTATGCACGCGTTGGAACTGCATAAACATATAAATGGGCAGTGCATTTTATCGAATACTCTTACCTATCGGAGTTGTGTGCTTTTCCTGCATAAAGTAAGGGTTTACGCACGTCAGCGTGGTATTCTTAACATACGTGAATTCGTATAAGTTGGAGGTAGCATGTTCTCAATCGGTCAACACGTCATTCATCCGGGTCAGGGAGTCTGCACCGTCGTCGGTTTTAGGGACGACACGCCGCAGCCCATGTTGTTGCTCGAGACCAAGCAGGGACATGCACAGACGATCCTCATGTACCCCGTGGCGCAGGCCGACCGTTTGCATGCCGCCATCTCCCAGCAAGATGCCGAGCACCTGCTGAGCCACTACGACGAGCTGGAGTGCGACACCTTTACCGAGCGCAACAGCTCGCTTGAAGAGACGCACTTTAAGCAGCAGCTCAAGCTGGGTGCGCCCGAGACGGTCCGCGTGGCAAAAACCATGATGCACCGTATTCGCCAGGCCGAGGAAGCAGATAAAAAGCCCAGCTCTTACTACATGCGCGTACTCAAGGAAGCCAAGCGCCGCTCCATCGAGGAGTTCGCCGTGGCCCTGGGCGTCACCGAGGAGGACGCCGAAGCCCGCCTATCCCAAGCCGCCCTCAACTAACCTGTCAAAAAGGGACAGGTTTATTTTGGCAGGTTTTATCTGGCCAAACGTCAATGAACAATTAGTAAATGCCGGGTGCTCCGTTTTGTTTGTGAGCGCCCGGCCATTTTTTGATCGCCGCAGATTAGTTTGATGCCAATTTGCGACTTCTTTCACACGAGAGCCATCCTGCTCGACGTAACGAGCGCCTGCATCCACGGCAGGCGCGCTTGCCTTGCTCAATTACCATTAAAAAGCATCAATTTGAAAACGCAATAACATTTCGGCAGGTAGCAGCTATAGTCGGTGAACTGAATCTCGACAACCAAAGCCTCCGGATGCGGTATCTTCAGCCCATCCAAGCTCAAGGAGGGGCCATGCCGAGAAAACCTCGTTCAAAGTCACCGACTGGTTATTTCCACGTCACGTTGCGTGGAAACGGAGGACAATTGTTGTTTGACGGCGACGAGGACCGAATCGCCATGCTTCAGATCCTCGATGCGATCCTCCCTAAACACAATATTGAGCTTATCGCTTGGTGCCTTATGGGAAACCACATTCATCTC
Organism: uncultured Collinsella sp.; assembly: GCA_902470345.1. Classification (GTDB taxonomy): domain Bacteria; phylum Actinomycetota; class Coriobacteriia; order Coriobacteriales; family Coriobacteriaceae; genus Collinsella. The sequence continues at coordinate 35,610 of CABRGB010000010.1, forward strand.
CTCATCGACGATCCGGACGACCGCAAGAGCGACGCGATGCAAGCGATAGCCGTGTCGTTTGCGGGTAGATACAATGCGCGGACAGGGCATATCGGCCACGTGTTTCAGGAGCGATTTTGGGATTCGCCCATTAAGTCGGAAGTATATTTACTCGAGGCAATTCGATACATTCATCTGAATCCACAAAAAGCAGGACTGGCGGCATATGACGAATATCCCTGGAGCAGCCATCGCGAGTATCTAATGAGTGCCAGGTCACGGCCGCATGTCACCGGCAGCATTGTCGGTGTTTTATTCCCAACACCTCGCTCATACCTTCAGCTCATGGAAAGCACGCCGTCGCTTCCCTATCGCCCCAGCGCAACAGCCAAGGTTCGCGAGGACGATTTATACGAATTTGGCACGGCAATCGTGCAGAGTGTCGCAGGATGTGCTCCGACGGAACTCAAATCCGTCTCCAAGCCACTTCGCAATGAGGCGATTATTGCGCTTCGAAAAGAAGGATTAACGATTAAGCAGGTTCAGCTGCTGACCGGACTGGGAACATGGATTATCAAGAACGCGTCCTAGCGTCGCGTTTGCCGAGTCACGGATACGGCGAAGCGCAGCTTCCTGCCGCGAGGCGCCGCCATTCGCCAGCATCACCATGTCAAACAGAAAACGCTTCCGCTGAATAACGTCCAACGGAAGCGTTTTCCCAGATAAAACCTACCAAAAATAAACCTGTCCCTTTTTGGCAGGTTAGGCCTGGAAGATGTCGCGGTCGGGGGCGAAGGACTGCATGGCCGCGATGGTGCGGTCGAAGAGCTCAGGAAGCTCCCAGCCCAGCATCTCGGCGCCCTGCGAAATCACGTCGCGTGAGCAGCCGGCGGCAAAGCGCTTGTCCTTGAACTTCTTCTTGAGTGACTTGGCCGTAAAGTCCATAACGCTCTTGCTCGGGCGCATGATCACAGCAGCACCGATCAGGCCGGTGAGCTCGTCGCAGGCAAACAGGATCTTCTCCATCTGCAGCTCGGGCTTGGGCAGCGAAGAGTTGAAATCGGACGTGTGCGTCTGGATGGCGCGGATAAGCTCAGGAGTCGCACCCTCACCCTCGAGAATCTCGGCGGCATAGATGGTGTGATTCATGGGGTCATCCTCATGCTCCTCCCAATCCAGGTCATGCAGCAGGCCGACAATGCCCCAAAACTCTTCGTTTTCGGGGTCGAACTCGCGCGCAAAGTAGCGCATGGTGCCCTCGACGGTCTCGCCGTGCGTGATATGGAACGGGTCCTTGTTGTGCTCGTTGAGCAGTTCGAACGCACGGTCGCGGGTGATTCCGGCGGAAAGCGTCTGGGACATGGCAATACCTCCAGGTGAGTCGGTGCTAGGACACGGTGTCACTATCGTATATCGCCGCGGCTCAAGCCGAAAGGTAGAAAAGGCATGCGGAGAAAAAAGCCGGGCGAACGTGTCGCCCGGCAAAACCGCAGATAAAACCTGCCAAAATAAACCTGTCCCTTTTTGGTAGGTTTAGGGACGGACCTGGCCGGTACCGCGGAGCTTGTATTTGTAGGTGGTGAGGGCCTCGGCGGCAAAGGGGCCGCGGGCGTGGAGCTTTTGGGTCGAGATGCCGATCTCGGCACCCAGCCCAAACTCGCCGCCGTCAGTGAAGCGCGTGCTGGCGTTGGCGTACACGGCCGAGGCGTCGACCGCATCCAGGAAGCGCTCGCAGGCATCTTCGTCCTCGGCAACGATGGCTTCGGAGTGCATGGTGCCGTAGCGGTTGATGTGTGCGATGGCCTCGTCCTCGTTCGCCACGACCTTCACGCTCATCTCGAGCGCCAGGTACTCACGGCCCCAGTCCTCCTCAGTCGCGGCAACATAGTCGTCGCCCTCGGCAAGCCCAGCGTCGGCGCATGCGGTGCACGTGGCCTCGTCGCCGTGAATGAGCACGCCGCGGTCGTACAGCACGGCAACGACTGCGGGCAGGAAGCGATCAGCAACGGCACGGTCGACCAGCAGCGACTCGGCGGCATTGCACACGCCCACGCGCTGGGTCTTGGCATTGACGATAATGTTGAGCGCCTTGTCAAAGTCGGCGGATTCATGCACGTAGATATGGCAGTTGCCCGTACCCGTCTCGATCACCGGCACAAGCGACTCGCGCACGCAGCGCTGAATCAGGCCCGCACCGCCACGCGGAATGAGCACGTCGACGATGCCGCGGAGTTTCATGAGCTCGCCGGTGGCCTCGCGGTCGGTAGACTCGATCATCGAGACGGCCTCGCGCGGGAAACCCTGGGCCTCAAGCGCATCGGCCAGCAACTCGGAAATCATGGCGCACGAGTGATAGGCCAGCGAACCGCCGCGCAGAATGCAGGCGTTGCCTGTGCGGATGCAGATGCCCGCGGCATCGGCCGTCACGTTGGGGCGCGCCTCATAGACCATGGCGACCAGGCCCAGCGGCACGCTCACGCGGGTGAGGTCCACGCCGCTTGCAAGCACGCGGTGGTCGAGCACGCGGCCGACAGGATCGGGCAGCTCGGCGAGCTTCTCCAGGCCGGCGGCCATGCCCTCGACGCGCTCGGGCGTCAGCAACAGGCGATCGAGAAGCCCCGCCGAAGTCCCCGCATCGCGTGCAGCAGACATATCGAGCTCGTTGGCGGCAACGATGGAATCGACACCGTCGCGCAGCGCTGTGGCCATGGCGCGCACGGCCTCCTGACGCTGCTCATCGCTCGCCGTGGCAAGCGATGCCGACGCTGCCTTGGCGGCAACGGCAAGATCGTGGACATACGTGGCTATATCGACCGACATGGGCGGCCCTTTCTCTTAGATGTTTGCCCACCATGGTAGCCGATTTGTGCATGCCCTCGCGCGCGGCGGTAGAATTGGTCAACCCGAAACACCGCAACGAACGGAAGACTCACATGGCCCTCATCACTTCGTACCACGTCCCCGGCCTCTACGTCGAGGACCACAGCATCGACGTCCCCCTTGACTGGCGCGGCCTGGAGCCGATGCTGTTGGCCGTCGGCAGTACCATGCGCCGCGGCGCTATGCCGGCGCCAATCGCCGGCGCGCCCGAGAGCATCAAGCTCTTCTACCGCGTGGTTTGCGCGCCCGACCGCATCAACGACGATCTGCCACTGCTCCTGTTTTTGCAGGGCGGCCCCGGCGGCGAGAGCCCGCGTCCGCTCTCGCCCACGAGCGACGGTTGGATTGAGGAAGCCGTCAAGCACTTCCGCGTGGTCCTTCCCGACCAGCGCGGCACCGGACGCAGTAGCTGCGTGGACGGGCGCACGATTGCCGCACTGGGCGAGCGCGCCGAGGCGGCAGGCTCCGATGCCGCACGCTCGCAGGCGGACTTCCTCAAGCGCCACCTCGCCAGCTCCATCGTGCGCGATTTTGAGTACCTGCGCCTCGTGGGCTTTGGCGGCAAACCGTGGGTCACGCTCGGCCAAAGCTACGGCGGCTTTTTGACGTTGAGCTATCTATCGCTCTTCCCCGAGGGCGTGGCGGCGAGCTTTACCTGTGGTGGCATCCCCCACGTCCCGGCGAGCGCCAGCGAGGTCTACGCGCACACCTTCCCGCGCATGGCGGCCAAGACGCAGCAGTATTATGACCGCTACCCCGCCGACGTTGAGCGGGTGGCAGCCCTGGCCGATGCGATCGAAGAGCAAAAGCCCGTGCTACCCGACGGCTCGCCGATGACGGTCGAGCGCCTGCAGCTCATGGGCAGCGACTTTGGCATGAAGCCGAGCTTTGAGCGCATGCACTGGATTATCGACCATGCGTTTGTTGATGGCGACGGCACGCTGGGCTGCGGTGCCTCAGTATCCGATAGCTTTTTGATGCGCGCTTTCGAGCGCACCAACACGCGCACGAATCCGCTGTACTGGACGCTGCAAGAGTTCATCTACGCCGATGGCGACACCATGCCCATTCGCTGGGCCGCGGCAGGGGAAAAGGCACACCGCGCCGAGTTCGACACGCTCGCGCGCCCGCTCATGTTTACCGGCGAGGCCATGTTCCCGTGGATGTTCGAGCAGATGCCCGAACTTAAGCCCTTCAAGCCCGCGATGGACCTGCTGATGGAAGACACCAGCTGGGACAAGATCTACGACCCACAGCGCCTGGCATGCAACGAGGTGCCACTCCAGGCCGCGGTGTACTTCGACGACATGTACGTAGATTCGGGCCTGCAGTTCGACACGCTCAGCCGCGTGGGCAACTCGCATGCCTGGGTGACCAACGAGTTTGAGCACGATGGCCTGCACGGCAGCGTGGTGTTCAAGCACCTCTTCGACGAAGCCCTCAACCGCGGAGACCTGCGCCGAATCTTCTAGCGAAGAAGTGTCCCCACCTGCCGGCACATAAGGAACGTCCCCAAGTGCCGAACAAGTGCCGGAAACGACAATGCCGCAGGTAGAGGACGGAAAGCGAAAACGCCCCTAAGCGAGTGGCTTTGTATCGTAGGTCGAACAAAAGAAGCGAGCGCCGCCCAGAGCGAACAAGTTGGCATGAAAAAGGCGAGGCATAGACCTGATGGTCATGCCTCGCCTTTTGAATGACAAATTGTCGCTCTGGGCGGCGCGCAGCGTCGACCCGTTAGGCGAAGACAATCAAGTTGTCTCGGTGGATCGCGGGTTTCTCGGCCAGGTCTGCCAGCAGGCGGTTGCTGGCAATCTGGTCCTGGCGGCGGCCGGCAGCAAGCTCCAGCACGTCCGAATCGGCCTCGGCGATACCGCGGGCGACAACCATACCGCTCGGATCACACACATCGAGCACATCGCCCTCGGCAAAATCTCCATCGACCTGGCGAATACCCACCGCGAGCAAGGACGAGCCACGGCTGACCAGCGCCTTCGCGGCTCCGTCGTCAACCGTTACCGAGCCATGCGCCTTGTCGCCCAGTGCGATCCACAGCTTACGGGGCGCAATGTCCAGGCGCTCCGCCGGCGGGTCGAACAGCGTGCCCACGCTCTCGCCGCGGGCCAGGCGCACGAGCGCATCGGGCTCCTCGCCCGAGCAAATCACGCTCTGAATGCCGGCCGTCATCAAAATGCGGCTCGCGCGAATCTTGGTGATCATGCCGCCGGTGCCCACCGACGTCGAAGAATCTCCCGCCGAGGCGATGATCTTGGCATCGATTTTGCGCACGACCGGGACAAACTCGGCCGTCGGATCCTCATGCGGATTGGCGGTGTAGAGGCCGTCGATGTCGGACAGCGTCACGCACAGGTCCGCCGAAACCAAGCAGCTCACGAGGGCCGCGAGCGTATCGTTGTCGCCGAACTTAATCTCGTCGACGGTGACGGTGTCGTTTTCGTTGACGACCGGCACGACGCCCAGCTCCACCAGGCGCAGCAGGGCGTCGCGCGCGTGCAGGTAGGACGTACGGCGCGCCGTGTCATGGCGCGTGAGCAGCACGAGCGAGGTGAGTAGGTCGCGCGCATGGAACTCCTCGTCGTAGGCCGACGAGATGATGCACTGACCGGCCGAGGCGCATGCCTGCAGGCTCGGCAGGTCACCGACCGGTTTGCGGTCGAAACCCAGAACGGGATAGCCACAGGCAATGGCGCCGGAGCTCACCACGACCAAGCGCCAGCCAAGCTTGCGCAGGGCCGCGGCCTGATCGGCAAGCCCGCCGATAAAGGCGCGGTTGACCTTGCCATCGGCGCCCACCACCGTGGACGAGCCAATCTTTACCACCATCGTTTTATAAGAAGTCGTCATACGTCAAACCAATCGGATGTCGAGCGTTCGGGCGAGCTGGAGCAGCCGGGGCACCTGGTGCGGGACGGACGAAAATAGTCCGTTTTCCTCCGTCCCCTTCGGATTATTTTGCCCAGGGGAAGGCCGAAGCCGCGGCCATGTTCTTGCGCACGAGCTCGTCGCGCACCTGGGCCAGGCCCTGTTCCATGCCCACCACGTAGGTCTGCGGATACAGGAAGCGTTTAAAAGCCGCGTCCAGATGATCGATTGCCCAAGCACAGCGCTCGCGTGCGTCCTCGATGCTCTCGCGCGGGGCTACCGCACTGCCATCGCGCACGATCGGCACCAGCAGCTCGCGATACTCAAGCTCGGACACATCGGTCACCAGGGCGGCATCGTTCACGGCCACGAGGGTATTGCCGCGCGCGGCGCCCTCCCCCGCCAGATGATCCTCGTCATAGATCATGTCGCAGACCGGGCCGCCAAAGCCGTCGTAATAGCGGCGCACACGCTGCACACCCGGAATCGTGCGCTTGTAGGGCTGCTCGGAGAGCTTCACCACCGGCGTCCACGGGTCCGCATCGCTCGCACGGCGGGCGGAAAGCTTGTACACGCCGCCCAGCGCCGGCTGATCGTAGCAGGTCGCAAGCTTGGTACCCACGCCAAAGCTATCGATGGGCGCGCCCTGGTCGAGCAGCGACTGAATCGTGTACTCGTCAAGGTCGTTGGAGACCGAAATCCCCACATAGGGCAGGCCCTCGGCGTCAAAACGGCCGCGGACATACTTGGACAACTTAGCCAGGTCGCCCGAGTCGATGCGAATGGCCGACAGGCGCTCGCCCGCCGCCTCCATCTCCTTGGCAACCGTAATGGCATGTTCGCAGCCCTCTCGCACGTCGTACGTGTCGATAAGCAGCGTGCAGTTCTTGGGGCTCGACTTGGCAAACGCACGGAAGGCCTCAAGCTCGGAGTCAAAGCTCATCACCCAGCTATGCGCATGCGTGCCAAAGACAGGAATGCCGTAACGGCGCCCTGCAAGCACGTTAGACGTGGACGAGCAGCCGGCCACATAGCTTGCGCGGGCGACGGCCAGACCGCCATCGGGACCCTGGGCACGACGCAGGCCAAACTCGGCGACGGGACGACCGTCGGCCGCCAACACCACGCGTGCCGTCTTGGTGGCGACGAGCGTCTGGAAGCCGACGATGTTGAGCAGCGCGGTCTCGAGCAGCTGGCACTCCAGCGACGGACCGGTGACGCGCACCATGGGCTCGCGCGGAAATACGAGCTCGCCCTCGGGCACGGCGTCAATGTTCACGTGCGCACGGAAGTTGCGCAGGTAGTCGAGGAATGCAGGCTTGAACATCGCGCCGCCGGCCGGAGCCCGGAGCGAAGCGAGGTAGTCGATGTCCTCGGGCGTAAAGCGCAAGTTCTCGACCAGCTCGGGCAGCTCGGCGGTGCCACACATGACGGCATACGCGCTGCCAAAGGGATGGTCGCGGTAAAACGCCGTAAAACAACCCTGCTCATTGGCCTTGCCGCTCTCCCACAGGCCCTGGGCCATAGTGAGTTCGTACAGATCGGTGAGCATTGCGATGTCGGTGGGATTCGAGATGTCGGTCAAAGCCATGGGGCGACCTTTCGGATGTGTTGTGCAGAGGTTGAGGGTTGGGCGAGACGGACGCGTGGGCATGGAGCCCGGCGCGAACAGGTTAGTGCAGGCCCATGCTTCCCGTGATCGTGTAAACCATAAAGACGATAAACGCGATGAGGGCGAGCACGATGATGATTTTTTGAGCCGGAGCCATACCGGGGATCTCGCCCTCGCCCGTAGGCTCCTTGGAGGTGACCATGCGCTGGGCAAAGGTCATCTCGTCACGGCTCGGTTTGGGCTCGACGGCTTTGGGGTGAGCGGCTTTTTTGGGCTGAGGTTTGGGTGCGGCGGGCGCGGGCTTCGCGGCGGCGGGCTTGGGTGCGGGCGCGGGCGCC